>QBMS01000027.1 GCA_003249095.1 Snowella sp.
GTATTATACGTTTCTGAATATAGTGACTCACATTTTTGACAGATAAATATTTTTCTCTCTCCATTATTTTTCGTTTTGTAATGAGAATGAATTTTCACTTCCTCGCTGTGACAATGAGGACAGTCTCGTTTAAATAATTCTTTTTCTTTCCCATTGCAAAATATAGAATCATTAAACTCTTGGATTGGCTTTATCTTTTGGATTGACATACTCTCTCTCCTTTTTTTACCGATTTATTTATAGTATTATTACCCTTAACACCCCTGTAAAGTTATAACCATTACTTCCAAGCTTATATTTGCTTCTTTGTTTCTCTAATCCTTTGCCCAGTAATCCTTTCTGCCTTTAATCAGGCTGAACCATTGCCAGGAACGCTATCCTGTTATTGCGACCACTTCTAAGCTAATGACTACAGGGGTTGATGCTCAAACTTGTAAATTAATTGTGCTGGATTCTAATATCCAATCACCAACTGAGTTTAAGCAAATTATTGGACGGGGAACACGAATTAATGAAGAGTTTAACAAACGATTTTTTACAATTATGGATTTTCGCAATGTGACCGATCAATTTTATGATCCTGCCTTTGATGATGATCCTGTCATGATTAAAGAAGTACGAGAAAATGAACCCTTTACAGTAGAAAATATTACAGGCGATATCACCGAAGAAATTATTGACAAAGAAACAGGGGAAACTATCAACTTTGATCATAATGATGAGATTCCAGAAACCCAAAATCCGACCATTATTGATGGGGGTGATATTATCACAGAACCGCGAAGTAAGGTTTATATTGCTGGGGTAGAGGTGACGATTTTAAATGAACGGACTCAATATCTTAATGAAGATGGACAATTAGTAACGACAAGTTTAAGAGATTATACGAAACAAAGATTGTTAGGAGAATTTAGTGGTTTAGATGAATTTTTAAGTCGTTGGAATCAAGCGGATAAAAAGAGTGCCTTGATTGAGGAACTACGAAAACAAGATATTATTCTTGAGAATTTGCAGAAAGATGTTAAAAAAGATCTGGACTTATTTGATCTAATTTGTCATATTGCTTGGGATCGTCCGCCTTTAACTCGCAAAGAAAGAGCAGATAACGTCAAAAAACGAGATTTTTTTGCTAAATATGAATTACAGGCAAAACTTATAATTAATGCGCTTTTAGAAAAATATGCAACAGATGGCATCGAGAATGTTGAAGAGCTTTCTGTGTTAAAATTAGAACCTCTGAAGCAATTTGGCTCTCCATCACAGATTATACAGCTATTTGGCGGTAAATCTCAATATCTATCTGCTTTAGGGGAACTAAAATCCGAGCTTTATCGAGTCGCTTAATCTTAAGAGAAAATTCCTATTTTATGCTAAAATTTACGCAATTCTCTTCTCTCTTGATTGATGGGTTAAAAACGTGATATTCAGCAGGTTAATGCGATCGCCAGGGAATTTGGTATGTCACCACCAATTAGAAAGGAATTTGGCAAGTTTATTGAAAAAGAAAAAGCCAATGGTGATATTGGAACATTGAATGCGAAAGGAGATTTTACTTGGGAAGAACTGCAAGAAAAAGCTGAAGAATTTTTAAAGAAGTTTTAAGGGATTGAAAAAATGGGAACAACATCTGTAATATCCACAAAGCGAGTTATTCAACCAAATTTTGCCAAAATTATTCCTGTTATTGTCCAACCGATGATTGGTGAAATTTGTCATCAAGTTTCCTTTAGTTATGGTGATGAGTTGGAATTAGATTTTGGTGAAATGACTCCCTATGATCATCCCAAATTAGCACATTTACTAAAGGGTAGTTGGCGATTTGGGGCGCGGGCTACGCCTTGGATAGTGAAGCAGGGCGATCGCGTTTTAGTGGTTACTTCGGAATCGGATACAGATGAAGAGACCAAAAATGCTAAGGTAATAGTTAAACAATTAGAGAATAAAAAGTTACTTGATCTAACAGTTGATGCGGAAACAATTCGTTTAACGTTGAATTTTGAAAATCATTATCAACTAATTTTAGAACCAGATTTACAGGATGATTCGGGGCTTGCCCATTGGGAGCTATTTATGCCAACGGAGCAAATTTTAACGGTGGGGCCTGGTTATTTTTGGTCATGTAAATCAATTCATGAACCATAATTGAAATTAATCAAATAACTTTAGAGGTATTACATCATGCAACAGCTACAACAAATACATCAAGATATTGATAGTTTGCCCAATGAAGCGCAGGAACTATTATTTGATTTTGTCCAGATTCTGAAAAAGCGATATTTAGTATCTACACAAAATTTATCTTCAACTATACAAAAAGATGTTTTACAAGACCCTTTGGTTGGTTTATTTGCAGGTTCTCCAAATTTAGCGATGCAAGCTGAAGAAATTCTAGAAGCAGAAATTACATCAAAATCAGGTTGGTCATGCAAAAAGTAGTAGGAGATACTGGTTTTGTAGTGGCTTTAACAAATCGTTCCGATCCTCGGCATGGTGAAGTAGCTGAGGTTTATTTCCAGCAAGTTGAAATCGTTTTACCTCAAACGGTATTGGCTGAAGTCGCGTATTTGATTCAGCGAGATGCGGGTGCAGAGATTTTGATTCGTTTTTTGCGCGGATTAGAACAAAGTAAGTTTGTTTTAATGGCTTTGACGGATTGGGATTTGCTACGGACAGCGGAGATTTTGACGCAATATCAGGATAGTCGGATTGATTTTGTGGATGCAAGTGTGATGGCGATCGCCGAACGGGAGAATATTGTAACTGTGTTAACACTGGATCGGCGTGATTTTAGTTTGTTTCGTCCGCAGCACTGTTTTAGTTTTACGCTTTTACCGTAAAGTGATTAATCAAGTAATTCGACAAAATGACTATGAAAAATCTGAGTGGCAATATTAAATCTCTGCGTAATTTTATGCGGAAAGATCCTGGTGTGTCGGGGGATGGTCAACGGATTGAGCAGTTGGGATGGTTGCTATTTTTAAAAATCCTAGATGCGAGTGATAAGGAATTAGAGTTACTCAAGGATGATTTTGTGTCGGTGGTTCCCGATCGCCTACGTTGGGAAAATTGGGCGGCGGATAAGGAGGGGATGACGGGGGACAAGTTACGACTTTTTATTGATGAAGAGTTGTTTCCTACGTTGCGAAATCTCGACATAAGTACAGGTAATCAACGGGCGGCGATCGTGCGGGAGATTTTTGAAGGTACGAACAATTACATGAAAAATGGGACGATTATTCGGCAGGTGTTGAATAGTCTCAATGAGATTGATTTTGAAAATTCGGAAGATCGACATTTATTTGGGGATATTTACGAGACCATTTTGCGGGAACTTCAGACGGCGGGGGCCTATGGGGAGTTTTATACACCCCGCGCTTTGACGGAGTTTATGACGGAAATGGTGAATCCGCAGTTAGGCGAGAAGGTGCTTGATCCTGCTTGTGGGACGGGGGGCTTTTTGACCTGTGCGATTAATCATTTGCGATCGCAGGGTTTAGATCAGGTTAGGGATCTGGAAACCTTGGAAAAGACGATTAAGGGGATGGAGTTTAAGCCATTGCCGTTTATGTTGGCGGTGACGAATTTGTTTTTGCATGAGATTGAGATTCCCAATATTGAATATACCGATAGTCTGAATCGGGAATATACTTCGATTCGGGAAGCGGATCGGGTGGATGTGATTCTGGCTAATCCGCCATTTGGGGCTTCGGTGACGGATGGGGTTCAGGATAATTTTCCGTTGAGTTATCGAACGACGGAAAGTGCGGATTTGTTTTTGTTGTTGATGGTGCGCTATTTGCATGAGGGCGGACGGGCGGCGATCGTGTTGCCTGATGGTTCGTTGACGGGGGATGGGGTGAAGGCGCGAATCCGTCAGCATTTGTTGGAGTCTTGCAATCTCCATACGATTGTGCGTTTACCTAATTCGGTGTTTCAACCCTATGCTTCGGTGGCGACTAATCTGTTATTTTTTACAAAGGGTAAGCGGACTGAGGATATTTGGTATTGGGAGCATCGTTTGCCCGATGGGGTGAAGGCGTATTCTAAGACAAAGCCGATTGTTAAGGGTGAGTTTCAGTCGTTGCGCGATTGGTGGAATAATCGTGAGGAGGGTGAGCAGGCTTGGCGAGTGAGTTTTGCGGAGTTAGAGAAAAATGGATTTAATTTGGATGTGAAAAATCCTCATGTGCTAGAGGTGGAACAGGGTTATAGTTCGGTTGAGTTGTTGGGGATGTTGCATGATTCTTTTAAAAAGAGTGATGATTTATTAGATATGTTAAAAAAACAATTAGCACAGGGTTAATTTGTAGGGGTAATTCATGAATTACCCCTACCTAAAAAAAACACCAAAAATTAAAATAAAAAAACCAGATTTAAAATTATGACATTATTTAATCATCGTAATCGTCGATCTATTCGGCTAAAAGGTTTTGATTATTCTTCTGATGGAGCTTATTTTTTAACAATTTGTGTACAAAATCGTGAATGTTTATTTGGAGAAATTCAAAAAGAAAAAATGATTTTAAATGATTATGGCAAAATCGTTAGAGAGATTTGGGAAGATTTGCTAACTACTATTGTAGATATAGATTTGGATGAATATGTTATTATGCCTAATCATTTTCATGCAATTTTAGTAATTGATAAGTCTCTGGAGTCAACAAATTTTTATGGATCATTAAATGTCAATAATGATAAGGAACGTAGAAAAATGATTTTATCAAAGGTCGTAGGAAAATTTAAAATGTTAACGGCTAAAGCAATTAATCAAATGCGTGGCAATGAAGGTAAATTTTGGCAACGTAATTATTATGAAACAGTGATTCGTAGTGAAGAAGATTTAAATAGAATCCGAGAATACATTATTAATAATCCGATGCAATGGGAATTGGATGATAATCATCCCAATTATATGTTAACCAATTGTCGTAGGGGTTATGGTCAATCGTAGGAATTACAATTTGTAGGGGTAATTCATGAATTACCCCTACCATGATATTAATAAACTCAACTGGAATAAATAATGAAAAATTATCCTAAAAAAACAATTGGTGAACTTTGCAATATTATCAAAGGTGAAACAGGAATTGCTAGTGCGATTGCAGGTGAATATACCCTAGTTACAACAGGTAAAGATCGCAAAACATCGGCTACTTACCAATTTGATGCTAAAGCTGTTTGCCTTCCATTAATATCATCCAGTGGACATGGAAAAAAAAGTCTTAATTATATCCATTATCAAGAAGGAAAATTTGCACTTGGGACAATTTTAGCAGCAATTATTCCAAAAAATGATAATGAGATTTCTGCGGCTTTTTTACATCAATACTTATTATTCTATAAAGATGTCAAAATAGTTCCTTTAATGAGAGGTGCTGCAAATGTATCTCTTGCAGTTAAAGATGTCGCTAAAATTGAAATTCCTTTGCCTCCAATTAATGAGCAGAAAGATTTTATTATTATTTTTAATAAACTTCAAGAATTTAAAAATAAGTTAATTTTTGAGTTTGACAAGCAAGAAAAATACGTTTCTCAGTTGAAACAGACGATTTTGCAGGAGGCGATCGCGGGTCAACTCACGGCAGAATGGCGCACCCAAAACCCAATGCAAAAAGGCAATCCAGATACCGATGCCGCCGCACTCCTCGCTAAAATCAAAACCGAAAAACAACAGTTAATCGCTGATGGCAAACTCAAAAAAGAAAAACCTCTCGCTGAAATCGCGATCGATGAAATTCAATTTTCTATTCCTGATAGTTGGGTTTGGTGTCGTTTGGGAGAAGTTATAAAATTAGCAGAAGCAGGGAAAAGCTTTTTATGTAAAGATGGTGAAACTCGTAATCGAGATTGGGGAATCATCAAAACGAGTGCAATTACTTCTGGAATTTTTTTTGAATCAGAAAACAAACTTTATTCAGAATCTATACCAGAAGAAATTAAATATAAAATTGAAATTGGAGATTTGATTTTTTGTCGTGCTAGTGGTAGTAAAGGTTTAGCTGGTTTATGTTGTTTAGTAGAATCTTTAAGCTTAAATTTATTGTTAAGTGACAAAACTATTCGTGTAAAGCTAAGTGATTTAGTTTTGCCTGAGATTGTTAATCTTTACAATAAATCTGATTCCAGCAGAAAGTATCGAATATCACTCTCTACACAGAAAAGTACATCAATGAATAATGTAACTCGTGGTGAATTGCTGGGCGAACCTTTTCCCCTTTCTCCTCTTGCCGAACAAAAAGCAATAGTTGAAAAAGTCGATCGCCTAATGAACATCATCGACCAACTAGAACAACAAATCAAACACCGCAAACAACTCGCCGAAGACCTCATGCAAACCGTCCTCCGCGAAGCCTTTGAATGATCCGCTACACTTAAAATTTAGTCCCCACAAACAAAGCAAACTATGGACATCACCATTCATCTAGAAGACGAACAAGCCCAAAAACTAGAATACATTCAACAACAAACAAACCAAGACCCAGCAACATTACTAAATCGTACCCTTACCCAAGCGATCGACACCTATTATCAACAAATCCAAGCATCACAATCTGATGCGATCGCACAACTTAGACAAAGCAAATTTATCGGGTGTTTTAGCGGCGACCCAGACCTAGCCACTAATTCAGAAGAGCGTTTCCAAGCAATCATGAATGAAAAATATGATCCTCGCTGACACAGGATTTTTTATCGCCTTGGGTAATAATCGCGATCGCGACCATAAACGCGCCATACAAATCATCTCCACCCTAAACGAACCTCTGATTACCACCTATCCCGTAATCACAGAGACGAGCTATCTCTTAGCACGAGATGCAGGATTAATCGTGCAGTTTGCATTCCTGTCCGAAGTTGCCAATGGCATATTTCCCGTATTTGATTTCCAAAAACATCACATCACTCGCATGGTCGAACTAATGAGACGCTATGCCAACCTACCAATGGATTTTGCCGATGCCTCTTTAGTTGTATTAGCCGAACATCTAGGACATGGGAGAATTTTGACTAGCGATCGGCGAGATTTTAATATTTATCGATGGAATAATACCAATCTATTTGAGAATTTACTGATCGCTTAATGAACATCATCGATCAACTAGAACAACAAATCAAACACCGCAAACAACTCGCCGAAGATCTCATGCAAACCGTTTTAAGGGAAGCCTTTGAATAACGTCTATCTTCTTTCAATGATGAAATTTAAACCGCGATCGCATTTGAGATTCAGCGTTAAAGTTTAAGAAGCGATCGCTTTGATTAAAATTGAAATGAGGAGACGCGATCGCAGATTAAGAAATCGGAAGCCAACCAAAAAGTTTAGCCGCACCCGCGATCAGAGCCACAATCAGAGCCGCTAGAATGCCTCTATTGAGAAATTCTTGATTTTCCAGACGTTTACCGATACCTGTTACTTTTTCGTCAAGAGTTTTGCCTTGTCCTGAGAGTTTTTCATCAAGCGTTTTAACTTGTCCTGAAAGTTTTTCATCAAGATTTTTAACTTGTCCTGAAAATTTTTCATCAAGAGCTTTAACTTGTCCTGAAAGTTTTTCATCAAGAGCTTTAATCTCTCCCTTGATTTCTACCTGGGATACTTTGAGGTCAGTTAAGTCCTCTCGAATATCCTTAAGGTCTTTTTGGATACTGACTAAAATATCTTCTAGTTTAATTTCAACGGTAGGGTTCGGCATAGGTTACGCTTTCGTTGGATTTGTGAATAGATGGGGAGAAGTTAGCCGATTGTCTCTTTATGCTTTCTAGGATAAGGGATTGTTAGACGCGATCGCTTAAAAAAAAGGGGGAGAATTGGAGGGCGATCGCAAGCGGAGAAATATCATCATTAAAAAAAGTCAGAAGAAAGCTTCAATTGCTTAACTCCTGACTTCTTTTGAGCAAAAAACTAAATTTAATTAATGCCTAATAATTCCACATCAAATAGAAGCGTCGCATTACCAGGAATCAGTCCCCCTGCTCCCCGTTCTCCGTAACCCAAATCGGGAGGAATAATTAAGGTACGTTTACCGCCAACTTTCATGGTCGCAACGCCTTCATCCCAGCCTTTAATGACTTGACCGACACCGATTTTAAAAGAAAAAGGTTGCCCTCTATCAACGGAACTGTCAAACTTTTTACCATCGGTCAAGGTTCCTGTGTAGTGGACTTTGACGGTTTGTCCTTTCGTGGGACTCGCTCCCGTGCCAACTTCCGTATCAATATACTTTAATCCTGAAGGCGTGGTGATGGCATTGTCTAAATTCATGGCGATAGTTTCCTGGCTAATGGGTGATTGGGCGATGCTCGGTGAGGACACTTGTAAATTGGCCGCGATCGCAGGGGAGGTATTGGGTTTAAAAATAGCAGAAACAATCAATAAACCACAAAAAAAGAGTACAACAGAAAAACTAATTAAAACTTCTTTCATTAACGATTCCTCATTGTTGCCTTGACGATGACCAAAATTATCGCCAACGCTGATTTTCTAACTCTCGGATTTGTCTTTCTAGGCGGTCAATTCGCCCCCGCAACTCGTCCATTTCAGACTGACGGGGAACCCCAATATCCTGGAGCATATTCCGTAATTGACGTTCTAAATTCGTTTCAAAATGACTCTGTTCGGTTTTAATCTGAAGCAGTAAATCATCCACAAACGCTTTGGCTTGATCGGGATTGATTTTACCATCTTTAACCCACTGCTCGCTGGCTTCCCCAAATTTTTCAGCAACCAGGGAAGTCGTGCCAATGCCCATTAACAATAACTGTTTTAACCAATCATTCGTATCCATAGGTTTTCGCCTTGATTTTCTCGCAAAATAATAGCCCTACTCTCCACAATAGCAATCGTGACAGATCTTGTCCCAATCGAACGAGGGGAGGATTACCGTCACCTGCTGTTTGGTATTTTTTCCCAATCCAGACAATGACTTTCTTCCACACCATAGGGGTGCATTCCACAAACCAATAGGGTTCCGTTATAAAGACGACCATGATAATTGACACAGCCCACACAGGCAGGATGGTTCTCCCTGGTGGCTTCAATTTTAGGATTTAGCCAACCGTCGGGGTCATCGGTAAAATGCTCAGTCAGATCGGTACGGCTTTCCCATTCAATTTCTAAATCGAGCAAAGGGGCAACAAAATCTTGCCAAAATAGTTCCATTTCCTGCCCCAATTCCCGTTGGAGATTATCCGCAACCTCTTCGATCGCCTGATTGATTTCTCCTAAAAAATCTTCAAAACTAAGGGCGATCGCCTCTAAAAAAAACGATAGATCGGGCGGCAACGTTTCCTTGGAATCATTTGAACTATTGGGATCATGATTTGGGTTAGTCATCGAGTTTATCCTGATATCACAGCATTCATACAAAAGTCAAATTGGTGGTTAATCTTAATTTCGACGAATGCGCCGCAACTCCTCCTGTAAAGCCTCTACTTGTTTGCGTAAATCCTCTGCATTAGGGGAATTTTCCGTCTTAGCAATCTCTTGACCCGATTCCTCAGCCTCATCAAACACAATTTCAATGCGACGGGGTTCACGGGGAGCGGAACTTTCCGTTGTTTCCGCAGGATTGACTTGAGCCTGATTCACCAGTTCGTCCACATAGCGACGAGCTTCCTCTGCCGTCATTTCACCCCGCAAGACCATCTCATCTGCCAACTTCTGAGCTTGGGATTTTAATTCCTGTAAATTAACATTGGCTTTCTCGGCGGCATAGGATGCTAGTCCAATTCCGAGATAAAAGGCTTTTTGTACCAAATCACGCATAGGGTCATCCAAATAAATGATTGATGGGTTAATTAACGCTACTCTTCTAGGATACGCAGAAAATTTACCTATCGACTACTGGATAACAAAACTGTTATGATTACCCAAATTTGAGTATGGAAGAGTTTAGCCACAGGCATTCATCTGTATCTCTCCAGTATTTTCTCATTTTCACTATTTTACGGACGATTTAACCCTATGAAAAATCGAATTCTTCTTTCTTTATTAGCTTTTCTTTGCCTTACGACCTTTTCTAGCCATGCCCAAGCCGAGACCGTTCTCGAAAAAGTAGCTCGTACAGGAGAATTAAAAGCGGGTTCTCGCGCCGATACGGTTCCCTTTAGCTATACTAATTCTCAAGGAAAATTAGAAGGATATTCGGTTGATTTGTTGTCTTTAATACACAAAAAATTAGAAGAAAAATTAAACAAAAAAATCAAGCTTAATTTAGCAACCGTGACGGTAAATGATCGTTTTAGAGAAGTCAAGAATGGCAATCTAGATATTGTTTGTGAAGCGACAACGATTACCCAAGAACGTCTAGAAAGGGTTGATTTTTCTATTCCTTTTTTTATTACGGGGGCGCAATTTTTGATCAAAAAATCTAATGATAAAAATTTTGATGTGAATGGAACCCTTAAAGATCAAGCGATCGCCTACATTCCTAATACAACTACATTTGATATTATTCCCCAAATCTATCCCACTGCAAAATGGTTAGAAGTCAAAAACCGTCAAGAAGGGATTACGAAATTAGCCAAGGGCGACGTAAGCGCAGTAGTGAGTGATGGCATTCTCTTGATTGGAGAATTAGTCAAAGATGGCAATGATCCCCGTCAATTTATCCTCACGCCCCGACAACCGATTACAACGGAATTATATGGCTGTATTTTACCGAAAAATAATGGTGAATGGAAACAAATAGTCGATGCCGCGATTGCCAGTCCTGCCAACCATGATCTTCAAGAAGAATGGTTTAATATAGAGAAGAGTAAGTTTCCCTATCTGGTACGGACTGATGCCCGTTAATTTTGCTTAGAAAATAGGATGGCAATAATTAACAAAAATTAAATGGATTAATAAAAACAAGGGGCTTAAGCCCCTTGCCCAAAAAATTGATTAAATTATTAAACTTAGGTTTTCTTAGAAAATGTCTTTTGTTGGCTTACATATTCACAGTGATTACAGTCTTCTTGATGGTGCTTCCCAGTTACCGAGTCTGATTGATCGTGCCGTAGAACTCGGAATGCCCGCGATCGCCTTAACGGATCATGGAGTCATGTATGGCGCGATCGAAATGATTAAACTCTGTCGCAATAAACCGATTAAGCCGATTATTGGCAACGAAATGTATGTCATCAATGGCAACATCGAAGAAAACAAAAAAAATCGTCGCTTTCATCAGGTCGTTTTAGCTAAAAATACGAAAGGTTATAAAAATTTAGTCAAGTTAACAACGATTTCTAGTCTCAAAGGAATCCAAGGAAAAGGCATTTTTTCTAGACCGTGTATTAACAAAGAATTACTCACCCAATATCATGAAGACTTAATCGTAACCAGTGCTTGTCTAGGGGGAGAAGTTCCCCAAGCAATTCTCAAAGGAGATCTAGCACACGCCAGGGAAGTCGCTAAATGGTATCAGGATTTATTTGGAGAAGATTATTATTTAGAAATTCAAGATCATGGTTCGATTGAAGATAGAATTGTCAATGTTCAAATCGTTAAAATTGCCAAAGAGTTAGGCATTAAACTCATTGCGACGAATGACTCCCATTTTATTTCTTGTTACGACGTAGAAGCCCATGATGCGCTACTTTGTATTCAAACAGGAAAGCTCATTACCGAAGACAAAAGACTCCGTTACAGTGGCACAGAATATCTTAAATCCGCCGACGAAATGCGGCAACTATTTCGGGATCATTTACCCAATGAAATTATCGAAGAAGCGATTAACAATACCCTCGAAGTTGCTGAAAAAATAGAACCCTATAACATATTAGGAGAACCCCGTATTCCTAATTATCCCGTTCCTCCGAATCATACGCCTGATACCTATGTGGAAGAAATTTCTAGACAGGGTTTGCTTGAAAGATTAAAATGTCGTTCCTTTGAGGAAGTTGAACCTGTTTATCAAGAACGTCTGGAATACGAATTAAAAATGTTACAAAGAATGGGTTTTTCGACCTATTTTTTAGTTGTATGGGACTACATTAAATATGCTAGAGATAACAATATTGCTGTCGGCCCTGGTAGAGGATCCGCGGCCGGTTCTTTGGTTGCCTATTGTTTAAGAATTACCAATATTGATCCCGTTCATCATGGCTTACTCTTTGAACGTTTTCTCAATCCTGAAAGAAAGTCCATGCCTGACGTTGATACGGATTTTTGTATTGATCGGCGCGATGACATGATTAAATACGTGACGGAGAAATATGGAGAAGCCAATGTTGCTCAGATTATTACTTTTAACCGATTAACGTCTAAATCTGTCTTAAAAGATGTGGCCAGGGTATTAGGAATTCCCTACGCTCAGTCTGACAAAATGGCTAAACTGATTCCTGTTTCACGGGGAAAACCCACCAAATTAAAGGTAATGATTTCGGCAGAAACCCCAGAGCCTGAATTTAAAAATCATTATGATAATGATCCCGAAGTCAGACGTTGGCTTGATATGGCCATTCGGATTGAAGGAACCAATAAAACCTTTGGCGTTCATGCGGCGGGGGTGGTAATTTCCTCGGAACCTTTAGATGAAATTGTTCCTCTCCAAAAAAATAATGATGGCTCAGTCATTACTCAATATTTTATGGAAGATATCGAGTCCTTGGGTTTATTGAAAATGGACTTTTTAGGATTAAAAAATTTAACCACCTTACAACGAGCAACGGATTTAATTAAACAAAATAAGGGAGAAATTATTGACCTGGATGAGTTACCATTAGGTGAACGTAAAGCCTTAGAGATTATGGCTAAGGGATCAATCAAAAAATTACCAGCCGATGTCAAGAAGACCCATAGCTTATTAGAAGATGGGGATTTGGAAGGAATTTTTCAGTTAGAATCATCGGGAATGCGCCAAATTGTTCGAGATTTAAAGCCCTCTAGTATTGAAGATATTTCTTCTATTTTGGCTCTCTATCGGCCTGGCCCGTTGGATGCGGGGTTAATTCCTAAGTTTATCGATCGCAAACATGGCAGAGAGGCGATCGCCTATGAACATCCTTTATTAGAAACAATTTTAAATGAAACCTACGGGGTTTTATGTTTGCCTGGGGGAACTTTAATTAATCAACCTGATGGTAAACAGATTCCTATTGAAAACATTCAGGCAGGAGACACGGTTTTAACCTCTAATGGAAAAAAAGTTTGGCCAGCCAAAGTCGCCAAGCAATGGTCAAGTGGGAAAAAGGAAATTGTCAAAATTACCCTTTCTAGTGGGACAGTTATCTATTCAGGAAAAAATCATCGTTTTTTAACACCTGAAGGAGATTGTTTAGCAAGGGAATTAAAAGTTGGCGAAGAGGGAATGAAGAATGCCCATATCTATAGTTCTGCTCTCTACGAAAAGTGGCCACAGTCAAGCAATAGCAAACAATTAAAACCGAATCAAGCCTATCTTTTAGGATTGTTAATCGGTGATGGTAATTTGGTTTCCTCAACTCCTAATATTGCCTGTAAAACTGAAAAAACGGCGGATTGGGTTTCTCAGTTATTATTCCAAACCTGGGGCGGAGAACCTAAATATTATTTTCATACTCGTTGCTGGTATGCTTACTCAAAATTTAATACGGCTCCGAATCCAACGCCTTTAACTCAGTTTTTGGATCAAATTTATGGAAGCAGGAATTGGAAAGTAAAATCAACCGTTAAACATTTACCATCAGAAATAGTTAATTATCAAGAGAACGATCGCTTAGATTTATTAAAAGGGCTTTGGGATAGTGATGGTTGTTATAGTGCGCGTTTAGTTTATTTTCGGAGTAGCTCTGCCCAGTTACTTCAACAAGTTGCTTGGTTATTGGGTAGTTTAAAAATTAATTATTCTGTGGGAAACAATTATGTTTATGTCAGCGATCGCAGTCGTTTTAAAGCACTTTTAGGGGAACCTCTACTACCTGATAAAATCTACGAAATAGAGGAAAATTATTTACCGATTATTACCCAGGAATTTGCCGAACAATTAGAAACAGCGATCATCCAGACAGATCGAGAAACCCGTAAAACTATTAAACGATCTTTGCAAAAAGCAGTTTTATTTAAACCAACGAATTCCAGTTATAAAGAAAACCTAGAAAATTGGCACGCGATTTATCAGAATAATTATCAACAAACCTATCTCGAAGATGCACGATTAGTTCATGTTGTTTCCTTGGAAGATGCGGGCGAAGCGGATTGTTTTGATTTAGAAATGGCAGATCAATCTTCTCCCTATTTTTTGGCGGAGGGGATTGTCACCCATAACTGTTATCAAGAGCAAATTATGAAAATGGCTCAAGATTTGGCAGGATATTCCCTCGGAGAAGCAGACTTATTACGGCGGGCAATGGGGAAAAAGAAAGCCTCGGAAATGCAGAAACATCGGGAAAAATTTATTGATGGGGCGACTAAAAATGGCGTGACAAGTAAAGTCTCTGAAAGCCTTTTTGATCAGATGGTAAATTTTGCGGAATATTGTTTAAGTTATGACAGTTTAATTCTCACCGTTGAATATGGAGCTTTACCCATTGGCAAAATTGCTGAGGAAGAAATTGACTGTACCGTTTATAGTGTCGATCGCAACGGTTTTATTTATACCCAGGCGATCGCCCAATGGCATCATCGGGGGTCTCAAGAAGTCTTTGAATACAAGTTAGAAAATGGTTCTGTGATTCGCGCGACGGCTGATCATAAATTTATGACCCAGGATGGACAAATGTTAGCGATTAACCAGATCTTTGAACAGGGTCTAGAATTACGTCAATTAGAAACCAACCGCGATGACTTTCCGTCAATTTTCCGTCAATAGTGGCGACGACCGCAACTTAACGGCAATTCAAGTTGGTAGCGTTCTAATGTGGGAGCATCCCTCAAAATTTCCTGCGTTAGGCCATCTCTGACAACCTGCCCTTGACTGAGAATAATGGTGCGATCGCATAATTCCAACGCCAAATCTAAATCATGGGTCGCAATGAACTGAGTCAAGGAAAGAGTCCGTAATAACTCAATCAATTGACGACGACTACGGGGATCAAGCTGCGCCGAGGGTTCATCCAATACTAAAATTTGGGGGTGCATAGCCAAAACTCCCGCGATCGCCACCCGCTTTTTTTCTCCTCCCGATAAATGATTGGCATTGCGCGATTGATATAAATTGGGATCAAGTCCGACGGCTTGTAAAGCCTGCAAAGCGCGATCATCAAGATTTTTCCCCCTAATTCCTTGATTCATGGGGCCAAATTTTATATCTTCCCCTACCGTTGGCATGAAAATCTGATCATCAGGATTTTGAAAAACCATTCCGACAAAATTACGAATTAATTTAAAATTTTGGGGAATAACCTCGTAGTCTCCCACTAAAATTTTTCCCGATTGGGCTAACAATAAGCCATTTAAATGTAACAACAAAGTCGATTTTCCCGATCCATTTGCTCCCACCAAAGCAACCCTTTCTGTGGCTTGAATCGACAAATTAATCCTTTTTAGAGCCTCTATCCCATCGGCATAGGCAAAGCTGAGATTTTTGATAGCGATCGGATTGTGGTGCATTGGATTCAAAAAAGGTAAATTCCTTGTCCCAAACTGAGAAGAGTAATCAGGCAGACCAAGACAAGCCGATCTACTTTTTTTATCGGTGGATTCTCGGCGATCGCAGAGATACCCTGATAACCCCGCGCCAGCATGGAAGCATGAATGCGTTCTCCCCGCTCGTAGGTGCGAATAAACAAGGAACCAATGATATTCCCTACCATTAATCGTTGCCAACGGGGATTATTCATCAAGTTCCGCGACAGGGCAGCACGACGCATGGTTTCCAATTCATCGATCAAAACCCCAAGATAACGATACATTGAACTAAAGATTGCGACTAATAGGGGCGGCATTTTCAGGAAAATTAACGCCTTTAATAAATCGGTGATCGCAGTCGTCATGATCAGTAAATTCAACATTAAAAGAGACAGCAGGGCTTTGATACTAACACTACCCAAAACCGTCATACCTTCCGTTGTCACCTGTAACCATCCCCACTGCCAAAGAATGTTACCTCCTCCCCGAAAAAGCGTACCTAAAAGGACTATTCCCATAAAAGCGAATTCGATCGCTACCCTGCGGATTAATACCGAAAAAGTGACTCGACTGAGGGTAATTATCCCAGCCAAACCAAGCCCGTAAATGGCCCAAGCCCACCAACGTCCATTGGCTGTAAAAGATGTTGCGAAAACGAATAATAGGCTACAAATAAGACGAATTTGAGGGGTTAAATCATGCCAAATTGTGGAAAGATGACTGTCTCGATCCAGTTGAAAAGTACCAACGTGCAACAGAACCATATTTTTTAGACGGCCAAGCCTCGAATTAGGAATGGGAATCGGGTGAATCTGATTTTTTGCTCCCGATCTTACCTAGTCCGCAGCTCAGTCCAAAGGCAACTAATGTGCCAATTAAACCCGCGAGGGGAGTTGCCACTGACTTGGGAACACCACGCAGGGAGTATTCATCAAAAATGGCATGAAAAGGGAGTTTTTGAGCAGGAGGATTAATTTCGGCTTTTTTTTCAAAATTGTGGTCTTGAGCGACTCGATCTAATCCGTCGGGATGATTGCTTGCCAAGGGAGACAGTAAAACCGCGATCATTAGGGCAGAACCTAGCCCAGTGAAAATAAAAGTTTTATATTTGCTAGAAGGGGAATGATTCATCGTGATTAAAGTTTAGGACTGAGAGAGGGACGAGGAGAATCAAAAATCAAATCGGGACGAGTGCGCCAGATATAGCTCACTACCGTTAAAGTAATCAATGCTTCACCAATTCCAATGACGAAATGCCAAGATAGCATGGCAAATAGGGCAAATTGGAGGGGAACCGTCCCAGAAAAAGCTAATTGCACCGAACAAAAAAGAGCCGCTACAACCACACTCGTCCAAGCCGCGATCGCCGTTCCCATCGCCATTCCCCGCCACCGAGAAAATCCAAAGAGCAAGCGAATCACTTTATAGAGATAATAGCCACCAAAAGTGCCAATTAGCCCCATATTGAAAATATTTGCCCCTAGAGCCGTTAAACCGCCATCTTGAAATAACAAGGCCTGCACGATAAATACAACCGTCATCACCAGAGAACCTGCCCAGGGGCCAAGCAAAATTCCTACCAACGTCCCCCCTAGTAAATGCCCACTTGTCCCACCAGGAATGGGAAAATTGATCATCTGAGCTGCAAAAACAAACGCCGCACAGACCCCCATCAAAGGAACAACTCGGTCTTGATAGTCTTTCTCGACTTGTTTAAGAGAAATAATCAGTAACACTAAAGAAAAGGCTCCAGTGACTAAACTCACGGGAAGACTCAGAAAACCATCGGGGATGTGCAGAGCCAAAGTAGGAAGAGGCAATGCGAGGAAGTTTATCATGGTAAATTTATGTTCTTAAGAGTCGGCTAAGTTTTAATATAAAAAATTCTGTCTAAACTGAAACATTTTTAAGATTTTAGTAAAAAATCAATTTTTTCAGTGATGGTTTAAGTTAAGCCAGGCGATCGGATTGACAAAAAAGCTCCTAAAAACAGTTAATGAGTTTTTTTGATCTTTAGCAATGCCCTGGGGGGGTAATTAACAGAAATAAGTTAGAAAAATGTTGATTCTTATGTCGATTTAGTTTATGAACGTCGATATCCCCAATAATAAAGAAAGGGAATTTTAGGATCTCACGATGAAACAAGAACTAGAGAAATTATTAACCTTAGCCCAAGATGCGGGGGCTGAGGAAGCTGAAGTTTATTATTCGCGATCGCAGTCCCATCCCGTTTTTTTTGAAGCCAATCGTCTCAAGCAACTCGAAAGCTCAGAATCCGAAGGAACGGCTTTGCGGGTTTGGCGGGATGGTTGTCCTGGTTTAGCTGTTGCCTATGGCCCCGTCGATCCCCAGGCTTTAGTGGAAAAGGCGATCGCGCTTTCTTTACTGAATCCCCCTGAAACGCCCGAATTAAACGAATCTCGAACTCAGATTGCGGAATCCGTTGGTAAAACCATTCCCGTTGAAACCCTAGTCGAAGTCGGAAAAAAGGCGATCGCACAAATCCGAGAAGCCTATCCAGAGGTTTTGTGTAGTGGAGAACTAGAATGCGAAGAAGATCAGACAATTTTGCTCAATTCCAAGGGATTGCACTGTGAACATCAGGATACGGCCATCAGTTATTACTTCGGCGTAGAGTGGATTCGGGGAGAAGATTTTTTAGCAGTATATGACGGAGAATATAGCCGAGAGAAAATTAATCCCAACCAAATTGTTGAGCAAATTCTCCAACGCTTAATCTGGGCAAAGGATAATGCGTCGAGTCCAACGGGTAAAGTGCCTGTCCTTTTTACCCCCAATGCGGCTACCATGCTCTGGGGAACGGTGATCGCCGCTCTCAATGGCAAACGGATTGTAGAAGATTCCTCGCCCTGGAGCCAAAAATTAGGAGAACAAGTTCTTTCTGACTTATTAACCTTTTCCCAAGATCCCAAGCTCATTCCCTACGATTGCCCCTTTGACGATGAAGGAACGCCAACCCAGGCTTTAACTTTGATTAATCAGGGCAAGATTGAACAATTTTATAGCGATCGCACCATTGCCCGTAATCTTGGTTATGCACCGACAGGAAACGGTTTTCGTCCAGGACTCGGAGGCTATCCCACGCCCAATCTCGTCAACTGCATCATCGAATCGGGAGAGGGATCATTGTCCGAACTGATTAGCCAAATGGGAAACGGTCTTGTCATCGATCAAATTTTGGGCGGCGGCCCTGATATTTCAGGAGATTTTTCCATTAACGTGGATTTAGGTTATCGCATCGAAAATGGGGAAATCATCGGTCGGGTCAAAGATACAATGGTTGCGGGGAATGTCTATACCATTCTCAAACAAATTCTCGCCCTCGGTAGCGATCGTCAGTGGAATGGATCTTGCTATACGCCTTCGGTTTTAGTAGATGGAGTTTCTGTGGTGGGTTAATCGGTTAGGTTAAGAAACATTATTATTACAAACCAAACCGAGTAAAAATAGCCCGACTTCAGCGAAAATCTTAGTAAGCTGTTACGGAGTTAGATTGCATAACGATTTTACTGAAAGTTTTGTAACAAGGGGCTTAAGCCCCTTGCCTGTATGCGTTTTTCATTAATAACTTAAAGAGAGAAAAAATATGCCAGAATTTTTGGACTTTTTACACCACAAATACGCCTATGTCGCAATCGGTGAATTTCAACCTGGTCGCTTTGCTGAAGCCCAACGACTCTACGAAAAAGCGGTTTCTACCTATAAAGAAGGTTTTAAGGGAGCTTATTTGCTGCAAAAGCCCAATTCCGACGAAGGCATTGCCATTATTATCTGGAAAAATATTGAAGATATGGAGGCAAATCAAAATGAAGCCTATCGAAAATTTTTAGAAGAAATGGGGCCGCTGTTTGTGAAACCTCCTGTCACGGATTTTTATGAAGTTTGTAGCGAAATTGGGGGCTTTGAAGGCAATCAATAATGGAACAAACAGTTCAATCTTTAATTCAAGCCGTTGACGAAGCGGATTCTGCTGAAAAATTGGTAAAAGCAGTGAGGGCTTTAGCTCAACTCGAACATGAAGCGGCGATTCCGACTCTAACGACGGTTTTACGCTATAACAACCCAGGGGCAGCGATCGCGGCAGTAGATGGATTGATTAGTTTAGGAGAAGTGACGGTTCCCTATCTTTTAGAAAATATCGACGGTTATAACTATGGAGCTAGGGCTTGGGCGACTCGTGTTTTAGCAGGTATTGGTGATCCTCGTGCTTTAGAAGTGTTAATTGATGCAGCAACCAGTGATTTTTCTTTTAGTGTGCGTCGGGGTGCAGTGAAGGGATTAGGGAATCTAAAATGGCAAAATTCCCTCGAAACTGACATTTTTCCTGATCTAGAAAAAACCTTGGGGACTTTAGCTTCTGTTGCTCTCGATACCGAGTGGGTCGTCCGTTATGCCGCGATCGCAGGATTACAATCTTTTGCGATAAATCAGGAAACGTTACGAGTAGAAGTGATGGAAAAATTAACGGAACTAAGTGCAATAGAAGCAGAATTTATCGTCAAAACTCGCATTCTTTGGGCCTTAGAAAACTTACAGTAAAATTCAAGTAGGAAAAATTAAGCGCGATCGCGGCGACAACGTTCAGAGCAATATTTCACCTCATCCCAGCATTTTGCCCATTTTTTGCGCCATTCAAAGGGACGCTGACAAACAGGACAAATTTTACTCGGTAGATTCGATTTGGAATAACGAGTCGTCATTTTTACGGTTGACTAAATAATTCTAAAACTCTTTGCCAAGCATCCTGGGCGGCTTCGGGTTGATAGCTGGCTCGGCGATCACAGAAAAACCCGTGTTCGGCTCCCTGGTAACGAAAGATTTTATGGGGAATCTGGTATTGGGTGAGGGTTTCCTCAATTTTGTCAATGTGATCAACAGGAATGCTGTCATCTTCCAAGCCAAAAAAGCAATAGATTTTTCCCTTGATCTCCGATGTCCAGTTAAGAGTCGGTTGACCGCCCCCTGGGGAACCTGTAACAATCCCCGCCCCATAAAACGAAGCTGTTGCTTTAATTTCTGGCAAAGTTGCCGCTAAATAAACCACTAAACCCCCAAAACAAAACCCAATGGTTCTCACGCCTGTTTTTTCTACTGTTGGCAGGGTATAGAGATAATCAATGGTTGCCTGAATATCACTTAATAATTCACTGGTTTTCGTCTGATCTTTATACTTTCGCCCTTCAGTAATGCCTTCCGATGTATAGCCAGTCTCAAAACCGGGAGCCTGTCGTTGATAAATAGCAGGCGCGATCGCGACATAACCTTCCTTGGCAATGCGATCGGTCACATCCCGAATATGTTCATTCACCCCAAAAATTTCTTGGATTACAATTACCGAGGGCCAAACCCCTGATCCTGTTGGAGTCGCAAGATAGGCATCAATGGCTAGATCCCCGTTGTGAACTTGAACCCATTTTGTATTAATTTGCATCTTAAAAAGTTGATTTAAAAAAATTATGTTTGTCAGAAATTGATCTAATTTGAAAAGTTTAATGATTAACTTAATGCAAATTTATCTCTCAATTTTTAGGCTCAAAAAAATCGTGAATTTTAAAAATTAAGCATCTTCCCAAACTTCTTGGGCCAACAGATCAATCAGACGGTCTCTTAATAAAAACTCACTCCTCTCCAATTCCCATTCAATAGCTGGCCACTCTCTTGCGGGAATGTATTGACAAAGCGTATAGATGGGTTGTTGACGATGTAATCGGCCCTGTTTGACTAATTGAGAAGCCGCCTCTTTTAGTTTTTCGATAGAGTAGCAAGGCAATGTTGCTAGACCTGTATTGAACATAAAATCTCCGATTGTGTAAACCCTATTAAACGAACTAGACTTGAACCCTGATGGATTCTAAACGCCAAATATTCGCCTGTTGATAATTATCGGTTATAAGTTGAACAAAATACAAAAATATAGACAATTTTAAGCTTTTGTTAAGGAATGGGGGAATCCCGACTTGCTTTCGTTGGAAGTTGACGCGACAATGTAGGTCATTGCTTTTTTCAAAAATCTTAATAAATCCATACCCAATCGATCTTACTCAATCCAAATCGCTTATGACAACTCAATCCCTCAGTCGCCCCGTTGATTTAGAAAATCTTAGCTGGACTTGGCAAGATCACACCATCCGCTATACGGTTCAGGGTCAAGGAAAACCTGTCCTCCTGATTCATGGCTTTGGGGCTTCCATTGGTCATTGGCAGAAAAATATTCCTGTATTGGCAGACAAAGGCTATCGGGTGTTTGCGATCGATTTGTTGGGCTTTGGCGGATCGGATAAACCTCCTTTGGACTACACCCTAGAACTTTGGCAAGATCAATTAGTGGCTTTTTGGCAGGCCCATATTAATGAACCCACGATTTTTGTCGGTAATTCCATTGGGGGACTGATTAGTTTGATGATGTTGGCGGAGCATCCTGACCTGAGTGCGGGCGGCATTTTGCTTAATTGTGCGGGGGGATTGAATCACCGTCCTGATGAACTGAATTTTCCCTTGCGTTTGGTGATGGGAGGCTTTACGAAATTGGTTAGTTCGCCTTTGGTGGGGGAATTTATTTTTAATCGCATCCGCCAGAAATCCCGTATTCGTCAAACGCTTTATCAGGTTTACTGCGATCGCGAGGCGGTAACAGAAGAATTAGTAGAAATGCTCTATCAACCGTCGGCTGACCCTGGCGCACAAAAAGTTTTTGCCTCGGTTCTCACGGCTCCTGCTGGCCCCCATCCCGCCAGTTTATTACCGAAAATTCAACAACCTCTCTTGATCTTGTGGGGAGAAAATGATCCTTGGACACCGATCGCGGGTTCAACCCTTTATCAAGAAAGGGCCAAGAGCGACGAGAAGACCGAATTTTATCCCATTTCCCAGGCGGGTCATTGTCCCCACGATGAAAAACCTGAAATGGTTAATTCTTTGATGTTGGATTGGTTAACGAAATATCATTAGGCTCTAGAGCTATTGGGTAAACGGGATCAGTATCAACAACGGATTGAGGAGATCGGGACAAAAATTGACGTTGCGGCCCAACAACGCGATCGCGATCAATTCATAAGTTAGTTTAATGACAAAATCTACTGATAAACCCATTATGAGATCAAAGGCTGACCGTGTGGTGGGCTTGGTGTTTGGTGTGTTCTTTATCGTCTTGGCGATTCTAATCCTCTTATTTTCTAGCTCTTCTACTTTCATCGGATCAGTGGTGGCCGCCTTGGTTGTGGGAGGACTTGGGGGAGATTCAGTGGTAAGTGCCATCCGTAATCAGCGATCACTTATTTCTCGTATTGGGCCTTTACCGTAAAATCTTAATGATTGAATGGATTTTTGAAAAGGCGATCGCAGACTTGATCAATTTACCCTAAGGAACAAGAATTTAATAAGTTGTGCATTCAAGATACCGATTTCTGTAGAGACATCATACCATTATGTCCTTAATCTCAAGGGTCAACAGACAATGTATTGCTTGATAGACGCATAAAAGGGCTTAACAGTGTTAAGCCCCTACAAAAAAGGGGATTAATCGGGGGAATAAGAACCTATAATCTCAATAATCAAGAAAAAGAGTTCTTTGTGGAATTTTTTCATCACAAACAAAAGCACAGGTTATTTATTTTTCATTCCTAAATAAAGTTGAACAATTTTATGAGTAACCTCTGGAATACTTAAACCATCGGTTTGAATTTCAATGGCATCAATAGCTTTTGTTAACGGCGCGATCGCACGGGTACTATCCTGTTGGTCCCGTTGGGCAATTTCTCGTTCCAAATCTTCTAAACGAATATCGGTTTTGCCCTGGGCTTGAAAATCTGCTAACCGTCGTCTGGCCCGTTCCCCTACGGTCGCCGTGAGAAAAATCTTTACTTCAGCATCGGGAAAAACCTTGGTGCCAATATCTCGCCCTTCTGCCACCAAGCCGCCTTTCTTACCGTAGGACTGCTGGGTTTGCAATAACACCTCACGAACCGTTTTTTGAGCCGCGATCGCCGAAACCAAAGAAGTCACTTCAGGAGTCCGAATCGCCTCGGTCACATCTTCCCCATTGATTTTTACCCTGGTAGCTTGGGGATAGGGTTGGGGAATTAATGCTAAATTCGCCTGACTGACTAATTCCGCAATGCCCGCTTCATCAGTAAGAGCTAAACCCGATTGACGCACTAACCACGCCAAAGCCCGATACATGGCTCCCGTATCCAAATAAAGCAAGTTTAATTCCTTTGCTACCAAACGAGTGACCGTTGATTTTCCCGCGCCTGCTGGGCCATCGATCGCAATAATCGGTTGACGATTTCTCAGTAAAATATTGTCAATTAAGCGCGTTGAACCCACATAGGCCGCGATCGCGAGCAATCCTGATTCTGTGACTTCTTCTAGAGGGCTAAGGGTCTGAGGATCAACCAAATCCACGTATTGAACTTTTATTTCATCTGTAAGATCCAAATGTTGTTGAACTAAATTTAACAGAGGCTGACGAGTTTTCGTTCCTTGGACAAAGGCTTTTTGGGCTAACTGTAAACTCTCAAATAAAGCCAAAGCAGAGGATTTTTCGGATTCACTGAGATACTGATTGCGGGAACTCAGGGCTAAACCCGATTCCTCTCGTTGGGTTGAGCAACCTTTAATTTCTACGGGAAAGTTTAAATCGGCAACTAAACGCCGAATGATTGCCAATTGTTGGGCATCTTTTTCTCCAAAATAGGCAATTTCAGGTTGAATAATATTGAAAAGTTTGCTCACAATCGTTGCCACTCCCGCAAAATGGCCAGGGCGGAAGATCGCGCACAAATTACGGGTTAAGCTCTCAGGGGGAATCACCATTGTTTGAGTTTGATCGCCACTATCAATTCCCAATACTTCGGGGGAAGGTGCAAAAACCACATCTACGCCTATATCTTCACAAATCTGACAATCTTGTTCTAAAAGACGGGGATATTTCGCTAAATCTTCCGTTGGCCCAAATTGCAAAGGATTTACAAAAATACTGACGACGACCAACTCATTTTCTCGTCTGGCCTGTTCTATTAAACTCCGATGTCCCTGATGTAAGGCTCCCATCGTCGGAACCAAACCCACTCGCTTTTGCGGTCTGTGTTGACTTAAATAAATTCGTAATCCAGCGATCGTCTGAAATAAACGCACAAAAATTCCCCTGATTGACGGATATATCTTTTAATACAATACCAGAGACTATTATGCAAAAGTCTCAAACTCTTGAATCGGCGATCGCATTTTTTAGGTTATAAGGGATAAAGGGCGATCGTCAATGTTATGATAAATTTTCTAAATCGTTTAAATCTTTAAACTTTCCACTAGCTTTTTTATTTAGCTTTAAATGGGATAGACTAATTAAATTTACTTCAATTTCATCTATCTCAACTGTTAATTTTTCTGGGTAACAATCTGAGAATTTTACCCCTGAAATTGTTGTTAATATTTCAAGTCGTAATGGCGGAACTCCCATACGAAATAGCCACCAATTAATAAATATTTAACTTGTCTTGAGTTCAGCAATTTCAAAAATTCTTTGAAATCTAGTGGTAGTTGCATCGTAGCCATAGTTGATTTGTCTCATCATTTCTAATGCAAGTAGTCTTTCCTTCGGCGTTGTTTGTAACCAATAGATTTTTTCATCATTCATATCGGTTAAGTTAGTAATACTAAGTATAGAACGATTCAGTTGATATTCTTCTAACGGCAATGAATTCATGATAGGCTCCTCTCAGTATTAGTCCTACATTGATCATACAATTTCTTGGCAAATCTGAGTATCTAATCTGATCGCATTTTTAGGATGAAGGGGTAAAGGGCGATCGCCATCTATCTTACGTCCACAGTTCCCATTTAGTTTGTAAGGTTGATCCCAAAGGGGGGGGAAGCGATCGCTTGGACTAGGTTGATGATTGGGTGTAAGGCGATCGCTGATTCATTAACTTTATGTTCAATGTCCTGAAGTTTGGTCACATTTATTAGATAATGGAAGATGTTATCATTATTGCCAATTAGCAATATCTAACCATGAAATCTAAACTCATTGTTTTTTTACTTTTAATGATTACCATAGTAGGCTGTGGTAACGCTCCTGATGAAAAAAATC
Organism: Snowella sp.; assembly: GCA_003249095.1. Taxonomy (GTDB): domain Bacteria; phylum Cyanobacteriota; class Cyanobacteriia; order Cyanobacteriales; family Microcystaceae; genus Snowella. Next base: position 25,635 of record QBMS01000027.1, read on the forward strand.
AAGATCAAGCTCCCTTGTCTTCTCCTAGCACTAATGATGATAATGGAGAGAACAGTCCTTCTTCTGATGTAAATAATCAAGATGAAGATAGCGACGAAGATGAAGACGAAGATGAAGATGAAGAAAATGATAATAAAAAAGACAAAAAAGATAACGATTAATTTGCCGTACCCTGTCTAAAATTCCTAACCGCGATCGCTTACTTAATAATCTTAAAACTATTAATTAAAGATTCTTTAATTATCGGGAAATCTTGAAAAAGACAAACCATTTTTTGAGAATTTTTTACTTAGTATACAATCCTTAGCGATCGCGGCTAAGAAATAAACCTTGACGAAACCAACCTTTTTTCCAAAAGATATAAACCTGAAGACTGGTAATCAATAACATAATTGTCCAGCAAAAAACGTAACCCCAATACCAATTTAATTCGGGCATATTAAAGGGCGATTTTTCCGTATTAAAATTCATCCCATAAACGCCAACGATAAAAGTTAAGGGAATAAAAATCGTAGAAATAACGGTTAAAATTTTCATGATTTCATTCATTTTATTTCCCGTTGCTGAGAGATAAACATCGGTTAATCCAGAGGCTAATTCGCGATAGGTTTCAATCACGTCAATAACTTGAATAGTATGGTCATAGCAATCTCTTAAATAATTCATCACATTCGGACTAATATGATCGCTACCATCCCGAATCAGGCTATTAAAAATTTCCCGTTGAGGCCAAACTAAACGTCGAAAAGCGAGTAATTCTCGGCGTATTTGATAAATTTTACTTAGAGTGTGATGATTGGGTTTTTCGATCGCTTCTTCTTCCAATTCCTCTAGGCGATCGCCATAACTTTCTAACACAGGAAAAAAATTATCCACAATGGCATCAATCAAGGCATAACATAAATAATCTGCCTCTAATTGACGAATGAAACCAATATTTTTTTCGAGTCTATTTCTAACGGGGTCAAAGGGATCGCGGAGAGGTTCTTCTTGAATGGTGAGCAGATAATTTTTGCCTAGAATAAAACTAATTTGTTCTGTCCAAAATCCTTTACTTTTTACCATAATCATTTGGGTTGTAATGAGTAAAAAATCGGGATGATATTCTAATTTGGGACGTTGGGGAACGTTGACAATATCTTCTAGGATTAGCGGTGGTAATTTAAAAATTTCTCCAATTTCTCTTAATACTTTTTCATTCCCCAAACCCTGAATATCAATCCAAGAAATAGATTCGGAATCTAAGTACGGAATAATCTCCTGGGTGCTTAGATGCTGGCTATGGTTAATACGCTCAAGATTATAATCAAAAATATCTATTTCTGTTGGATAGGCATCAGGTTCTATGCTTAAGGTTCCAGGCGCGCTTCCAGGATCATGGTAATAATAATCAAATAGATCCTGCTCTTCTTCGGTTGTATTCGGCGGAGTTGAATCCTTGCCACGCGATCGCATCACGCCGTTTTGGGGTCTCAAAGATTGAGAAGTCATAAAAGAAGGGGAGAAAAATTAAGTCAATTTTACTTCACCCTAGACAAATGATGACCATTACGAGAACTTACCGATGGAGCAGGAGCGATCGCTGAATGGGGTTTATTTTCCTCTAGAGCTTCCGTATTAAAGCGATATCCGACATTTCTCACGGTCTGGACTAAGCTCGGTTGTCTGGGATCGATCTCGATTTTTTTCCGTAGAGACAGAACATGAGTATCAATGGTGCGGGGATTATCGATCGCCTCTGGCCACGCTCGCCGCAATAATTCTGTCCGACTCAGGGCCGTTCCTTCGGCTTGGGTTAAAACATAGAGCAAACTGAATTCCTGGGGAGTCAGATCAATAAAAAGACCTTGATATTGCACTCGGCGTTGAACTAAATCAATTTTGAGATCCCCATAATTCAGAACTAGGGGAGCAGAAGAAGCCCGTACTCTCCTAATCAGAGCTTCCACCCGTGCCATAAATTCCTGCATCCCAAAGGGTTTCGTCAGATAATCATCTGCCCCTGCTTTGAGACCATGCACAATATCCTTTTCTCCCGATCGCGCCGAAAGAATCATGACCATCGACTGACGCTGTTGATATAACCAACGACAGAGTTCAATGCCATCTCCATCGGGTAGGTCAGAATCAAGAATTGCCAGGGTTGGTTGCTGATTTATGAAAGACTGTCTCGCCTGTTGGAGGCTGGCACACTGTTGGACTAGGTAGCCCGCTTGTTGAAGATGCCAACTGAGCAGCGATCGCAGGTGAGGATTTCCCTCGACAATAGAAAGATAAATCTGACTCACCTTATTTTCATTCTCCGATAGCGTGTAGATATTGACTGAGAATAACATAACAAACCCAATGTCAAGAGTTTGTAACCTCTGTTACGATGAAGACTGGATAAATCCCTTAAAACCTTAAAAAAATCTAAAGTCAAATAGGGGAACTTTAACGTCCTTTAATTTTTCTTTTGATATTTATCAGCAATTCGTTAATCCCAAAGGATAAAATTAGAATTATTAGTCCTCTCTCGCCAACCATGCTACAAGATACCCAAACAATTCGTTATTACCAAAAGCTAACCGATGCTATGGTGGATTTATGGCATCGTGGCCGTCGTATGGAGGAAATCCGTATATACGTCGAAGGCTACCTAGCCTCCCTGCGCCACAGCAACACCATCGAAGCTTATCTCATTCATCGTCTTGAAGAGGAGGTCTATTCTTTTCTGAGAGATCCCTCTAATTTTGAGGATTTGTACCAGTTACAAACCCAAGTGGATTACGATTATCGCTAATTATTTTCAACACCCGCTCACAAAATAGAAAAAGGGTAGCTTTCCTCTGGTGAACTAGGTGAACTACCCTTTTGTTTTTGGCACTCAAAAAATTTAGGACGCGATCGCCACTTCGATCTTTTCCTGAAGTTCACCCTTTTGATAAAGATCAATCAAAATATCAGAACCGCCGAGAAATTCTCCGTTCACATAAACCTGAGGAATAGTGGGCCAATTAGAATAGTCTTTAATGCCTTGACGAATTTCAGGATCACTCAAAACATCAATAGTTTCGTAGGTAACACCTAACATATTGAGAATCTGCACAACATTATTAGAAAAGCCACATTGGGGCATGAGTTTAGAGCCTTTCATAAAAACTAAAACCTTATTTTGGGCAATAAGGTCTTGAATGCGGGTGTTAATGTCTGGTGTCGTCATAGTTGAATAGATAGAAAATGAATTAGGAGAACTTTAAAAAACTGAGATAAACAACAAGATTGTTTTTTTATTTTAACGCTAGACGGTTTGACCTGCTTCTACCCAGGCTTCGGGAGTATAGGTTTTCAGGGCGAGGGCATGAATCGCTCCAGAATTCATTTCTGCTTTTAAAGCACCATAGACCATTTGATGTTGTTTGACAGAGCTTTGACCGACGAATGCCGAAGAAATGACGACGGCTTCTAGATGATCTCCCCCGCCCGTTAGATCGCTGACAATCACTTCTGCGTCAGGCAGTTGAGACTTGATCATATTTTCTACTTGAGTCAGTGTAAGCATAAATAAAAGGGATGAGAAAAAGGGACAATTAGAACTATTGTGACCGATCTTGGGGAGGCCAAACCGCCGATGCTGGATGAAGCCTCAGATTCAAACGCTGATTGTGAGACCTGAAATTTTCATACTAGGAGCGGATTATTTATTGGCAGGGGGTGGAGTTACAGGAGTTTGGGGGGATGTACTGGGAGCGGCGGGTGCAAAGGGAACATTAGCAAAGCCCAATTCATAGAGTTGTTGATAGGATTTACGGCCTAGCTCGGTGGTCGGATTTTGGGAACGAATAATTTGAATCAATAAGGGAACGGCCAATTCAGGTTGATTTTTAGCACGATGCACTAGAGCGAGTTTATACGTGGCATCATCCCGCACCTGTCCTGTCTCTAGGGCTTGATTTCGTTCGGACTCAAAAACTTTAGGGTCAATTCCTGAAAAACTGTTGGCTAACTGTAAATGGAAATTGGATAGTTGGTTAAAAATTTTGCGGGCCTGTTGTAATTTATCGATCGCAACATCATATTTCTCAGCATTAATCGCTTGGGTTGCTTCATTCATCAAGCGTTGACCCCCTGCTAGACTGAGTAAACTTTCTGATTGGTTCAAGGGACGTAAATCATTGGGATCGGCATTTTCCTCTCCATTGAGATCTGAGGGTTGAGGGAGGGGCGGTTGAGCTTGGGGTTTAGTCTGGGGTTTCGTTTGGGCAATGAGGTGATTACTTCTAGGGGTTTGGGACTGACTCGGCAAGGTCGTCGAGAAAAAAAGGATTAGAGGAAGACTGGCAAATTTCCCAAAAGAAAGGAGATGATTTATTGAGTAGGGCATGGAGCGTTTATAGGGTTTTGATTAGCTGGTTAGGAGGCATTATTCTTGAGGTATCTTAGCATTGCAGGTTCTCCCCCTGGCTTATTGGTCTTAAATTTTTGGCGATCGCCCAGAGAAAATATGGTTTTTGTCTTTCTTTTAAGACGGTTGATCTGCTGCAAGTAACTGCTCTTGGACGAGGTGAGCAATGGCCTGGGCGGCTCCTGGTTTACCTCGGACTTGTTTGAGGCGATCGCGGATTTGGGCGAGTTTTTCAGGATGATCGAGCCAATCTAAAACCCTAACAGCAACCTCTTCAGGGGTTAATTCTCCGACTAATTCAGGCACGATTTCAGACTTTGCCCAAATGTTCGGCCAGGCATAGAGACGCTTTTGTTTAATCATCCAACCGTTAATTATCCTAGCAAAAACGGTTCCCACGAAGGGTAAACGGGCCAACACTCCAGGTAATCCATCCCAGGAACGCATGGCATCCAATTGCTGAGTCGGTAATAAAACAAGCATCGGAACCGCTAAAGCTCCTAATTCGGCCGTATTCGCGCCAACGGTGGTGAGTGCAACAGAAAATTGACTCATAATCTCTTTTGCGGGAAATTCCGTCACTAATTCAATGCTTAAGCCACCAGAGGTTTCGATCATTGGCTCTTGGCCCACAATTAATTTGCCACTGACTCCCCCCATTTTTTCCACTAAAGCATTAATTTTAGGATCAGCAAAACTTGCTAAAGTCTGCAAATCCAAGGTCGGGGCAACGGGTAAAATAAAACGGGTTTGAGGTCTTTGCTGATGAATTTTTTCCGCGATCGCCAAACAAAAAGGCACACCCTGGGCCAATTTTCCCGCCTTAGAACCAGGTAAGATCCCAATGATCGGCTCCGTTTGATTCGTTGCGAGATTAATTTGCTGGACATCCGCCATCAAGTCCCCTGTGACGGTCATTTTCTCTCGATAACTGGCGGTTACTTTTTCGCGCACTGCCTCATTCATCACACCAAAAGCATCAATCCAACGATACCAACGGGCTTCCCATTCAGCATAAATAACCGTTCGATACTGCAACCTTTTGCCAATGAGCAAAGGAAAAACCTGATCGCCGCCCAAAAATAAGACAACTCCTTGTTTTCTCCAATCCCAAAATTCTGCCGTTTTCCCCCAGATCAGAAAATTCATAAAATACTCGCTACTTTGCACCCGATCCACTTCAGGATAACTAGCGGCGATCGCGGCTTCCTTGCCCGTTGCGTGGGGACAGGGGGACAACATCACGGAAATTCTAACCTCAGACGAATTATCCCCTAATAATTGCCGTAGAGATTTCACCACAGGACGAACCCAAGTCGTTATTTCGCCAGGGCCATTGGATAGGATTAAGATATCAACGGGTTGCATTGCGATCGCTTTATAGAGGAAATATTAACAACATTGTAGAAGGACTCGTCTATTTAAAATAGCGATCGCAGACTCCTAACGTTTAGAGTAAAAATCTAAAAGTATGATCATTTTAAGAAAAAAGCTTGTATATTGACCGTTAGAACTGATCTGAGTTGATTTATTGTTAATAATTCATTTTCCTGCAAACTGTGTTTGATTATGAAAGAAAAACTGTTGGGTAATCCGATAGGTAGAATTGCGTTTTTTTTAAGGGACAAATTTCATCTAATTCATACCGCCTATTTCCACCCAGAGAGAGTCGGGAAAGAAGCCAATGATCAATTAGCTAATATTCTGATCACCAGAATTTGTCAATCGAACAAAACTTTTATTGATATTGGAGCGCATATTGGCTCTATTCTCTCGGAAGTATTGTATATTGACCCTTCAATAAAAATCGTTGCCATTGAACCAATTCCCGCTAAAGTCGATTCATTAAAACGAAGGTTTCCATCTATTGAAATTCATAATTGCGCTCTTGGAAATTTTTCAGGCCAAATCCCATTTTTTGTCAATATCAAAGAATCTGGGTATAGCTCACTGAGTAAGGTTGCTAGTTCCCAAGTAGGAGAAATAATTGAAATCAGTGTTCCTATCAAAAAACTAGATGATCTACTGTCATCAAATGATGTTGATGTTATTAAAATTGATGTTGAAGGCGCGGAGCTAAATGTCCTCCGAGGAGCGATAAGGATTCTCCAGAAAAATCGTCCAACAATTATGTTTGAAAGTGTGCTACAAGTGGATAACGATTTTGGCGGTACAAAAGAAGAACTCTACGATTTTTTTAACTCCAATAACTATGTCATTATGATACCTAATCGTTTAGCCCATGATGATCCTGGACTTTCTAAGGAAGGATTTCTTGAAGGTCATCTTTATCCCAGAAGAACAACAAATTACTTTGCTATTCCCAGGGAGCGGCGTATAGAAATCAGAGATCGAGGACGCAATATCCTAAATATTTCTATTAATTGATTCCTCATGATTTAAAAATTATCCTCGCTGATTTTATCTAAGCTATTCCCCAGCGATCGCCTTTAGGCTTGAAAAAAAATCAGGTACAATCCCCCATTTCTTTGATTTGCGAATATCATGGTATGCCAAAGCTTCAATAGAGATCACTCGATATTTTTAGGAACGCGATCGGGTTTATGGTAACTTCTAATATTTTAATTCATAACTCTTTAAAAGAATGACTCCCCAAGCCCAACTGGCCATGCTCCTCTGGCTACCCCTTACCCTATACCTATTTACCCGATATTCTTCCCAAAAAGCCATTATTCTGTCATTTGTTGGAGGATTACTCTTTTTACCCCAACGGGCTGGCTTTAATCTCCCTTTAATCCCCGATTATGCAGGAATGGTCGCAACCTGTTATGGGATTATGATAGGAACCTTAATCTATGACTATACAAAGATTAACCAATTTAAATGGTCGTGGATCGATATACCGATGGTACTTTGGTGTACCTGCCCGATGCTTTCCTCCTTAACCAATGATTTAGGAGCCTATGACGGCTTTAATGCTGTCTTAGAACAAAGTGCCGTCTGGGGATTACCCTATTTTTTAGGTCGTCTTTATCTCAATAATCTCTCTGGACTCAAGGAACTAGCCATTGTCATCTTAAAAGGAGGATTAATCTATGTCCCTCTATGTCTCTATGAAATCAGACTGAGTCCTCAAATCCATAACATGGTTTATGGCTATTATGCCCATCCATCTGGCATTCAACAATCCATTCGTTTAGGAGGATACAGACCCAATGTTTTTATGTCTCATGGATTAGTTTTAGCCATGTTTATGACCACTGTTACGCTGGTTGCCATTTGGTTATGGCAAAGCAAGACAATTAGCGAACTATGGGGAAAACCAATGATCTTTTGGGTTGGGGTTTTGGTAGTGACATTTGTTTTGCTCAAATCGTCGGGAGCCTATGGCTATCTCATTTATGGATTAGTGATCCTTTTTGTTGCTAAATGGACTCGTCTGAATTTTCCCCTCATACTCTTGATTTTCTTGTGTGTTTATTATCTTTATTTAGGAATAATCGGAGCTTTTAGTGGGGCGGAAGTATCAGATTGGCTAGCGAAGAACTATAGCCCCGAAAGAGCCGAATCGCTACAATTTCGTTTTGCAAATGAGGAACTTTTAAGAGCCAAGGCCCAGGAAAGACCCCTTTTTGGTTGGGGCGGATTTGGGCGCAATCGTGTTTATGATTACGATTGGAAGGGCGATCTAGTTGATGTATCGGTAACCGATAGTTATTGGATTATTGTTTTTGGCGTTAATGGTATCTACGGCCTAGTCACTTTTACCGTGGCTCTCCTAAATCCTGTTTTTATATTTGCTGTTTTTCGTTATCCAGCGAAAACCTGGCTCAATCCCAAGGTGGGGCCTGCGGCGGCTCTGTCCGTCAGCTTAGTTCTTTTCTTTCTGGATAGCTTATTAAATGTGGGTTTTAATCCCACTTTTCCTTTGATTTGTGGGGGGCTTTCGGGCTTGGTGATCAAACCAGTCGAAAATTTGAGCGATTCTCCTTCAGCTTCACCAAAAACAAAATTACCGACAAAAGTTAAGCGGAGTCCAACCAGCCGCACGAGAAGGGGGCCGATCATGGGAAGGAATACGGCTAATCTTCGTCGCTAACTGAAATCCCGTTAAAACATCGGGTAGGAAAACTGAGGCGTATTAGGATTTGGCGGAAAAAAAGAGCATAGGAAACCAGCTCCGCTCTAACAGATTTTCTGCGGTACTAGAGACTGTCCACTCTAAGAAGTTACCGCGATAGTTAGAGGTTGCGATCGCAGAAACATCAAAATCAACCGCGAGTTTTAAGACTTCACTGATCGGGTTGCCCTGACAAACTTGAGTATGAACCGAAATACTGAGTTTTTCTAACTCCTGCTTGACCTCCTCTAACTTTCTTTGAGCCTCTTCTAAACGGTATTGGGTAAGTTCTACCTGCCTTCCACCATCATCCACAACCCAAATCAACAAACATTCTTGAAACACATTTTCAGAGCGATTTAAAGCGTATTGCTTGAGTTGTTGTACTAAATATTTTGAGGCAGCACTATCATCGTAGGGGATCAACAGATAACGAAATAGATGTTGACAACGCAGGGACAATTCTTCATTGGTATAGGTCGAAATCAACTGGGGACGTAAAATCATCAAGGGAATTTTCGTCGTCTTAGACAATTCCAAGGTATGGCTCCCCCAAAATTTTGCTTCTAAATTACTTTTTAGAGGCGTTCCCAAAAGGATCACATCAATGGCATAGGTCTGAACCAGTTTTAAAATTGTGTCGAGGTAGCGGACAGTGGTAACTTCAGTTTTTACTTCAATACCATCAGGAATTTCTTTCAGGATAGACGCGAAATATTTTTCAGCTTCAATCACCTTTTGTTCATCGACGCGGGCAACTCTTTCATCTTCCCAAACAGAAACAGTGTGTAAAAAGATGAGCCGTTTAAAACCACCTTTAGCTAAATCGGGGATAAAATTGACTAAACGCTGCAATCCATCATTAAAGTCCGTACAGATGAGACAGTGTTGAAACATGACATTAAAAAACCCATAATAACTCCCTTTCTATTATATCTACTCCCCAAGACGAACCGATTCCCATCTTTGTTGATTCGCGATCGCCTTTTTTCTCTAGCGTCATCAATGATGGTTAACCAACAAAAAATCTAAAAGAAAGGGCGATACCCCCGCACCCCCTGTCACTCTTCTGTCTGGTACTAACGAATTAAGAAGCTTGACAGGAGATGGAGATAGTCCGTATTCTTTAGTATTCATTAAATAGGTGCCTTTCTCATTAAGTCGCGGATTAAATTATCGCGCACCATTAACTGCTGCATGGCATCCAATAAATGACCGATAACTGCATCGTGATCCAAGTCGTGGAACTCTTGCTGTAAACATTGGAGCTGAAATTGCTGCTCCAGGGACAATTCAAATGATTTCGCATTCATCATGGCGGTATCTCCTTACAATAGTGGCTCTAAAGGGCATTGGGTCATTAAATTTCGCATGACATTGGTTTTAATCATCAACAGACGAGAAGCTTGCAACAGAAGTTCAAGAGCTTGTTCCCGACTCATCTGTAAAGCCGCATCACGCATTTGTCGAATTTCAAATTGTTGCTCCAAGGTCAGATCGAACGAAGTAGATTCCATTTAAAACAGTCTCCTTACTTGAATGTAACTGAATGTAACACATTATAACAAAAGTTTGACAGGGTGATCGATTCGTGTTTTCAGACTCCTTGGTGGGGATAGGGGTTCCCGCTCAAGGGTTTCTTCCTTAGATTCCCGTTGAGGCAAAGAGCAATGCACATGGCATCTGTTTTAACAAGTCTTTTTAAGAAAAAATGCTCAACACGAACAAAACGTCTGAGTAAATATACTTATTTATCCTGGCGGTTGGATGAAAATTTAGAAATTTCTACCAATTATTTGACGAATGGGATAAACCATCTGTAATAATCTAATAAGGCATCAAAATAGTAGAGTTATTTTAGGCAGGGAGGATAGAGAATCCAAGTCTGATCTAAAACGAATTCTCACTAATTTGTATTGTTAGAGGAATGTGTATTTTGACGGCAAGAGCCGCTATCACTAAAAATCGTGACCCTTGGGGAAATGAAGAAGTGCGTCTAGGCGAGATAAATACTGGCTTAGCCCTTCTTTTTCTGTGGGCAGGAATTTCCTTTGAATTAATCCCATCAAGTTTTTTACTCATTTTTAATATCTTTGGAGGTATCTAAGATTATGTCCATTCGCTTATATGTCGGCAATTTGCCCAAGGAACCCATTGAACGGGAAGCATTGCAAGAGATTTTTGCAGAGGCTAATGCGGTTGTTTCGACCAAGGTGATCAAGGATCGCAAAACGGGAAAATGTCGGGGCTTTGCCTTTGTCACCGTTTCCACCGATGAAGCGGCTGATGAATTTATTGAAAAATACAATGGTCAGTCCTTTATGGATAGCCCCCTCAAAATTGAAAAAGCTCTTCCTCGTGCTAAGGGTGAAGAAAAAGAGGGTGGTGAAGGAGACGGTGCAAATGCGATCGCAGAAGCCCCAGAAATCGCGGTTGCGGCTCCCGTTAAAACAGGCGGGGCTAAAAAATCTAACAAAAAACGGGGTGGACGGACTCAAACGACGAGTAGCAGTAACGCTTCCAATGACGGAATTCAACCCGATCCGCGTTGGGCTGATCAATTGGCACAACTCAAGGAAATGTTGGCCGCAGCCAATAGCTAGGTGTTGAGTTATTTATTTTGCTCTAACCAATCCTAGAAAAAAGTTGATGGTAAACATTAACCAGAATTAGTGGAGTGTCTGGTGTCTTTTTGTTGCGCTACTCTTTGCGCTGGCTGAACGGCGTTGGGAGATTGGTGAAGCCTATATAAACAAAACAGTTAAAACAATGAGGTTAAAAAATGACGGAAATAACTGATCCAGTTGTATTGATGAAGCAGGAAGTGGGTAAAGCTGCCGCTAATCGGGTGCAATCTAATTCTATTGTCGGATTAGGAACGGGTTCTACAACGGCTTTTGCTCTGCAATATATCGGTGAACGATTACAAAAGGGGGAATTAACCAATGTCGTGGGAGTTCCTACTTCCTTTCAGGCGGAAGTGTTGGCCCGCCAGTATGGGATTCCTTTGACGACTTTGGATGTTATTGATCATATTGATATCGCGATCGATGGTGCGGATGAAGTTGATCCTCAGAAAAATTTAATCAAGGGGGGCGGAGCGGCCCATACTCGTGAAAAGATTGTCGATGCCTTGGCTGATTTCTTTTTGGTGGTTGTCGATAGCGGTAAGTTAGTTGAAAAATTAGGTTCAACTTTTTTATTACCCGTTGAAGTGATTCCGATGGCAGTTCATCCTGTGATGCGGGCTTTAACAAAATTAGGGGGTACGCCAGAATTGCGGATGGGAATCAGAAAAGCAGGCCCCGTTGTGACGGATCAGGGAAATTTGGTCATTGATGTCAAGTTTGAGGCGATCGCGAATCCTGCGGAATTAGAAAAAACGATTAATAATCTACCAGGGGTCTTAGAGAATGGATTGTTTGTCGGAGTGACAGATTTAGTATTAGTCGGCGAAATCATTGACGGTAAGCCCTCCGTTCGTGAATTTTAAGAATCCTTTTGTCAAAAATAAACACGATGTCGCCTCCGTCCCTTGCTCTAAATTTTGGGACGTGCGACTTTTTTACATTTATTTTTACGGCTATGTCAGAGTTGGGGGTGATGTTCCAAATCTGTTGATCCTATTTTTAAAACGCTCTCTGTCTATTTCACAATTTTCTCTTTCACAATTTAATGAATACTATCAACAGGCGGCAATAAACGGATCGTGCCTCCATAGTTTTCGTCATCGGTTCCGATAAAAATTTCTGGTTGCTGATTTGGGGTCGGACGAAGGGCTAAACTTTCGACTTTGAACCCGTCAATCTCGGCGATCGCGTGATTTTCTGGAACCAGGTTTATCTGAGGTAAATTAGTCTGGTCTAATTCAACTTTGCCGATTTTCCAGACAGAACTTTTAAAGGGGCCATTGTCTTGATTGGGGTCAAAGGCTGAGGCAATATAAATAGTTCCTGACGCATCGATCGCGAGGTCAGAAATCTGGCGAATATGGGGAGTTGGATCGGCTGTACTAAATCTAGTGGCGTGGCAATCACCAATGCTAAAAGGTTCTACGGAAAGAGTTGTCCAACAAATATTGGTACTCGGTTGAGCGGCTCCCCTTTCTGCATAGAAGAAATAGAATTGATTATTTAATTTTGTCGTGGCGATCGCTTCTATATTAATAATATTTTGGGGCCAATTTGTAATGGCGATCGGCTTTAAATCTGAGTTTTCAAATTTCATTAAAAATAAACGACCCTGATGTTTTTGATAATTGCTACTTTCGGCTAGGATAAATAAATTAGTGTCGGGAATGGGGGTAATGCTTTCCAAATCCATTGCGATTCCCCCAACAGATTCCCAGTCAATGGTCAGGGGTTGCCATGACAGACCTTTGGCGGATTGGGGTAGAGTAATTAGGCTAACTCTGGGTTGATTAGAATCTAAATTTTTACTGTCATGAACGGCTAAAAATTGGTCTTCTGTTAACCAGGCTAAACCACTGAGATCAGGTAAGGTTTTTCCCATTTCTACATTTGTTACTGTTTGGGAAAAAGACGGAAAAGCAAAAATTTTTATCTGGAATGCAATAACCATTAAAACCACAATAAATCTAATCATAAAATACTGAATTTTGTTTTTTAACATACGATTTTTTATCATGGTTAATCAAAAAAATTAGATGATCTTTACGATTTCATAAAAACTATCATTCTAGGTAATGGTTTGTCGCACTTAGCCATTAAAAACTGATAAATCAGGTGATCGTAGGATAATATATTACGAGGTCAATTTAAAGTTAGAAATTACGCCATTTTCATAGCAGATTTTTTTTGCATAAGTAAAATTACTGAAATAACCTTAAGATTTGCGATCGCGACTTGTCCCAATGGACTTAATTCCAGAATACAAAAAGGCGGAATATTTAAAAGTTGGCTAAAGTAGTGCATATTCGGAAATCAGGCTTTAATATTGTATTGGGGTTTTTCATGATTCCACGTCCATAAATCACGCTCCCTATTGTTCTATTG
>QBMS01000028.1 GCA_003249095.1 Snowella sp.
GTATTATACGTTTCTGAATATAGTGACTCACATTTTTGACAGATAAATATTTTTCTCTCTCCATTATTTTTCGTTTTGTAATGAGAATGAATTTTCACTTCCTCGCTGTGACAATGAGGACAGTCTCGTTTAAATAATTCTTTTTCTTTCCCATTGCAAAATATAGAATCATTAAACTCTTGGATTGGCTTTATCTTTTGGATTGACATACTCTCTCTCCTTTTTTTACCGATTTATTTATAGTATTATTACCCTTAACACCCCTGTAAAGTTATAACCATTACTTCCAAGCTTATATTTGCTTCTTTGTTTCTCTAATCCTTTGCCCAGTAATCCTTTCTGCCTTTAATCAGGCTGAACCATTGCCGTAAATTATTGGTATTAATTTAATTTATCGACTTTGAGGTGATCGCTAGTTAATTTTTGTTCAAAATAATATTGATACAATCGACAACTAATGGTTGCCCTGTTTTCTCGGAATTCAATTAGCCCTAAACTCTCTAATTGATAGGCGATCGCGGAATCAATATCCAACGGTTTTCGTCCCAAGAGTATTTCTCTGAGCGGATCTAATAGGAGAGGATTGCGTTGCAGGATAAAAAGCAGAGCTTTCAAATAATCCTGATACACATAGAGTACACTCCCTGATAATGTCTCTAATTCGTCTAGGGAAATTTGATTCGTTAGTAAATAATAAAACGCCAATCTAACCAGATAGGGATGACCATTCACCACTTCCAAAAGAATCTGGGCATTATTTTTTCCCCTTTCCCCAATCCAATCCAATTCATAACGATTCGCTAAATCTTGGATTTGTTCGACAGTAAACGGTAAAATTTCTAAGGGTAATCCCACATTAAAAGGAGATTGATTCGGATCTAGGGGAACAAAATTTTTGATTGAATTCACAATTATTAAACGCAATTTTTTCCATACCCGTAGCTCCTTAGATTGTTCATGCCAAAAACGTAGTAAGGATGAAAATTCATGGAGAATCAGATTTTGATTAAATATTTTATTAAACTCATTAAACGCTAACACGACTGGTCGATGAATAGAAGGCAAGATATACTCTTGAAAATACTGGGTACAATTGACCTTACTCCCTAAAAGATCATCCCAATACTCATCTATTCGATTTGGTAACTTTAATTGACGAGTAACATTAACACAAAACCAGCGTAGAAATTTATCCAGATCTTGAAAAAGAACATTATCTATCGTTTTAAGATCAATGCTGACTGTCAGATAATTGACTTGCTCGGCTTGGTTGAGAATACGGATTAGTAAAGAGCTTTTGCCCATTTTGAGAGGGGCATGAATACAGGTGACACTGCCCGATTTACGAATTTCATAGTATGCCAACTCTTCGAGGGGGGGACGCTCGACATAAAAGCGACAGTCAATAGCGATCGGACTTCCAGGAAACTCAAAAATATCATTTTCATCTGTCGCTTTAAAATCAATTAATCGATTATTGTCAAGGGTTAATATTTCAGACTCTTCACTATCAAACTTCAACCGTAAATTATTTTTTGTAATAACTTGACCAGAGATGATCGAGAGGTCATTCCATATTTCAGTGGCAAGAGTTTTAAGATAGGATTCATGATAATAGAACTTATCTGCCATATCCGTATAGGTATGACCTTTCCAGGCACTCCGTAAAATTTTTTCTTTTAAAGGGGTTAGTTGCATTCTCCTTCGAGAATTCATCAAGTCAATTAATTCTTCTATATTCATGATTTGGATTATTAATAGTGGTATTAAAAAATTGGAATTTTTATAAGATAAATTCCTAAAAAATTAAATTTAGAATCTAATTTATTCATTAATTTATATCGAATTTTCCACCAAATGATTCACCGTTAAAATAGTTTCAGTTCTGATTAGTATTGACATTATTGAGTGCTGTAAAACTAAATGCTTAAGCTGATTGAACAGTGAAAAGTGGACTTCCTAAAGAAGACAGTAAGCTGTTCATTATCTAAAACGCATACAGGCAAGGGGCTTAAGCCCCTTGTTACAAGACTTTCGGAAAAATCATTATGCAATCTAAATTCGTGACAACTTAGAGTAATCCCTATGAGCAAATTTGACTTAGACATGACAGTGATTTTGCTATTGTTGTAAGAATTTTAGGTATACAAGGGGCAATTTTTCTCCTTGGCTAAGCTTATATTAAATCGTTGTTAACTTTAAGTTCGGTCTTCTAATGATGATTCTACAATTTGTCAAGGTTTATGACGGTAAGGAATTTAATGCCCAAAAACCTTACCTAAAAAGCTTGAAATAATTTTGTTTTTGTGCTAAAGACTAGCGGCATTGTTGAATGAGAGCATGACACCGTTATGCAACTTAAATGTGCGACTGCCTATTAACTAGATATGGCAAAACGATAATATTTTTAAAAATTTTGTATTCGTGTGCAATTTGGATTTTTTGGTGGTATCATGATTTTGAAATGTCATGTTGCTTGCTCACTGAATCCTATTTATTGCTTTAATTTATGTTTTTTATCAATCTATGGCGACTTATCAATGCAAGCAATGTGGCAAGCAATTTAGTTTATCCGTGAAGGCGAAGGATTGTCAGTTCTGTGGGGGAAGTCAACTCACTTTCAAGGGAAGACAATCGGCGGGAGCTAATTTTATGCTCAATGCTACTTCCTCTTCTCCCCAGCGAAAAAATACCCAAAGGAGCGCGATCGCTCAAAACCCTACCCCTGTTTATTCAACGAAGGCAGGAAGACCAACACAGGCGGAGGTAGCCGTTTTGCCTGCTCGCCCCCGTGAATTCTCTTTTCAAAAGAAAAAAGCTTGGAGTTCCCCCGTATCAGCTAATTTTTGGGAAGTGTTTGATTTCGTGCAAATCGGTGGGATTTTTCTGTTTCTGTTGCTCGTTCTGGGCGGGTTTGCTGGAGGGTTATATTGGTTAGCCAATTTGAAATTTGACACAAAGGAATTTCAAAAGGTGGCGATTAATAATGACTTAAAGAGTCCACAAAAATGGATGGTTTCTCCTGGAGCGAGTATTCGTTCAAATAACTTGGATCATCCCCATTCCTCGACCAAGACTGAGCATTTTTCTTTGCTAAAAAATGAACAATTTAAGGATGTGGATGTCTCTAATGAGGTCGCGATCGCCAATCCGTCTGCCGATTTATCCGTTGGCATTGCGACCAGAGTAAATGGCGAAAAAAATCAAAATTTTTATTATTTAAGGATTCAGCCCGATGGTTCCTTTGCGATGGGTAAACACAGCAGTGATGCTTGGGACGATAAACTTGCCTGGCGCAAAAATTCGGCGATCGCCCCTGACGGAAAAGTTAACCGTTTGAGAATCGTTTCTAAAGATAATTTAATTATGGGTTTTGTTAACGATAAAAAAGTTGGAAGCTTTGAAGATTCAGATTATTTTTCAGGAAAAGTTGCTCTCATTTCCCATCAAGACAAGGGATCAAATAGCATGGTAAATTTTAGTAATGTTTTAATTAAGGAAAGAGAAATTAGTTCTTCGTCCAATGCTCAAATGAAACCCTCTTTCCAAGAAGCTATTAAACAACATTACCAAAATCTAGAAAATAGTCAGGAACATAAATCATTTAATTTTGTTCACAATGTCGAGATTTTTGATCAAAATATTCTCAAGGAGTCTGATGATAACGCTCAGGTTAAGGTTGGTCTGCGTTATTCCCTTAAAAATGGAGAAACAATCTGTGAAAGTCGAGTGATTAATTTAGTATTTAATCCTAAAGCTAATCGTTGGGATGTCAAAAAATCTGAAAATATTCGTCCTGAACCCACCTGCAAACTTTAATTTTGTCATGATTTTTTCTTTATTCCTGATGAACTAAAGATTGAATTTTGTCGATATTTTTTATGTGATTATTGGTGTAAGTGGTAAGATAACGTTGTTCTTCCATCTTTACCGATAGGCGTGAAAATAACCAATGGCTAAAATTCAGGATCTGCGTCCTAAACCCCGAAAAATAATTT
Organism: Snowella sp.; assembly: GCA_003249095.1. Classification (GTDB taxonomy): domain Bacteria; phylum Cyanobacteriota; class Cyanobacteriia; order Cyanobacteriales; family Microcystaceae; genus Snowella. Next base: position 3,999 of record QBMS01000028.1, read on the forward strand.
CACTATTACTAGGGGTCTGTACTGCTTGTTTAGCGTCCGTTCCAGTTCACGCTAACCAAAAAATCTTTTTTACCTACGATCCCATTAACGTTTCTCTACGGGTTGACTCCTTAGAACTATTTGCAACACAAGGCAAAATCAATAAGAATCTAGCGTTTTATCTGCAATTCGCAAGCCCAGAACAACAAAAAGCCTTCCGAGAAGCATTGACGAAAAAAGTCCCTTTGTCCCCTGTGGTGATCTCGCGTTTTTTTAATACCGCCATTGGCGAAGATATCCTCACCCGTTTGGGAAGAGGCATTACTATCCAAGGGGGCAGAAATGGTAAATACGCCCTGCGAGCCGCTTTTGTTCAAGCTGCTGCCGAACCTGAAGGGTTTTCTTTACTGAATGTACTGAAAAAATTGCCGACGGATATGCAGCTTCAGGGAGAACTTTTGTTAGGATTTGCCAAGGAAGCCAGTATTTTCATTGACGCAACGGAAACTTTGATCAGTGAGTTTCGCAAGCTGACGGCCGAAGAAGCGGCAACCGATCCCCGTGTAGATTATGCTAAGTTGCCCGATCTTCGTCAAGCTGGCCCCTATAAAGTCACGAAACAGGTCTGGAATTTAACGGATACGAGTAGAAACCGCACTTTATATGCCGATGTCTATATCCCCCAGACCCAGGGCGGTAGAATGCCTGTGGTCGTTTTTTCTCATGGATTGGCTTCTCGACCTGAGGATTACGCCCAGGGCCTTGAACGCTTGGCTTCCTATGGTTTTCTGATAGCGGCTCCCCAACATCCTGGCAGTGATAGCATTTGGGCCAAGGAAGTGTTGGAGGGTTATCATCGTGAAGCCTTTGATCTGAATGACTTTATCAATCGACCGAAAGATATTAGTTTTATGATTGATGAATTGGAACGGCGCAATGCTTCCCAATTCCAAAACAGGTTAGATCTACAGAATGTGGGGATAGGCGGTCATTCTTTCGGGGGCTATACGGCTTTGGCGATCGCGGGGGCAGAAATTGATTTTAATCATCTGAAACAAGAGTGCGATCGACTGTATAGTGGCATTAACGTCGCTCTGTTATTAGAATGTCGCGCCCTAGATTTACCGAGACAAACCTATAATTTTCGAGATAAACGGGTGACAGCAGTATTTGCGGCTAATCCTGTCAATCGCGGCATTTTTGGGCCAAAAGGCCTCAGTAAAATTACGATTCCTATTATGCTCGGTTCGGGGAGTTATGACCCCGCGACTCCGCCCGCTTTGGAACAGGCAAGTTCTTTTACTTGGTTAGGCAGTCCTCAGAAATATTGGGCGATGGTAGAAGGTCAGGCCCATGTCAATTTTTCCGAATTAGATGCGGGTTTGAGTAAAAGTATTGAATCTCTGACCCACTTGACCTTACCAAGTCAGGATCTGATCATAGATTATGCTTCTTCTATTCAAATTCCTTTTTTTGAAGTTTATCTGAATCAAAATGAAAAGTTTCGTCCCTATTTACAATCAGCCTATGCGGAGTATCTCAGTCAGGGCAAAGAGTTTAAATTGGATTTCATTAGTCAGGCTTCTGTTCCCAAGTTAATTGAGGCCATTGAACAATTTCAACGGGAACATGGTAAGTTTTCTGCTAAGTAATTATCTTAATCATGTAAAAGCGATCGCAATTTGTTTTTCAAGTTATATTGAATCTCTCAAAGCGCGATCGTTTTTATGTTTTTCTAATTTGTGAAAAAAGAACTCATTATTTTTAAATTACTCAAATTATTAACCTAATGCCATCATTATCATTTTGTTAGTAAGGTAGCCAGTCATCATCTAATGCTTGCTCTAATGTGAAAAAAGACTTTTCTGGAATAGACTTAGCATCCAACCCACTTGCATTTAAAAAGAGCTTTCTCCCATTTAGATATTCCTTAACGAAACAGTCCTGTAAAAAAGACCATAAACTGGGACTTGATTCTAATTCTCTTTGAATAGCAATCCGAAAATTATTAACTTCTCGACTCCAACCTCTCAAACAATAATCCCTTTCTGATTCCCAATATCGAATTTTTAGTAAATGCTCACAAAGCCGCATTAAATAACTGGAAATTGCATTTCTTTCCCTTCTACCCAAACTTTCTACCTCTTCAATCAGATTGTCTAAATCTAGGTTGCCGAAATCCTGCGATCGCAATTTTTGCGCAGTTTCTGCCAACCAAAGTTGATAATCGCTTTGGTATAGATGGCTTGCCTGTTCTATCGTTAGCATATTCGTCATGATCGGTAGATAGAAAAAAGTAATGAAATTCAAGTCGAGAAGAATAACGGCAGATTGCAGATTACAAAAAACCAATATTGCCAAACTCACCAACAAGCTATTCTTGTAAACTCAATTTTTCTTGATCCTTGCGGCGTTTCTTGGCATAAAGTTGGATAGAAGCCACCATTGAAATAACCAGAGCCACAATCAACCAAGTCGTTGCATCTAGGGGCAAATTATTCTTAAACACAGCCAGTAAGACAATAACCACTAACAGAATGGTGGGAGCTTCATTCAACGCCCGAAATTGTTGCCCACTCCATTGGCATTCTCCCTTAGGCAACTGCTTCATAATTCGTCCACAGTAAAAATGATAGACCAACAATAAGCCAACAAAGGTTAACTTGATGTGCAACCAACCTGATTTTAAAATTTCTGGTTCCGTCGAAATTAGACCGATCGCCATTGCCACCGTTACGATCATGCCTGGGGTGGTAATGATCCCATATAGCCGTTTTTCCATCAATTCATACTGCTTTTTCAGGATAGATTGGGCGGGTTCTGGCTCTTGATTGGCTTCCGCGTGATAAACAAATAATCGCACCAGATAAAATAAGCCCGCAAACCAAACGACAACCCCGATGAGGTGAAAGGCTTTAAACCAGTAATAGGCCATAACAGTAATTTTTTTGTCTCTTTTGTCTCGTCACATCTATCCTAGTGAGTTTATCGATTTACGGTAACGTTACGCGATGTTCTCAATAAAAATTTAAGGAAATTTTCAAAGATGGATGAATTATTTCCAGTTCTAGGCTAAAATTTCATCAAAAATCAGGATTTTCAGAAAAATTGCTCGGTAATTGAAGATTTTCTTAATTTAAGATTTACCTTGTTCAAGGATAATGAGATTCTTGCCAGTCTTTTCACTGCTTTCAAATAAAAGTCCAAGAAAATCCGAATTATTACACGCTTCCTTCATTGTTGGCCGTATCCTATGAGTACATCCAGTCTAAATTAACGCTTTAAAAAAAAATTTGTTGTCCGTCCACTATTTTATTTTAAGGATATTAAAAGATGCATCTTGAGCCGATCGTTCTGGTTTTGATTCAAATTGTGATTGTTATTGGCTTCTCTCGGTTAATGGGGGCAGCTTGTCGTCAAATTCAGCAACCCTTAGTGATAGGCGAAATTATTGCAGGAATTTTGTTAGGGCCTTCTCTATTGGGATTAGTTGCCCCCGATTTTAAGCTTTGGCTTTTTCCCGTTGAAACCTTGCCTTACCTCAATATTTTGTCTCAAATTGGCTTGATTTTCTTCATGTTTTTAATCGGCTTAGAGCTTAATCCTAAATATTTGTCGGGACAATTAGAAACTGCTATTTTGACTTCCCACGTTAGCATTTTAGTCCCTTTTTCTTTGGGCAGTATTTTAGCTCTCTTACTTTATCCTTTGGTCTCTAATGCGGATGTTTCTTTCACGGCTTTTGCCCTCTTTTTGGGGGCGGCTATGTCTATCACGGCTTTTCCCGTATTAGCACGCATTATTACCGAAAATAATTTACAAGGCACAAAATTAGGAACGTTGGCATTGACCTGTGCGGCGGTCGATGATGTGACGGCCTGGTGTTTATTGGCTCTGGCGATCGCGGTGGCTCGAACGGGGACAATTACAGGAGCATTTCCTACTATTATTTTGGCGATCGGCTATATTGCTCTGATGGTGACCTTCGGCAGAAAACTCCTACAAAAATTGCTCATACATTATAAACGGACTGGTCGATTAACCCAGTTAACCCTAGCGGGAATTTATATGGGAATTGTCATTTCAGCCATCACTACCGAATTAATTGGGATTCACTTTATTTTTGGGGCATTTTTACTCGGTGCAGTCATGCCTAAAAATGCGGGATTAGTAAAAGAATTAGCCGAAAAAACTGAAGATTTTGTTCTGATTTTTTTACTCCCCATTTTCTTTGCCTATAGCGGGCTGAGAACAGAAATTGGTTTATTAAATCGTCCCGAATTGTGGTTACTGTGTGGAGCAGTTTTAATGGTTGCAATTATCGGAAAATATGTGGGAACCTATGTTGCGGTCAGGGTCTCAGGAGTTAGTAATCGCGATGCTTCGGCCCTCGGTTGGTTAATGAATACTCGCGGTTTAACGGAATTAATTGTCCTCAATATTGGCTTGAGTTTGGGAGTCATTACCCCTTTATTATTTACGATGTTGGTCATCATGGCGTTAGTCACAACTTTTATGACTTCGCCCCTCTTGGAATGGACGTATCCCAAGGATAAAATTCGGCTTGATATTGTGGAGCAAGAAACCCCTGAATTAGAAACAGAATCAACGGTGCCAATTTATCGGGTTTTGGTTCCTGTTGCTAACCCTTTGACCCAAAAAGGTTTATTGAATTTAGCGATCGCGATCGCAGGAAACGGGCCTGCCATTGTTCATCCCTTAACTCTAATTGAATTTCAAGAAAATTATCAATTTCAAACCACTCCCGATCAAACCAATCGTTTAATTAAACAACGAAGAGATGCCTTAGAAAATTTAATTGAAACCCTAGAGCCGCCTGAAATTCGTCAGAATATTTATCCCATTGTCACCTCCGCCCATGATATCGCCATAGAAACCGTCCAAATTGCGATCGCCGATAAAGCCGATTTAATTATTATGGGTTGGCATCGTTCTGCTTTTGTGGATAATCGTTTAGGGGGAAGAGTCGGCAAAATTTTGAATCATTCTCCCGTTGATGTAGCTGTATTTGTGAATAAACAAAAACAACAATTGAATTCCCTATTAGTTGCCTACGCTGATAATATTCATGATGATTTAGGCTTTTCTTTAGCCTTAAGAATGCTATTTAATAATACTGATCGCTACCTGAAAGTTTTACGCTTTAATAGCCTGAGTCCTAACAGTGAAGAATCCAGTTATGAATTTCAAAAAATGCTAGAAATCTTACCCGAAGCGGTCAGATCACGCATTGAAATTGTTCAACTAAAAGATGCTGAACCGATTAAGGCGGTAGTGGAAGCCTCTAGAGAGGTGGATTTAACAATTGCAGGAACCAGTCGAACCTGGGGAATTGAGCGACAAACGTTAGGTCGTTATACCGATGAATTGGCCCAAGATTGTCATTCCTCTTTATTAATTACTCGCCGTTATTCTCGTGTGATTAGTCACCTAGCGTCCCTTATTCAAAAAGCTCCTGCCAGTTGATTTTTTTAGACTAAAAATTAGGTCAAATTTATGGGTCATTTTAATCACAAAAGTCTCACGTTCTATGGTGTCATGATCGGCTCTGTGCTTGTTTTATTTAAGATCGTGAGTGTCTATGGTGAAAGTTCTCTCAAGGCTCCCCCCAATATTGCTGGAAATTATCTCTTGGAAAACGAAAATTTACCCGATTGCTTAAAGTCTGAAAAGCTGAGTTTAGCGATCGCCCAATCAGGTATTTATCTCACGGGAAGATTAACCACTCAAAACCAAACGATCAAGCTCAATGGACTATTGGATAATGCCAGTTCTGATCCAGCTTCTAGGCGATCGCAGCCTTTTTCCCTAGTGGGTAAAACCGAGCAGTTGGGGGACTGTCCCCAGCCCGCAGACAATGCTTCCTCAACAATCCAACTTCAAACTCAATTTCAGAACAAACGCCTCGTTGGTCAAATGCAGTGGTCAAATCTCAAGCTCAACTTCACGGGAACTCATCAAAACCTACCCGACAAAGAAGAATCAACTCACTAGGACATTTCAACGGCTAACCTTCACTAACACCTTTAATAAAACTGTGCCAATCCTGAAAGTGTCACAATGCCCATATCTAACTTTTGAGAAGCTTGTTATGTTTTAGTGGTGTGTGAGGAGTAAGATTAAATAAAGGAAAAGTCAGAAGGGTCGAAACACGGAAAGACTCCTTTACACTTTTCCTTTTTTTCAATTTAAGGGATTTTATTAAAGTTTTTGACCGTTACTCATCAGAATATTGGTGACCTTTTAAGTTATTCTGAGCAAAACTAAGCCATTCACTTACCAGCCTCTCGTTCCCATTCCTCCTTTGAAGGGGCCAACAATATTTTTAGTAATCCATCCACCATAAAAGTCTCCCGCTTGGGCTGTCACTCTTTCCTCATCGACATAACAGGCATCCACTCGGCTGGGATAAAAAGCAAGATAATTTTTTAACACCGCAAAATAATCCGTCGGATTGGGGTAATACCACGCCGCATTAATACTTTTTTCTTCCCCCACCGCGATCGTGTAGTAATGGGCGATTCCCTTCCATTCACAGTAGGATTGATGGGAACTGGGCTGAATATAGCTCATATCCACATCTTCAGGCGGAATATAGTACACAGGGGGATGACTGGTTTCGAGGATGCGTTGACTACGAACGCTATCGGCGATCGTGATGTCCCGAAAAACGACTTGAATACGTTTATTTGATGGCTCAATGCGGGGCGGGCGGGGATAATCCCAGACGGATTCTTGGCCTGGTTCAGGTTGGATAGGCTGAGGAAAAATCATTTTTTTGTAAGATCAATTGAACAATACAGCATTTTGTCCCTAAATCCCGTACAAGGTAAGGACATAATATTATTATGTCCCTACAAAAATTTGTTCGTGACCATAATGCAATTTGCTGTAAAAAGCTATTGTAACGTTAATGCGGGTCTGATTTTTTTTGCATTTGACGAGGTAACCTAACGGTAAAAGTAGAACCCAGATTGACTTCGCTCTCAATTTCAAGAGTGCCTCTATGGAGTTCAATGTATCTTTTAACAATATTTAAACCCAATCCTGTTCCAGGAATATTTTCCACATTAGAGGCACGATGAAAGGACTCGCAAATATTAACCAGATCTTTTTGGGGAATTCCGATGCCGCGATCGCTAATCTTAAAGATAATTTCAGATTGAGACAACTCAATTACACATTCAATCGGGCTATTTTCTTTTGAATATTTAACTGCATTATTTAACAAGTTAGATAAGATGTGATAAAGAATCTTAGGATCGCCATTAATTTGCTTTCCGAGTCCGAATTCATCTACCAAAGATACCATGATTTGATTTTTATTTTCTGAGTTAGATAAAACATCTTCAACAACTTCATGACAAAAGCCCTCGATATTTAATGATTGTAATTCAAGGGTTATTTTGTCAGAGGTCAGACGGCTTAGGACTAAAACATCTTCGATCATCTCTTTCAGTCTTAATGCAGATTTTAAAACTTTATTAAGATTATCAAATCTCTTCTCTTCTGATAATTTTTGGTAATACTTAATGATAAATTCTGTGTTCCCTAAAATTACCGTTAAGGGAGTCCGAAATTCGTGGGAGGCCACGTCAATAAATTGAGTTTTAAGTTCATTCAGTTCCCGTTCTTTAATAAGAGCGTTTTGCATTTCTAGTTCTGCTTTTTTGCGCTCACTAATATCCCGAAAGATTCCTTGAATATATTGGCGACCATTGTATTCAATCATACTTCCCGTAATATCCACGGGAATGGTATTACCGTCTTTACAGACAATTGTTGTATTTAATAATTGTCCAGTACGGTTATTAACGATTCGTTGAAAAGATTCTTTAGTAGTATTAGACTCTTCTAAGGTATGGAGATCGGAGATTTTTAATTTAACCATTTCTGCTTTACTATAGCCGAATAGTTGAATTGCTTTTTGATTAGCCTCGACCAAATTTCCCTGAATATCAGCAATTAAAATAGCATCACTGGCTTGATCTAACAAGTGTTGGTAACGAGCTTCACTTTTTCGTACCGCTTGTGTCCTTTCTTCTACCCTGAGTTCCAAGTCTTGATTGAGTATTTGCAAGTCATTTTCGGCCTGTTTCCGAACGGTAATATCTTCACAAATACAGAGTAAATATTCCGGTTCGTCATTGTTAGCAAACAGGGGAACCTTAATGGTATGGAGGTAAATTGTTCCTTGTTTTGGAGATTCGATCTGTTCTTCGGCAATGTCAATGATTTTTTTACTGTTGACTGCTTCTCGATCCTGGGACTCATAAAGTTCAGCGTACTCTTTTGAATAAATTTCATGGATATTTTTTCCTAAAACTTGGTCTGAGGGGATTGCAAAAATTGTTTCACAAGTGTGATTCCAAAGAATTATTTGACCAAATTTTTCGGGAGAAACATCTTTGACAAAAAGGGCGACGGGTAAATAGTCCAAAAGTTTTTGGAGAAATTCTTGGGCATTTTGTAACTCTTTAGTCCGCTCTTTTACTCGTTGCTCTAATTCTGCGGTTAAGGTTTGGGTTTCATTAAATTTTTGCTGGAGTGTTTTAGCTAAAAAACCAATTTCATCATCGTAAACAAGAGAAATATTTAAAGGGCTGGTTCCAGAATTTTCGGCGATCGCAGATTGAATGCTTTGTAGCGGCAATAAAACACGTTTTCTCAAAACGAAAATCGTTCCCCCCAAGACAAATAGAACTCCCGCAAAAGAAAGTCCTAATGTCCAGAAAAAATTGAGATTATTTTCTTTGTGAATCGGTTCAATATCTAAGACAATCAAAATTTGACCAAAAAATCTTTTTTCATGAAACAACGAGTTATTAAAAGGCAAAATTTGCACAAAAACTGAGTGGCCATTCTGCTCGATCGGCATATTGAGCTTTAATCCTTTTTGCCTACTTTTTTGAATCTGTGATTCCATTTTTATCCGCTTCGTTGTCCAGAGCATTTTGGCGCGGCGATCATTAGGGCTACTGGTCAAAATTTGTCCCGTCGGACTAATAATTTCGATTTGAATAACCCCTGGTAAGGTTGCATAATTTTGAACCACCCGTTTTAATAAAACAGGTTGCTGGGATTCGATCAGTCCCTCGGTGGCAAATTCAATTCCCCGTGAAATCGTGTTTGCTCGTTGTTGAATTTCTTGTTCTAAAAGCTTTTGAGAAAAATAACTATGGGCAAAAAGAAGCGCGAGTGAAGCAATACTGAGAGTTGCTCCTAGAGAAAAGAAAAGATAACGAGAGATTTGAGATTTTATGGGATTATGTTCCATTGATCGAGTTTAGAATTAAGGAAGTCAGAGGGAATTATAATAGAAGAATAAATGCCTTGTGCATGGTTATTTTGTATTAAGAGATCATTGGTTTGAGATAATACAAGATTGATACCTTGAGGTTGACCAAGCATTTGACGATTAAGGGCAATATTTCCAGGCTTTAAGCCTGCATAACTTTCGAGCAAACTGTCACGGGGCTGACCTAATTCTTTTTCTAAAAATTGAAAAATAATTTTGGGTTCTTGTTTTAAAATTGCCATTGTATCAAACCAAGCCCAGATAAACTGACTAAAAGCCGCCTTTTTCTCTTGAAAAGTCTGGTTTGTCGTCGCCAATATATCTACCACAAGACTGTCTTGATCTTTCGTTGTATAAACTATTGATCCTTGAATTTCCTTGGCAATTTCACTTAACAGGGGTTGCCACATCACAGCGGCATCAATTTTGTTGTTTCGGAGTTCATTAGCGGCTATTTCATTAGAAATATCGACCATCTTAATAACTCTTGGCGAAATTTCGTGGAGTTTAAGGGCTTCTAATAAAATAAGCTCATTAACTGTACCTAATTTAACGCCAACTCGTTTACCTGGGAGATCTTCCATTGATTTCAGAGGAGAGCGGGCTACTATGCCGTCAGAACCATGAGACACATTAGTGACAAGCAAAATCACAGGTTGGACAGAAGTAACGCTTGTACTCATTAAATCCCAAATGGTCGAAAAAGTGGCATCTAGTGAGCCGTGTAACATAGCTCTGGTGGCATCTTGCAAATTTACAAATTCAATCAAATCAATTTGCAGTCCCCGTTTTTCCATGATTCCTGTTTTCTGGGCATAGAGCGCGATCGCGTAGCCAATCCAATCATTAATCCCAATGCGTAGAGTGGTAATTTGGTTGGTAGGTTGGCAACCCCAATGAGCCAAGGCAAGACCCGTTCCCATCACCATGTTGGAAAGAAATGTTCTGCGTCGGATTGTTCCATTTTGCCTATGTTCTTGCATCTTGATAAAGCTGTAAGATTCTAAATAATGAATGTCTAAATTAAAATTAAGTAAATAATAGTCTTTTTTGAAGCCAAGAATTTGTATAATTTAATAGATTGGGATTGAGACTTAAGTGACATTAAAAACAGAATCAAAAACCCAGACTCGACCCCATAATAAAAATCGCTTCAGATTATGTTCAGTGAGTCTTTAACCCTTTTGTGTTAGAATTTTTAAAGATTTTGTGATCGAGAGTCAGAACAAGGCTCTAGATTTGCTCTTGGAGAGTTATATGACTAGCAGTTACAGTGCCGATCAGATTCAAGTCCTAGAAGGGTTAGAGCCAGTCCGTAAACGACCAGGGATGTATATCGGAACAACGGGGCCGAGGGGGCTACATCATCTTGTTTATGAGGTAGTCGATAATTCCATTGATGAAGCATTAGCAGGGCATTGCACGCACATTGAAGTTGATATAAATGCTGATGGTTCGGTGACGGTGACCGATGATGGTCGGGGCATTCCCACCGATACCCATCCCACAACGGGCAAATCAGCCCTCGAAACCGTCATGACCGTACTACACGCGGGCGGAAAATTTGGCGGCGGCGGTTATAAAGTTTCGGGAGGATTGCATGGAGTCGGAATTTCCGTTGTTAACGCTCTTTCGGAATGGGTCGAAGTCTATGTCTGGCGCGAAGGCAAGGAACATCGACAACGCTTTGAAAAAGGGATTCCTGTCACAACCCTAGAAGCGACTCCCAATGCCGAGCATTCTACGGGAACTTCTATCAGTTTTTTACCCGATGTCGAAATTTTCAACGTTAGTATTGAGTTTGATTATGCGACTCTCTCAGGCCGTTTACGGGAATTGGCCTACCTGAATGCAGGGGTCAAAATTACCTTCAGCGATCGCCGTCCCGCCGAACCCCACATCGAAACCTACTGTTATGAAGGCGGGATCAAGGAATATATCACCTACATGACCAAGGAGAAAGAAGCCCTCCACCCAGAAGTAATTTATGTCTCTGGGGAAAAAAATGACGTTCAAGTAGAAGTGGCTTTCCAGTGGTGTATTGATGCTTATAGCGATAATGTTTTAGGATTTGCTAATAATATTCGTACTATTGACGGCGGAACCCATTTAGATGGTTTAAAGGCCGTTCTCACTCGTACTATTAATAATGTCGCCCGTAAGCGCAATAAAATCAAAGAAAATGAATCGAATTTAGCAGGGGAAAATGTCCGAGAAGGATTAACGGCAGTTATTTCGGTTAAAGTTCCCGACCCTGAATTTGAAGGACAAACTAAAACTAAATTAGGTAATACAGAAGTCCGAGGAATTGTTGACTCTTTAGTGGGGGAAACCTTGGGTGAATTTTTAGAATTTAATCCCCAGGTTGCTGATGCCATTATTGAAAAAGCTGTCACTGCGTTTAAGGCAGCAGAAGCCGCTCGTCGAGCCAGGGAATTAGTCCGCCGAAAATCGGTTTTAGAGTCCTCTACTTTACCAGGTAAATTAGCAGATTGTAGTTCCAGAAACCCCGAAGAATCAGAGATTTACATCGTGGAAGGCGATTCGGCAGGCGGTTCGGCCAAGCAGGGAAGAGACAGACAATTCCAGGCAATCCTACCCCTGCGAGGAAAAATATTAAACATCGAAAAAACCGATGATGCCAAGATTTATAAAAACACTGAAATTCAAGCATTAATTACGGCTCTTGGATTAGGCATTAAAGGAGAAGAATTTAATGTAGCCCAATTGCGTTATCACCGCATCGTAATTATGAGTGTCGCAGGTGATGAACCAACTCTCGTGATGGACGATACAGGCAAAACTGAATTTGTCAAAATCGGCGAATTTATTGATGATTGTATCGAAGGACGAAAAACCCCCGAACGTTATCAGGTCATCTCCTTTGATCCCAAGACAAATTTAACCCGATTCCGTCCTCTCAAAGCCGTCATTCGTCATGGACATGAAGAGCCAATGTACGAAATCAAGACCCGTTACAATCGCTCTGTTAAAGTGACTTCTTCCCATAGTGTTTTTGTCTATGACCAAGGCGAGGTCAAACTTAAAAAAGGAAATGAAATTCAAATAGGCGATCTATTAGTCGCTAGTCGTCGCTTACCCCGTCCTGAACAGCAACCAACACGGATAGATTTACTCAAAACTTTCTATCAGGCAGGTTTGACGAAATCCCTCTACTTACAAGGTGAGTCAGTCCGACGCATTGCCAGTAAACGGGTTTTAGCTAAGGTAGAACGCCCTGATTTGCTGAGTGAGCCGCGAGTACAGTTAAAGGACGAAGATTGGCAAGTTCTCATTCAACAGCGTCAAACTTCTCGCATTTCCCAAAAGCAAGTTGCAACGCTTTGTGATGTCAAACAACCGATCACCATCAGTCATTGGGAACGGGGAATAAATCATCCGACTTTACCTTCTTTTCTTAAATATTTAGAGGCTATCGGGGGCAATGAACACGTTGTTTATGAAACCCTACCTTCTAAGTTAGAAAATTATCTTAATCAAGATGATCAAAGCAAGAATTCTCGTTGGCGAGAAGTCAGTAATTACAAACCCTTTGAAGAACTTACCCCTAGCGAATTAATTGACCTAGACGATGAGATTCAATTAGTCCCCCAAGCTCATTTGGATAAGGCTTTTGATCGTTACTTACCCATTACGCCCGAATTACTTTGGTTTTTGGGTTGGTATGTGGCAGAAGGAACCCTTAGTCAGCATCAAGTGAGTTTGAATTTAGGGCAAAAAGATCAAGGGTTTATAACCGAATTAAGCCAGGCGATCGCCACTATCTTTGGAGAAATGCCCCGATGCTATGCCGATCCCGATAGTCAGGGGATTAAACTTTATTTCCATAGCGTCTTAGCCGCTCGTTTATTAAAGGCTTGGAATCTGGCGGATGTGGCCCATCAAAAACAACTTCCCGATCTGGTTTTTAGCTTAAGTTCAGAACTACAACTCAAGTTTCTGGAAGGGTATTTTCTGGGAGATGGAACCATCGGAAATAATCATCTTTCTATGACTACTAATTCCACTTCTGCTAAGGATGGATTACTCTATTTGTTAGGTCAATTAGGATTAATTGCCAGCCATTCTACTCACCAACCCTCAACGGCGATCGCGGCTCCTATTCAAACGCGCCATCCCTACTTTACGATTACAATCTGTGGGAAAGAACAGTTAGAACAATCCCAACCCATTTGGCAACGTCATCATCTGGCCCATTTATTGATTAATCATCTAGCGAATCCTACCCGAAAAGCCCAGGACTTTGTTCCCATTAGTGAGGATTTGATGGGATTAAAAGTAATTAGTAATCAAGAAATTGCTCTGGTTGGAGATTATGTCTATGATTTCTCCGTTGAGGATGACGAAAACTTTGTTTGCGGCGTGGGTGGTGTATTGGCTCACAATACCGATGCTGATGTCGATGGCGCGCACATCCGTACTCTATTACTCACCTTTTTCTATCGTTATCAACGGGATTTAGTTGATCAAGGTTACATTTATATTGCCTGTCCTCCCTTGTATAAATTAGAACGAGGAAAAAATCATTATTACTGTTATTCTGATCGAGAATTACAACAGAAAATTAGTGAATTTCCTGCTAATGCCAGTTACACCATTCAACGGTTTAAAGGGTTAGGGGAAATGATGCCGACTCAACTTTGGGATACAACCATGAATCCCGAAACTCGTTCCATGAAACGGGTAGAAATTGATGATGCCGCCGAAGCCGATCGCATTTTTACAGTCCTCATGGGCGATCGCGTGGCTCCCCGACGGGAATTTATCGAAACCTACGGATCGCGACTAAATCTAACGGATCTGGACATTTAAAATTCAAGCAAAGGGAGCGCGTCCAAGGTGAGACCAGGGGATCATTGCCCACCAAAACTTATCTTGAGCGATTCGCTTCCCTAAAGCTCAAAACTTGCTATAGTTAAGCAGATAATTTGTGAATAAATCAGCCCATAGCTACCGATTACCGATTAAAAGGATACCGAAAGATGCGAATCTTAGCACTTGTTCCTGGGGGAATTGGCGATCAACTCCTCTTCTTTCCCACCCTGGAGAGCCTCAAAAAACAATATCCACAAGCAGCGATCGATGTGATCGTAGAGCCTCGCGCTAAATCAGCCTATCGGGTTTGTCCCTACGTCCATGAAGTTCTCTTGTTTGATTTTAAAGACCGCAATGGATTGGCCGATTACCTTAATCTGCTTGGCATTATCCGCGATCGCGAATATGATGCGGCCCTGAGCTTGGGGACAGACTGGGCGATTGGGCTGTTGCTTTGGTTGAATGGTATCCCCAAACGAGTCGCTTATCAAACGGGCAAATCCTATTTTTTATCCGATCCCGTTCCTCTCAATATGGATCAATACGAAGCCTTTCTTTACCATGATCTAGTCAAAGGCTTTGGCATCAAAACCCCCTGTCCCCCTCTCAAAGTTGCCGTTCCTAAAGAGGATATCCAGTGGGCTGAAGCAGAACAAAACCGCCTAGATTTAAAGGAAAATGGCTATATTCTGATTCATGATGGATTAAATAAACAGTCTCGTATCGAAGGGTTGGATCGAATTTATCCCGTGGAACAATGGCAAACGATTATTGACGATATTCAACAAAAACAGCCCAAACTTTCCATTGTGTTACTGCAAGGCCCCGATGATGCCGAATGGATCGCGGAAATGCGCGAAAATCACGCCAATCTTAAAATTGTTCAATGCCCTGATATTGGTAAACTTGCTGCGATGATTGCGGGAGCGAACTTAATGCTTTGTACGGATAGCGCACCCATGCACCTGTCGATCGCCGTAGGAACCTATACCATTGCCCTGTTTGGCCCCACCCAAGTCAGCAAATCTCTGCCGCCTAATCAGGATCGATTTGTTGGTCTCCAATCTCCGAGCCTTAAAATTGCCGATATCAAACCCGCAACGATTTTAGAACAGGTGTGGCGTGGCTAAAATAAAGATTGAGTGGCTATTTGCATCACCAAAAAATCATGTCTTCCGATTATCTTGAACGTATTTTAAAAGCCCGTGTTTATGATGTAGCCAAGGAAACCCCCTTAGATTATGCCCCCAACTTGTCGGCCCGCCTTAATAATCGGGTTTTTTTGAAACGAGAGGATCTGCAATCGGTCTTTTCCTTTAAATTACGGGGAGCCTACAACAAAATGGCTCAATTACCGCCAGAATTGCTCAAAAAAGGGGTGATCGCCGCTTCTGCGGGAAATCATGCCCAGGGAGTTGCCCTCGGTGCTTCTAAGTTGGGGACGCGATCGCTGATTGTCATGCCCACAACGACTCCCCAGGTAAAAATTGATGCGGTCAAATTACGGGGCGGAGAAGTTGTCCTTCACGGCGAAACCTTTGATGATGCCTATGCCTATGCTCGCCAATTAGAAGCCGAAAAGGGTTTGACTTTTGTGCATCCCTTTAATGATCCCGATGTGATTGCGGGTCAGGGAACTATTGGCATGGAAATTCTGCGCCAGTACCAAAAACCCATTCATGCCATTTTTGTGGCGATCGGCGGTGGTGGTTTAATTTCAGGCATTGCTTGTTACGTGAAGCGGTTATATCCCGATATTAAAATTATTGGTGTGGAACCCATTGATGCCGATGCCATGTCCCAATCCCTCAAAGCAGGTCATCGGGTGAAACTTGCTCAGGTCGGTCTGTTTGCCGATGGGGTGGCCGTTAGGGAAGTGGGGGATGAAACCTTTCGATTATGTCAGCAATATGTGGATGAAGTGATTTTAGTCGGGACAGATGATACCTGTGCGGCCATTAAGGATGTTTTTGAAGATACTCGTTCGATTTTGGAGCCTGCTGGGGCCTTGGCGATCGCGGGACTCAAAGCCTATGTGGAACGGGAAAACATTACGGAAGAAACCTTAATTGCGATCGCCTGTGGTGCAAACATGAACTTTGATCGGTTGCGATTCGTGTCAGAACGGGCCGAGTATGGAGAACGACGAGAAGCGATTTTTGCGGTTAAAATTCCCGAAAAACAAGGCAGTTTACGCAAATTTTGTGAATGTTTAGGGCAAAATAATCTGACGGAATTTAGTTATCGCATTGCTGATCGCACGGAAGCCCATATTTTCGTCGGGTTACAGATTCAAGACCGCAGTGATGCTAGCCGCATGGTAGAAATCTTTGAAAAAAACGGGTTCCAAACTCTTGATCTCACCGATGATGAACTGACCAAACTCCATCTTCGTCACATGGTCGGTGGGCGATCGCAATTAGCGAGTCATGAATTGCTCTATCGATTTGAATTTCCCGAACGGCCTGGCGCGTTGATGAAATTTCTCCAATGTATGAGTCCCGACTGGAATATCAGCCTTTTCCACTATCGCAATCACGGAGCCGATTACGGACGGATCGTGGTAGGAATGCAGGTTCCTCCCGATGAAATGGAAGAATGGCAAGCTTTTCTGGATACCTTGGGCTATCCTTACTGTAATGAAAGCGAGAACCCTGCCTATAAATTATTTTTAGGATCGTCTGATTAGTTTAAAGGCTAATTTAGGAGATTTCTAGGAATTTTGATGATATCCCCCACCTGTTTCTACAGGTTTGTTTGCTTAACCGTAACTGAGTTCCGTTGGCATTCCATTGAACTTGATCAAAAACCTGATGAAGAATACATAAGCCCCTTCCATTTTCCGATTCTTCGGGGGGAAGTAAGGCGGTGGGACAGTTAGCATGAAGTTCGCAAGTGCATTTTGGGGTAAAACCGTCTCCTTGGTCTGAGATAACCCAGGAATAGCCCGATTTAGAAACTAAAAAACTGACAACAACCGATTTACTGGGATCAAGTTTATTTCCGTGTTTAGCGGCATTAACGAGGGCTTCTTGTAAACCTAACCGAATTTCGTATCGAATTTCAGAGGGAATATTGGCTAGGAGTAAATCTAGGACGGGACAAAGATAAAGGGTGGAATTGAAGCTTAAAGTACTCCAGCTTCGCTTAGTGGGAGGCAGTGAAATAGAGATCACACGCTTTTCCTCGTAAGATAGTTTTCAGTAAAGCTTTGTACAGAATGAAACGTTTTTCGACGATTATGCTTGATGATAGCTTGGATAAATTCCCTGGGTGTTTTTTCTTAAGGGTTACATAGAGTTTAGTTAATCAAGTCACTTTGTCATTATAACGGATTTTTCCCATAGGTCTCTACACAATGATAGAGGTCAAAGATAAAGTTATCTGCTAGTAGCTACTCGAAAATCACAGCTTATCAATGGAGAGATGAGATGAGCAGAGCCGTAATGAAAATTAGTAATGAGAGGGCGTTTGAAAAGGCTCACAGGTAGGGGAGTTTATGCCAGCAACAGAATCATTATGCAATCTAAAGGGTTGACAGCGTATTGATCAATTTGCTCAATGATTGTCAGAGGTATTTTGAAACTAGATTTGAGCGTAAGGGTTCAATCGCTGAATTTGGTGTTCAATTCTGCTTTAGTCTTAAAGAGTCGAGTTTCTTTTCGAGATATGGATAAACAAAACTCAAACACAGAAAATTTTTGGGAATATTGGAACAATTCTCGATTAACCCGCTATTTATTGTTGTTTGCTTCTGCCTGGGTCACGATTCTACTAATTAATTATTTCTACAGTACGATCGCCCTATTTACCGCCGCAGGGATTTTTGCCGCCTTGTTAAATTATCCTGTGGTTTGGTTGTCGCGCTATATTCCCAGGGGATTGGCGATCGCGATCACCTTTATGGTCGCCCTAGCCTTAATGTTGGGCTTGGTCACAGGTATTGGACTCCAGGCAATTAGTCAGGGTCAGGGTTTAGTCAGTCATCTCAAGGATGCACTCAAACAACAAGATTTACTGCCCTATCAGGATTTTTTGGAACGTTTGGATATCGGCAAAGTGATTGATAAATTACAAACGGGTTTAGCGTCGGGTTTAGGCATTTTACAAGGAATTTTTTCTAGTGTGTTTGCGGGGATTTTTGGCGCAGTGATTAGCCTCTATATGCTGATTGACGGGGACAAACTTTGGCAATCTTGTCTCAAATTAGTTCCCAGTGCTTCCCGCGATCGCTTTGCCCAGATTTTTCGGCAGAGTTTTTTGGGATTTATACGGGGACAAATTATCCTAATGGTGTTTTTGTCCATCGCCATTTTCTTTGTGTTTACGGTTTTGGGTGTCAATTATTCGCTAATCTTTGCGATTATTGTGGGCGTACTCGATGCGATTCCTGGCATTGGTGCGACCCTCGGTGTTTTAATTGTGACGTTATTAGTTTTTACTTCCCAGGGAACGGCGATCGCGATAAAAGTCATTATTAGTTCTATCATATTGCAACAAATTCAAGATAATCTTATTCGTCCCAAAGTGATGGGAAATGCTCTAGAATTAAACCCTGTTATTCTCTTTTTGGCCCTCTTTATCGGGGAACAAGTGGCAGGATTATTGGGGGTTTTTCTCTCTATTCCTATTGCGGGTATGATTGCCATTTGGATGGGATTACTACAGGAAGAAAAAAACCTATTAGAAGAAAAAACTGAAGTATTATCTGAACCCTTAGAAAAACCTTAATTCATTAAACTTATCCCTAAATATTTTGCCTTTATGTTGATCAAAATATCCGAACAAAAAATGCACTGGGTTCGCTGGGTTTTAACAAGCGGCTGGTTATTACTCATCGCCTCTCTTTTATATGATCCCTGGACATCAGCCCTGACTGAACCCGATCACCCTTGGAGTCCCCTACGCCTTACGGATGTCTGTATCAAAGTACAAGGCAAATGTTTACCCCAAGAACCCTATGCTGTGGGAGCAACGCTTTTTTGGGGAGCAGTTGTTCCATCGGGAATATTTATTTTGTTAGTGTTTGGCCATGAATTGTGGCGACGGATTTGCCCTTTATCTTTCCTCTCTCAAATTCCCCGCGCCCTCGGTTGGCAACGACAATTTAAACAGGAAAATCAAAAGACAGGAAAAATACGTTATGAATTAGCAAAAGTTAAGGCTGATTCCTGGCTGGGAAAAAACTATTCCTATCTTCAATTTGGTTGGTTATTTGTAGGATTGTGTGGACGAATTTTATTTTTTAATGCCGATCGCCTGATGTTGGCGTTGTGGATCTTATTTGCGATCGCGGCGGCCATTTTTGTCGGTTATTTCTATGGCGGAAAATCCTGGTGTCAGTATTTTTGCCCAATGGCTCCTGTCCAGACTATTTTTAGTGAACCCAGGGGGTTATTAGGCAGCAAACCCCATTTGAGCGACGAAAAAATTAGCCAATCCATGTGTCGCACTGTTCTACCCGATAAAACCGAACAAAGTGCCTGTGTTGCTTGTCAAAGTCCTTGTTTTGACATTGATTCAGAACGAGCCTATTGGGAGGGATTAAATAAACCTGAAAAATCCTTTGTGCGTTACGGTTATGTGGGTTTAGTGATCGGCTATTTTCTTTATTATTATTTATACGCAGGAAACTGGGATTATTACTTTTCAGGGATTTGGAATCGTGATCCTAATCAACTGGCTTCCTTGATGAATCCTGGTCTTTATCTTTTTGGGCAAGCGATTAATATTCCTAAGCTCTTGGCAGTACCTTTGGTATTAGGAAGCTTTACGGCGATCGCGATTATTTTAGGACGAGCCATTGAAGCCCAGGCACAATCCTATTTTCAAGAGCATTTTAAAATTAAACCTGAAATTATTCGCCATCGTTTGTTTGCCATTTGTACCTTTTTGATTTTTGATTTCTTTTTCCTTTTTGCAGGTCGTCCGCTCCTTCTGTTACTCCCTATTTGGGTTCAGTACGTTTTTGATCTGAGTCTGGTGTTTCTCAGTACATTATGGTTACAAAAAAACTGGAATCAAAGTCGAGAAATTTACTCCCGCGAAAGTTTAGCCCTTCGTTTACGCAAACAATTGGAGAAATTACAACTTGATGTTTCCCAATTTCTCGAAGGCCGTTCTCTCAAGGATCTCAAGCCCAATGAAATCTATGTATTAGCAAAAGTTCTGATCGGCTTTAATCGCGAAAGACAACATCAAGTTTATAAAGGTGTGGTTAAAGAATCCTTAGAAGAGGGGTATGTGAATAGTGCCAGTAGCCTAGAAGTCCTAAAACAAATGCGACAAGAATTGGGGATTAGTAACGATGAACACCGCGAAGTATTAGAGGAATTAGGCATTGAAGATCCTGAATTACTCAACCCGAATCGTCAATGGAGCTTAGAAAATCAAGTCCGTTTAAACGGTTATCAAAAATCCTTAGAACGAATCTTGAGACTACAACAATTATCTTCGGAAGGAACCCTTGAATTATCTCCCCAAGACTCAGCTAAAATGCGTTCTCTCAGTCGGGAATATTTAATTACAGCTCAGGAAGAAGACTCGATTTTAGCAGGGCTTTCTCCTAATACAGATAGTTTGGCAAAAGCGGATTTTTTACTGGCTCGATTAGTTGAATTAGCTGATCGCGATCGCGCCTTAGAGCAACCGAGTCTCCAAGAACATCAAGCTGTCGTAAAAATATTAAAAGAGACTATCAAACACAAACAAATATTGATTGTTCAAAACCTGTTAGCAATCCTGAAGACTCGGCAAAATGAACCGAATACGTTAGGAATAATACAGTCGATTAAACAACTTATCCCTGGGATTTTATTACAACTTTTGGAAGGTGAAAATTCACAAGAGCAATGGAGTCCAGAAATTGTTAATCTTCTTACTCAAAAAGAAGCAAATCCTGATAATTTTTCGAGGGAATATTCGACCCAAGAAATAGTCAGTCACCTAGAAATTTTCTTGGAAAATGACAATTCCTTGATTCAATGCACTGCTCTTTATCTCATCGCCCAACTCGATTTAACTAAGTCCCAGGCGATCGCCCGTCATTTAACCCCAGACTCTCCCATTCCTCTAGTTCAAGAAACCCTAGAAAAAATTCTTTCGGTGACAACGCCTCCTGCTCTCTCGATTTTTTCTGCACTAGAAAAATTGGTTTATTTGTTTAATAGTGATTTCTTTGCCCAAATGCAAACGGGAACCCTGATGGACTTGGGCGATCGCGCTGAGATCAGGATTTACACCAAAGATCAAGCCATCACAGAAGCGGGGGATACCTGTCGGGAATTGTTATTGCTAATTGAGGGAGAAGCCAAAATTTACTACCATTTGGCAGATGAGGTTCGGATTGAAAGTCTTTATGCGGGACAAGTCTTGGATGAATTAGAAGTTTTGGGCCACAGCAATTTAGAAAATACGATCCTTGCCGATAGTGAAAATACTCGCATTTTAGCGGTTTCAGTGGATGCTTTTGATGATTTTCTGGCTCAAGATCCTGACTTTGCTCGTCGCGTTCTAGAACTCGAAAGTCAACAACTCCAAAAATTAACGCGATCGCGAAAAATTTAGATTTATGCAAGATGTTTAGTCAATCTTTCTTACAAAATTTGGAGTTCCAATGTCTTCTGCCGAGTCTTCACTTCTAGATACTGCTTTGAGCGATTATGAATCCGTGCTGAATAGTTGGCAAAATAGCGAAACGCCTAATAGCGAGCAGGCCGTCAATATCTTAACAGCCAGAGATAAAGTTCAAAAAGCTTTAGGGGCTGAAAACCAAGTAACAGCAAATCTTTTAGAAAGATTAGTGGTATTAGACAATAAACTCCAAGAAAATGCGGCTTTAATCGCCCAAGTTTTAGATTTAGCGACCTATCGCAATTCTCTTTCTGTCACGACCCAAGATTGGTGGTGGAATCTAGATTCGACGGTTGAATCTGACTCCTCCGACAAATTTGCTTGGTTATGGAAGGGGGCAAGGCTGAGCGTATGGACAATGAATTTAGGTTTATTGGGAACTTTAGCAACTCGCTTTTTTAGCGGTGCTTCTGGATTAACAGAGGTATTAACCATTGCCTTGCCAAGTATTTTAGTTTTATTGCAGGCGAATAATGAATTAACTTCTTCGGGTCAAGAAGGGTTTAACCGACTGTTCAATCGCCTCAAAATACCGCCCCATCTATACGAGCAGGCAAAATTTATTCCTACGGCTTCTTTATTTGCCTTTTTACTGATGATTTGGTTTCTACAACCGCAGTTTTCTCAAGAAATTAATCGAGAAGGCCGTCGAGCAGAAGAAAAAGGTCAGTTAACGAATGCAGAGCAAAATTATTTAAAAGCGATCGCCTTAAATAATAATAATTTGGATGCGACGTATAATCTAGGAAATCTTTATGAGGAATTGCAAAATTTTGATAATGCCCTTAAGTATTACATCATTGCGGCTAAGGGAGGTGTTCCCGATGCTTACAATAACCTAGCGCGTCTATATATTTTGCAAAATAAATACTCAGAGGCTGTTCTGTTATTAAAAGATGGTTTGGCACTGATGGCGCAAAAAGAACAATCAGAAGGAAATGTATCCAATGACTTAAATGCTGTTAAATATAGTATATTCAAAAATTTAGGCTGGGCAAAATTTAAGCAAGCAAACTATCAAGAAGCTCAGGGATTTTTAGATACGGCGATCGGCATTGCTAGTGTTCCAGAAATTCAGTCCTATATCCTCAATCCAGGAGCCGCTAATTGTCTTCTAGCCCAAGTCCTAGAGGCACAAAAATTGCCTGGAGCAGTTGAACAGTGGCGACAATGCTATGATTTAATCAACAAGCGGTTAGCAGCCAGAGATGTTCGTAACGCTGAGGAGGAAACCTGGTTTTCCCTCGCTAAACAAAAATTAAATCTCGAAAAAAAATCTACTCCATGATACCCAAAAAACAGTTAGTCACATCCGTACTGATCACAGGGGTAATAGTCATCGGTTCGTCTGAATTAAGTTTAGGCGAATCAATGGGCGTTAATATTTTGATCATTAACAAGGGCGAAGTCAAGGTTAAGAAGGAAAACTGGAAAGCCTTCCAAAAAGCCAGTACTGGTTCGCTTTTGCGTCCCAATGATTATTTACAAATGGGTTCAAATGCCTCTGCGTTCCTCCTGTGTAGTAATACGGAACGATGGCAACCCACTGCGGGTAAACAATTTAGAGTCTCTGAGGGGTGTCCAAGAGGAACCGCTTCCCGTCCTCGCACTGTTGACCTCAGCCAAACCCGTAGCCCAAATGGGCTGATTCCTTACGTTATCAGTCCCCGCAATACGGATCTTTTGAGCGATCGCCCTTTGTTGAAGTGGAATCCTGTGTCAGGGGCAACTCGTTATCAGGTGCAGTTAGAAGGTGGCGGCTTAGATTGGCAAACGGAAACTAAGGAGACCCAGGTACTTTATGGGGGGCAAGAACCCTTAAAGTCTGGAGTGAAGTACTTGTTAACGGTAACAACGGATAAGGGGGTCTCGTCTAAGCAGGAAGTGGGAGCCAATTTGATGTTTGGGCTGATGGCCACGGAGAAGGCAAAGGTTGTTGAGGAGGAGGCGACGAATCTGAAAAAACAGGGTTTGTCCCCAGAAGTGGAAACCTTGTCCCTAGCCTATCTCTATGAAGGGAATAACCTCAAGGCAGAGGCGATCGCCCTTTTACAGCCTCTGAGTCAACAGAAAAGCCAAAATCGGGTGGTTTATAGTTTATTGGGGGATTTGTTGTTACAGACGGGTTTAAATCAACAGGCCCAGCAGGCTTATCAACAGGCTTTATCCCTTGCCCAAAAATCGGGCGATCAAGAGGGAGAAGCAGAAGCTCAATCGGGGTTAGGAGAGGCCAGTTTTGGACTAGGGAAGAAGGAGGAGGCTCTTTCTTGGTTGAAAAAGGCTCAGGCTAGTTACGGTGTTTTGGGGGATGAGTCCCAGGCGCAGCTATTGACACAACGGATCGAGGAAATTCAAAAACGGTTAAAAAACAGTTAAAGATTATTTTTCTCCTTTCAAAAGGCTAATGCGTACAAACACTTGTTTTGCCCCCCCAGCCCCCCAAGTTTGGGGTAGGGCTGATTCATTCTCCAGTCTGATTCCTTTTTTTTATGTCTTCAATCGCTTATGGGGCAAGCAAAGCAAGGTATTTTAAAAAATTTTCAGATATTTATTCTGAGAAATCGCCTGAAAACGTTGCCAGATAAGCTTTTAATTGAATGACAGTTGTGAGAATGAAACAGCCCTACCAAGTTTGGGGGGAGTTCGGAGAGTATCAGGGTTTCAAGTCCCCCAGAATTGGGGGATTTAGGGGGCGATTTTCAAAACTACGGGCTTCAATTTAGACGCGGTATATGTTGGAAAAATTCAATACTTTTACGCCAATGTGTGTGAATTATATCTAAACGCTGTAAGTTTTTATTTCAAGCACCTTTTGATTCGGAATGATTAAACAAAATGACTGAAACTGTCACCTTGGAACTGCCTGAAGCCTTAGCCCAACAAGCCAAGCAAATTGCAACACTCACCCATAGACGGCTGGAAGAAATCTTGGTCGAGTGGATTGATTTTGCGATCGCTGAACTCCCTATCGAATCTTTGTCAGATAATCAGATTTTAGCTCTCTGTGATCTCCAGATGGAAGCCGCACAACAAGAGATATTTAGCAGTCTGTTAGCCCAAAATCGAGAAGGAGAACTTAATGAAGCTGGTGTTAGCCGACTAGATGCGCTGATGCAAGTTTATCGGCGGGGTTTAATTCATAAAGCTCGTGCTTTAAAAGTGGCTGTTGAACGGGGTTTACGCCCTGCTCTGAGTGATGGCACGTCCCTATATCCCAATTGAAGTTGAGCGTCGGGTTCGTGCCAATGCTCATTATCGCTGCGGTTATTGTTTGAGTCCTCAGCATTTGGTGATGGCTCGTTTGGAGATTGAACACATCATTCCGCTTGCCAAAAAAGGGAGCAGTGATGAGTCTAATTTATGGTTGGCTTGTCCTTTGTGTAATCGTTACAAAAGCGACAAAATGACGGGTATTGACCCTGAAACTGGTGAAAGAGTCCCACTTTTTAATCCAGCGACTCAAATTTGGTCTAAACACTTCCGATGGGCTGAAGACGGTATTATTATTGTTGGGTTGACATCCATTGGTAGAGCAACTGTTTCTGCACTTCATCTGAGTGATGATGCAGATGCTTTGATAGTTCGTAGCTATTGGGTGCAAGCAGGCTGGCGTCCTCCGAGTGATTAGGCAAAATTTACGGGCTTTTTTATGAAGTTTAACTTCCCTCCTGCTCCTATGACTTATTCTTCTAAAGTTTTGATAGTTGGCACTTTGTTGCTGACGGGCGGTTTATTTCCCCTCGTAATGGCAAAAGAAGCGGTTATTGCCCAAACAACTGTTGCTCAATCCGACAATCGCGCTGATGTGCAGAAACTGAAGGTGGGTAAGGTAACTCCTGCCACGATTGAGGGAGATCAGAAGCAGTCTTACGTTATTCCAATGGAGAAGGGTCAATATCTGGAGTTGATTGTTGAGCAAAAAAATGTTGATGTGATCGTCACTCTTTTTGATCCTCAAGGTCAGCAAGTTTTGGAAATGGACTATACGGGAAGGAGTGGGGAGTTAGTCCTGGCTATAGCGGAACGAACGGGTAATTATCGCTTGCAAGTGCGCCGTTTTGAACATGATATTTTGCGAGGGGATTATCGAGTCAGATTAGTCGCACTCAAAGCAGCAAGCCAGAATGAGCAAGAAAAAGTGAGTGCTTATCGTAAAGCACATAAAGCTTTCTTAGAAGGAATCGCTTTATTGAAAACGGGCAAGCCTGAGTCCTTACCACAGGTATTGGAGAAATTGAAGGAAGCTCTCAGTAATTATCAAGCAATAGAACAGCCTTCGATAGTAGGAATGGTGCTGATTAACATGGGTGATGTTTATATCGCTTTAAAGGATTATCCTAGAGCCTTAGAATCGTATCAACAAGCATTAGCTTTAATAAAGGGGGAGGAGAGCTTATTGGCGAAGCTTTTGCTTTACAGGGAATGGGAACGGTCTATTTTTCTCAAGGAGATCAGGAAAAGGCAAGTGATTTTTTGCAACAGGCGTTAACAGTCTGGCAAAAGATGCCTGAACGCCTAGATGCAAGGGAAACACTTAGAATTTTAGCGATTGTTTATGGGAACTTAAAGAAGTATCCAGAGGCATTAGTAACTTTTGAAAAGATTTTGATCTTGGATCGAAAGCTGGGAGATCGCGGTGGAGAGGCCGCTACTCTCCATCGTATTGGTGGTGTCTATAACGCATTAGGAGACAACAAAAAGGCATTGGACTACTATAGCCAAGCTTTACCTTTATTCAAAGCAGTCAGAGATCGTAATGGAGAAGCTACTATTCTCAATAATATTGCTGCTACCTATGAAGCATTAGGAGAAAAACAGAAGGCATTAGATTACTACAGCCAAAGCCAAGCTTTAGTACCACTGGCTCAAGTGACAACTGCTCAAGCTAATTCCTCAACTCAATCGCAACAGCTTTTCGATGAGGGGATGAAATTATACAAACAAGGATCAGCCGAATCCCGACGACAAGCTATCACTAAATTGGAAGCAGCTTTACCTTTATTGCGTAAAGAGGGAAATAAATCCTTAGAAGCAGCTACTTTAGATTGGCTCGGAGGTGTCTATAATGATTTAGGAGAAAAACAGAAAGCTTTGGATTACTTCAACCAAGCTTTACCCTTAAGAAAAGTAGTAGGAGATCGCGGTGGAGAAGCCGCTACCCTTACGAATATTGGTGCTGTCTATAACGATTTAGGAGAAAAACAGAAAGCTTTGGACTACTATAGCCAAGCTTTACCGTTAAGGAAAGTAGTAGGTGATCGTGGTGGAGAAGCGGCTACCCTCCATAATATTGGTGCTGTCTATAATGATTTAGGAGAAAAACAGAAAGCTTTGGATTACTATAGCCAAGCTTTACCCTTAAGAAAAATAGTAAGTGATCGCGGTGGAGAAGCCTTTACTCTCAATAGTATTGGTAGTGTCTATAACGATTTAGGAGAAAAACAAAAGGCTTTGGATTACTACAGCCAAGCTTTACCTTTATCAAAAGCACTAGGCGATCGTAGGGGAGAAGCCGTTACTCTCCATAATATTGGTGCTGTCTATAATGATTTAGGAGAAAAACAGAAGGCATTGGATTACTATAGCCAAGCTTTACCCTTATCGAAAGCAGTAGGTGATCGCAAGGTAGAAGCTACTATTCTCAATGGTATTGGTGTCGTCTATGGTGCTTTAGGAGAAAAACAGAAGGCTTTGGATTATTTCAGCCAAGCTTTACCGTTGTGGATAGCAGTAGGCGATCGCGGTGGAGAAGCTACTACCCTCAATAATATTGGTTTTGTCTATTCTGATTTAGGAGAACAACAGAAGGCATTGGAATACTACAGCCAAGCTTTACTTTTATACAAAGCAGTAGGCGATCTCGGTGGAGAAGCCCCTACCCTCAATAATATTGGTCGTGTTTATAATGATTTAGGGGAACAACAGAAGGCATTGGAATACTACAGCCAAGCTTTACCCTTATCCAAAGCAGTAGGCGATTTCGGTGGAGAAGCCACTATTCTCAATAATATTGGTGGTGTTTATAATGATTTAGGAGAACAACAGAAGGCATTGGACTACTTCAGCCAAGCTTTACCCTTATGGAAAGCAGTAGGCGATCGCAGTGGAGAAGCTCGTACTCTCGGTAATATTGGTGGTGTCTATAACGCATTAGAAGAAAAACAGAAGGCTTTGGAATACTTAAACCAAGCTTTACCCTTATCCAAAGCAGTAGGCGATTTCGGTGGAGAAGCTACTATTCTCAGTCATATTGGTCGTGTTTATTATGATTTAGGAGAAAAACAGAAGGCTTTGGATTACTACAGCCAAGCTTTAATCTTATACAAAGCATTAGGTGATCGCGGTAGAGAAGCTAATACTCTCGGTAATATTGGTGGTGTCTATCACGTATTAGGAGAAAAACAGAAGGCTTTGGAATACTTAAACCAAGCTTTACCATTAACAAAAGTAGTAAGCGATCGCAGGGTCGAAGCCGCTACCCTCGGTAATATCGCCTCTTTAGAAACAGATAGAGGTAACTTGCAAGCGGCATTAACTCCCATTCAAGACTCCATTGCTATTCTTGAGGATTTACGCACTAAAATCATTAGCCCCGAACTCCGCCAAACCTTCTTTGCTACTGTACAGGATTATTATCAATTCTATATTGATCTCTTGATGACACTTCATCAACAAAATCCCTCCCAAGGTTATGACCAGCAAGCCTTTAATGTCAGCGAACGTTCCCATGCACGAACCCTTTTAGAACTCCTGACCGAAGCCAAAGCGAATATTAAAGAAGGCATTAATCCCCAACTCCTAGCCAAGGAAACAGAGCTACAGAATCAACTCGATACCGTTGAAAAACAACGACTAGAAATTTATAACAAACCTAACAGCACTGACGAACAAAAAAATGCCATTAACCAACGTCAGAAAACGCTCATCACTCAATACCAAGACCTGCAAAACGAAATCCGTGCTAAAAGTCCCAAATACGCCGCCCTTAAATATCCCCAACCTCTGACCCTAGACCAAGTCCAACAGCAAATTCTCGATCCTGACACCGCCCTTCTGCAATACTCCGTTGGCAAAGAAAAAAGCTACCTCTGGATCATTACCAAAGACGGATTCACCTCCCACATTCTCCCCGCCCAAAAAGAAATTGAAACCGCCACACGAGAACTCCTGAATGCCATCCAATACGGCAAAGATGACACAGCCAATATCAGCCAAGCCGCTAACCAACTCAGTCAACTTGTCCTCACTCCCGCCGCTAAACTGAATCAAAAACGCTTGATTATCGTTCCCGATGGCGTACTGAGTTACGTCCCCTTCTCTACCCTCACCCTCAACAACCAACCCCTGATTAACCAACATGAACTGGTTAACCTGCCCTCCAGTTCCAGTATTGCCCTGATTCGCCAAGAAACCCAAAACCGCAAACCCGCCCCCAAAGCCCTGGCGATCCTTGCCGATCCCATTTTCAGTGCAGACGATCCACGCCTCAAAACTCCTCAAAAACAACCCATTTCCCCAAGCAACCCCGACCTTAACCAATTAGCTATCAACCGTGTCACAAAAACCCTTAAAAAAAGCCGTGCAGTAGGAAACAATAACCAATTTACGAGACTGCCTGGCACTCGCCAAGAAGCCCAAGCCATCCTCGCGCTACTTCCCAAAACCGAAACCATCGTCGCCTTCGATGACCAAGCCAACCTTAATTTGGCCATCAATCCTCAACTCAGCCAGTATCGCATCCTTCATCTAGCGACTCACGGCGTTTTTAATGGAGAAGAACCCACCGATTCTGGTATCATTCTCTCCTTAGTGGATGCCAAAGGAACACCGATCAATGGCTTCCTACGTCTTAACGAAATCTTTAACCTTAATCTACCTGCGGAATTAGTGGTGCTAAGTGCCTGCGAAACTGGCTTAGGTCAAGAAATCAAAGGAGAGGGTCTAGTAGGACTGACCAGGGGCTTTATGTATGCAGGGACACCAAGAGTATTAGTTAGCCTCTGGCAAGTAGATGACCAAGCAACGGCGGAATTGATGACCCGATTTTATAAGTTAATTTTAGAGAAGAAACTTCCCCCCGCCCAAGCCCTACGGGAAGCGCAATTGCAAATGCAAAACGAAACTGAGTGGAAATCGCCCTACTACTGGTCAGCCTTTATTCTTCAGGGGGAATGGCGTTAAATCCAATGGGTGTGAGCTTTAGTTGATAGGCCGTTATTTAACCCCAGAATCTCAAGTTCCCCAACTCCAAAAATTAACGCGATCGCGAAGAACATCATTATCAACTAGACTTTAACCCTGAATTGTTGATATTTTTCAGGATTCCTGTTCTTTTTGTTGCCGCACCAAATCCACACCGCGAGAAGTTCCAATACGGGTTGCCCCTGCTTCAATTAAGGCGATCGCCTGTTCTAGGCTACGAATTCCGCCCGAAGCCTTGATGCCGACCCGACCTTTCGCGATTTTTTTGAGTAAAGCCACATCTTCCACCGTTGCACCGCCTGACCAGCCCGTACTGGTTTTCAGGTAACTTGCCCCTGCATCCAGACAAATTTCGGCGGCCAGTTGTTTTTCCGTTTCCGTGAGCAGAGACATTTCTAGAATCGTTTTTACTGTTTGTCCTGTTTCTTCACAAATTTGGGCAATTTCTTGGTAAATTTCTTCGGTTTTACCTTCCTTTAACCAACCTAAATTAATCATCACATCCAGTTCTGTTGCACCATTTTCTACGGCTTCCTGGGCTTCGTATAATTTAACCGCCGAAGTCGTTGCCCCTGTGGGAAACCCAATGACGCTACAAACCTGAATTCGTTTATTTCTGACCAATTCAACGGCCTGATGAACAAAAGTAGGATAAACGCAAACAGTAGGAAACCCGTATTGATCCGCCTGATTACAATATTTTGCTAACTGTTCGGTGGTTGCTAGGGGATCGAGCAAGGAATGATCGATATAGTCCGCAATGTCAATATCCGTATTAGGTCTAGCCATTCTGATTTCTCCAATTAATTTCTAGTTTAACCGTCTAGTTCATTTTCCATAATCTTGGCGATCGCGGATTTGGCATTATCTTGAAATTCTTTGATATTCACCCGCTCCAGGATAATCACCGCAAAAATTAGCCCAAAAGCTTGCAAAACAAAAACCATTCCGTAGGCAAACACAGGATTGGTAAAGAGAATTTTTCCTAAATTGAGAATAACACCGCCCAATACGGTTGCTAATCCCCTAGACATCGCTTGAGCGAGTCCCCAGGCTCCGATAAAGGTTCCAGCCGTTTCTGCCGCCGTCAGGTCTAACATCAAATTGGTTGCGCCTGCGGTGAGGATGCCCGACGCTAACCCGAAAAAGAGTAAGCCCGATTTCAATAAACTTTGACTCGCGGTGAATCCTGCCAAAATAATCAAAATTAAGCAAGCGGCGGCCAATAATGCCCCCAATTTAGTGGTTCTTTTTTTGCCTAAACGGGGAATAACTAAAAAGCCTGTGGTTCCAATCCCAAAAAGGGTTCCTGTCCCAAAAAAAGCATTAAGTTTAGTGGTTTCTGAAATGCACATCCCAAAAACTTCTCCGCCGTAGGGTTCCATCACCGCATCTTGCATAAATAGACTAAGGGTCAACACCAACAAAAAACTAAAAAAGAAACCAGTTTGACGACTAGCCGTTAAGACTTTGAGCGCATGACCGAAGGTAATTTGGTCTTCTCTCGGATGACTTATCGTTTCTGCATTGATTCGGCGACTAAAGCGAGAATATTTCTTTTCCACGCCCCAGGTAGAAACAAAACCCAGGAGTAAAACCAAGGACGGCATCAAAATAAAAACAGGGTTAACAGTCTTTTGCAGGAGGGCGATATCGGTAATTTTTTTGGTCTGAGTCGGGTCATAACTAAGGATGGCATCACCGCAAATATCGGGACTATTGAGGAGTTTGGAACCTACGATCGCGCCTAAGACAATTCCCACCATCAACATTGACCAGACAATACTGACGAGTTGGGAACGGTTATCTTCATCGGAGACATCGACCAACAAGGCTGCAAAGGGGGTTGAACTGGCACTCAAGGCCAGACCGTAACCCGCAAACACCATCGCTAAAACCAATGCCCAGCCGTAGGTTACGACACTCCAGCCCGTTGCCTGTAGGCTTAGTCCCAGTTGCCAAACGACTTGTAAGGCGAGAAACGAAATTAAGGTGAATAGAACTGCGCCAATCCAAATAAAGCCACTGCGATGATAACCAAAGAGTTTTTTGCTATCGGACATCTGCCCAAACCAAACCCGACTAGGACTGACGAACTGATACATGGCGATCGCGCCTGCGGCAATGCCAGGGAGGACGATTAATTCATCGATCATGATGCGGTTGAGTACGCCGAGGGTCAGGAGGGACATGATACCTAATCCCATTTGGAAAAGTCCTAAGCGAAACATGGTCAGGAGTTTGAGTTTGGGTGGATTGGTGATAGGGGAGGATAAATCGGCGATCGTCATGGCACGAAAATTATGTTTTGGGATAAATGTATTGATAATTGACTATTATAATAGACTGATCAAAGTAAAATATAAGTTGGTAATAACAAGAAAATATTAATTATTATTTGTCAAAATTATCACCATTAAAAGAGAAAAATTAGATTTTTATTTTAATAGCCTAAGATGAATTCAAAATTAGTGTCAAAAGCACATTTAATAGCTTCTGAAAACTTTTCTTCTGGAGAAATAGATTGATTAATACGGATTGTA
This sequence comes from Snowella sp., assembly GCA_003249095.1. Classification (GTDB taxonomy): domain Bacteria; phylum Cyanobacteriota; class Cyanobacteriia; order Cyanobacteriales; family Microcystaceae; genus Snowella. The sequence continues at coordinate 36,510 of QBMS01000028.1, forward strand.
ATCTGATCAATTTCTTCGATTAACTCCGCAATTAATTCTGTAATTTCTAAGTTTTGATTAGTGTCATTTAATACATTGAGTAAATCCTGTAAACGCTTACAGTTTTTCTGCTCTTTTTGAAGTTTAATCAGTTTATTTTTTCTACTTTCTTTAAGAGCCTTGCGATTTAACTGCAATAACTCAATGGTAGCTTTGCCTCTACCTTCTTCGTCAATCCCAATAGCAAATTCTCCCTGAAATTTAATGAAGTCTGAAGGATTTTCTTTTCCTGAATCGATCAAAATTGGTTTTTCTTTGTTTAAATCTGCCTGATGATTTTTAGCCCGATCTTCAGGATTATAAAGAGGAAACAGATCATTTTTATGCTTTTGATTACAAGTTTTACAAGCCAGATAAAGATTATCCCATTCGTAGGCTAACCAATAATATCCTGGCCATTGTCGAGGTTGACCAGGGAATTGCCGATAGGCTTGCTTGGGTCGAAAATGTTCTATATCTCCATTTTCATAAATTTTACATTCACAGTAGCAACATTTGGCATTTTGGGATTGAATAAGAGTCTCTTTAACATCTGAATGCCCATAAATCTTACTATCAAAATTAATTTTTTTCTTTGTTTTTTTGGGATTTTTGAGATTATCACTATAAGCAATACAGTGAGAGATACACCTTTTCTTGCCATCAATGATGAGGTTTTCAGGAGCTTGTTCAGGTTTGTTAATACGAATCACGGTTTTTCTTGTTGTTCTAATAATTTAGCCGCACGACGAATAATATCCATTGCTCGAATATCTTCTGGGGTTTCTCCTGTTGGTAAATCGCCAATCTCCTCTGCTATTGCGTTCAATCTTGCTTTATCTTCTTGGGTTAAATGCGATTTAGTTAAAATTATTTCTCGTTCTTCTAACAAGGGATCAAGTTTAGCTGAACGTCCTGAAGGGAGATCAAAAACGGTAGTTAAAATTTGATCGACTCGCCAATTATCAATGATTTCGGGATTATTATCAATCACTACGCGATCGCCTTCCCGACGGAGTAAAACAATATTGGCATTCTGAGAGGCTTGAACAACGAGGGGACTATGGGCCGTCACAATAAATTGGGTATTCGGAAAACGTTCTGTTAGGAAGCTCATGATCGTTCGTTGCCATTTGGGATGGAGATGAAGATCAATTTCATCAACTAAAACAATCGCAGGTTCAGACAAGGGATCATCACTTTTTGGATAACGTTCTAACATTCGAGCTGCTAAATCTACCATCCAAGCAATAACACTTCGATATCCTAAACTAAGATTTGATAAAGAAACCCATCCATAATGAGTATGAAATTCGGCTGTAGGTCTTGGCATTTCATCTGTTGGTGGAGCAATACGAATACTATCAACATCCTTATGAACATCAGGTAAAAGTTTTATCAATATCTCTTTAACTAAATTAAATCGTCTTTGAAATTGATTATTTTCAGGTTGAGAACGAACTGCTGCATAATCTGTTTGAAGTAACCACTCTTCCGCATTGATTAAATCAGCATTATCTGAAAATAAAGTTGAAGTTCTATCAGATGATAAGAATTCGGAGAGAGAAGTGTTTCCCATTTTCCGATTAGCACCGTAGCCATAGCACTTTAATTCAAATAGATTTTTTTTACAAGGTGAAGCACTTCTTTCAGTTGATGAAGAAGGATTTATTAAAAATTGTAGTAATTTTTTTTCTGTTTGACTATTTATAATATCAGGTGATAAATTTTTAAAATCATTTAGATTTAGAGAAGCTCCATATATTAAATGAGCATTAATTTTTACTTTTGATTGATAGAGTAGAGTTCCCAGTTCTTCATCAGACAAAAAATAAAATAAAGGAAGCATCATCTGATCTCTACTCAGTGTCCCCGAAGTATAATCAGGAACCCTTCTTGCAAAATACGGTTCAATATACGGTTCCATTCTTGCTAAACAACGAAGTAAAGTTGTTTTTCCTACACCATTATCTCCCAAAATAACAGTCCATTGAGCAGGATTACCATTTTGATCAGATAAATCTAAAACTTGCCTGTCCTTAAAACAAAAAACATTCTCAACTTCTAAACTCGTAAAGTAGGCAATAGGCATTTTATTCGATTCTTCGACTACTTGGGTCTTTTTTGAAGTTCTTGCCATAACCGTCATCACAAATCTAAAACAATAGATTACAGCAAATTTCGTTCAAACCCGCTATAAGTATGGTAACATGAAAAAAACTTAAAGAAATTAATGAGATATGGCAGCATATTCGCTAGATTTACGCCAAAGAATACTAACGGCATGGCAAAACCAAGAAAATACTCAAAGAGGTTTAGCAAAA
>QBMS01000029.1 GCA_003249095.1 Snowella sp.
CAAGGTGGCTAAAGCCACCACCGTGTTCATCCCCATAGCTAAAGCTAGGGGCTTTCCACTTGCTTTTCGGTAATCAAGTTAACCAATACTACTGAAGGAAATTTTGAGATAATCTTCCTCCATTTTCGCTCCAGAGGCTTTCAACGCCGCGAGAGCCTGGGGTAAAACTAAATTACGGCGATGATTGCCAATGCGAATATTTAGCTCATCCCCTGTTTTATTCAATTGCACCTGTTCCTTGGGAATACCAGGCAAATAAAGCTCTAGGCGATAGTTTTGTCCATCTTGAACGATATTGATCGTATTCTCTTTGTAATACACCTGGGAAGGGTCTTCATCGGCATAAAGGGTTTCTTTTAGTCGTTCTAAGGCCGCTAAACCACATAATTCTTCAGAAAAAAGTGGAACTTCCTTCACAGGCAAGGGATGAAAATTATCGTAAATTTCTTGTTTATAGACCTGTTGATTACTCTTCCAGCGTTGGAAAAAGGGATCATGAACCTCTTCAGGGAGAATGCGATTGGCAATCACCAGATCCGTCGAAACGTTATATAAACTCAGATAGGCATGGGCGCGTAGGGATTCCTTAATCACCATTTTTTCAGGATTAGTGACTAAGCGAACGGAGGTTTGGGTATTATCCGTCAAAACTTTTTCTAGGGCTTCGATTTGTTCATAAAATTCGTAGGGGGCATCCATCACTTCCTTATCGGGTAACGAAAAGCCCGCGATCGGTCGAAATAATGGTTCCACCAAAGGACGCAGGGCTACCGACATGGTTTGTAACGGTTTATAAAATTTTCTCATATACCAGCCACCCACTTCTGGCAAACTCAACAGTCTTAGAGCGGTTCCCGTCGGGGCTGAGTCGATAATCAAAACATCATACTCCGCCTCATCGTAGTGACGTTTCATGCGGACTAAGCCAAAAATTTCGTCCATTCCAGGCAAAATTGCCAGTTCTTCTGCTTGAATGCCGTCTAAACCTCGTGCCTGTAAAACCTGGGTAATATAACGCTTTACGGCTCCCCAATTACCTTCTAGTTCCATTAGTGCGTCTAATTCTGCTCCCCAGAGGTTGGGTAAAACTTCGCGGGGTTCGTGGCCCAATTCGAGATCAAAGCTATCGGCGAGGGAATGGGCAGGATCGGTGCTTAAAACCAGGGTTTTATGGCCTAATTCTGCACAACGAAGCCCTGTAGCCGCCGCGACGGAGGTTTTACCGACTCCTCCTTTACCAGTCATGAGAATTACGCGCATGGGATTTAGTTATCTGAGAAAAATTTACATTACTTATTTTTATTATGGAGGGTATCTTAATTTTTGTAAAACTAGCTCGAAAAATGTTGCTGTAAGACATCCCAACGGGAGCAGTCCCAATAATCAATATGGGAGATAATCAAATTTTGGTCGTTGAGCATTAATTCACTTCTTCCTGAAATGGCAATATGGGGTTGCCAAGGTAGGGGTGTTGTCCAGGATAATGTCCATCGGGTTTCGAGGCGATCGCCGATTTGCTCAATGTGGTGGAGTTCCATCTGAATATTTTGAAACCAGTGGCTCATGAATCCAATCATGGCTTGATAGCGTTTAATTCCCCGAAATTCAGTCATCGGATCTTTAAAATAAACGTCTTTTGCGTAGATTTCGTAGGTTTGATCACGGGGAAATCGTTGATAATCTTTCTTTAGAATTTCAATAATGTTCATAAATTTGAGAGGTTTTAATGGGTTTTATGAAATAAAAAACTCGTTAATAATCCTAACCGATTATCTTGATCGCCGCGATCGCTTAACAGATAGATCAATTTAGATCAATTGAAGCAACAAAGGAATCTGATGTTTGAGGGGCGGCAATTGTAGGCTATGCTTAATGATTAAATAAACTTGTGTCTTTGACGAGTTTTTGGGCAATACTTGATAGCAATTCATTAGATTTGTTTTTCTGAGGCAAAGCATGATTATTGCAATTACAGCATTAAAAGGCGGTGTGGGCAAAACCACCACATCGATTCATCTCGCCGCCTATTTTCAGCAAAAAGCCCCTACCTTACTGATTGATGCCGACAGAAACCGCTCTGCCCTAATTTGGTCACGGGAGGAAAAATTACCGTTCTATGTTGCTTCCCAAGCGGGGGCGACTAGTTTAATTCGCAAATATCCCCATATTATCGTCGATACTAGGGCCAGACCCGAAGCGGACGAATTTAGAGATCTGGCGGATGGCAGTGACCTATTAATTATTCCCACGACTCCGAATCACTTGGATTTAGATGCAACTTTTAAAGCCGTTGAACAATTGGAACCCCTCAATGCCAATTATAAAATTCTCTTAACGAAAGTAGATGCCCGCACGAAAGGAGGAGAGCAAGCCCGAAAACTCCTCGAAGAAGCCAAACTTCCCTTGTTTAAAACGGAAATTCCTCTCCTAGTTGCCTTTGAAAGAGCTTCTCAAAAGGGAGTGATTATCCGAGACTATTCCGATCCCCGCGCCAAGGTCGCCTGGTTAAGATACAAATTGGTTGGGGAAGAAATTCTCCCTTAAGGTTTAACGATTTAAAAGATCCCATTCCTGCAAACAAAAGTCTATTACTCAGACACAAAAAAGCGATCGAGTCCCCTAAATTTCGTAACGATGGGAAACTTGATTGTATTGATTTTGTAAGCAATTACTTACGCGATCGCTGATTCGAGAATAGTTAATTTTAATCAAACTTAGCTTTTTTTGAGTTGATCTATTCCAGGGACAGAAGAATGGGCCAGACTATCACTCATATTGATTAACTTTTCTGCTGTCCAGCCCTGATCCTTTCCAGAAGACGTTTCATCATAGGACTGAGCAAGGGCATGACTCATCTGCACCAATTTTTCTGTTGTCCAAACGTCATTACCTGTTTGTGTGCCATCATCTTGTTTCATCGCAGAGCCATAGTAATCAATTTGAGCGGGAACCCAACCTTTGGGGCCAAATCCTTGGAATTCCCTAGAAGATGTGGAGTCATTGGTCGAGGAATTTTTATAGCGACTATTAGGGGCATCGACTGACCATGTCCAATCCATTCTTGCGCCAGGTTTTTCGATGAAGAAGCGGAAGAAACGCTTAACTGCCTCAAAAATTTTGTTCAACATAAAACATTTGCCTCCAAAACGTATCTTTTGATACAACTTATAGTTTCATTATAGTCTTCACAGGTAGATATTATGATGGTTTGGTGAACTTAATCTTTTCTTCGTCATTGAGATCGGTGATTTTAAACCTTAAAATATGGAAGTTGACCCAAACCCAATCTGGAGTTTCTCTATGATTTTTCGTCGTTTTCTCGCCGTAGTTGTTGCTTTGGTTGTCACTCTGCTGGTGGTAATGCCGTCTAATGCGATCGCGGCCCATCAAGATGCTCAAATGGCAGATCAGCTTAATCAAACCTTCCAACAAGCCCAGGAACAGTTCAAACAAGGAGTCGATCAAGCCAAACAAGGTTTTGACCAAGCTCAGGAGCAGTACAAGCAAGGACTTGCCCAACTCAATCAAGGAATCGAGCAAGCTCAAAATACTTATCAACAGGGATTAGACCAATTGTCTGAAGGTCTTAAACAAGCTCAGGAGGCTTATCAACAGGGCTTAAAACAAATCAAACACGATCAATAATTTCCCCCTTATCTTGAAACCATCGTCAATGGAGGAGCCAGAGATGTCTAGCAATCGTTCATCACCAATCTTGTGCTGGCTATTCGGTGCGATCGCCTGTCTGGGGCTATGGTTTCCTACAACGCTCTCTGTCTGGGCTGACCAGGGGATTTATCAGTCGGCGTTGCTAATTTCATCGGAACCAGGAACCCCTCTGGCGATTTATCCCGATCCGAGCCGTGAGCAACCCGCCCTGGGTTATGGAGAAGAGGGAGACAAAATTCTGGTTCTAGAGAAAATTTATAGTAATCAGGGTAATCCTTGGGATCGCATTCGTCTATTAACCTCCCCGCCCCTAGAAGGATGGATTGCTGATGTGTATGTCAAAAGGGAAAACTCTGATGATCCTCCAGATAATCCCTACGAAAACAGTAATCAGTATTATTCCCAAGATAATTACTCCCAAGGATATTTTGTTCAACAACGAATCAATGACAAAAACGACCAAAGATAGCATTTTCGCCCCAAAATAATCATGAGGACACAACCTAATTCGGTCAAATCAAACCATGCAACACATTACGGGCAAAACGAAACTTCTTGGGGTGATTGGTGATCCGATCGCCCATTCCCTTTCTCCTTTAATCCATAATGCGGCCCTACAAAAATTGGGGAGAGATTATGTTTATGTGGCTTTCCCGATTAAAGCCGAAAATCTTGAAGCCGCGATCGCAGGATTTCAGGCATTTGGCTTGGTGGGATTTAGCATCACCATTCCCCATAAACAGAGCATTATTCCCTTGCTCGATAGCATTACCCCAACGGCCCAACTCGTCGGAGCGGTCAACACTGTTTACAGGACAGAAACAGGTTGGCAAGGAACGAATACCGATGTGGAAGGATTTATTGCCCCCTTGAAAACGTTAGACCGCAATTGGACAAAAGTTCATCCTGTCATTTTGGGGATTGGGGGAGCCGCTAGAGCCGTTGTCGTCGGTTTAGCCCAACTGGGATGTTCTAAAATTGAAGTGGTCGGTCGCAATATCGCTAAATTAGAGGCATTTCATCAAAGTTGGCAAAAATCAGATTTACAGTCCGTTGTTTCGGTGCATCCCTGGGAAAATCTAGCTCAATTAATTCGCCATACCGAACTATTCATTAATACCACTCCCGTGGGCATGGCTCCCCACACGAATCAATCCCCTTTATCGGAAGAATTAATCCAAAAATTATCTCCCTCCGCGATCGCCTATGACTTGATTTATACACCGAGTCCTACCCGTTTTTTACAACAGGCCCAAAGCCAGGGAAATATAACCATTGACGGGCTAGAAATGTTAGTCCAACAAGGAGCCGCCGCCCTGCAATTGTGGTTAGATGAACCTGTTCCAGTGGATACGATGCGCCAAACGCTGAAAAACTATTTGTTTCCTTCCTAAGATTAACTTTGGGGATAAACTCTTCCTTTCCAGCCGCCCCCTTGACCCCGCCAATGCCGTAGGGCTGAATCAATCGTCATTAGATTATAAAAAAGGGCGATTATCGGTAAACTGAGTGACCATAAAGGGGAAAGTTTATAGAGTTTTAAGGTCGGTAAATAGGCGATCGCCATTAAAAACCAAGTTAAGCTACTGATAATGATTAAATTGTTAGATTCGAGATAGAATCCGAGCAATAAAATGACAGGAGCCGCTAGATAAACTAAGCTCATTCCCAAGACAGTTCCTAATAATAATAAGGGAGAATAATTGAGTTGAGTATAGGCAGTACGGGCAATCATATTCCAAATTGTATCGAGGGAGTCGTAGGGACGTAAACTTGTCGTCTTTTCCGTTAAGCCTAACCAAATTGCTGTTGGATTATCAGGGTTAGAAAGTCCTTTGATTTTTTGGGCTAGGGTACAATCATCAATCAGAGCTTCCCGTAAACTCGGAATACTGCCAATTTCTTCCAGGCGATCGCGTCGAATGAGAATACATCCCCCTGCGGCTGCGGCCATTTTATTTCGGGGATTATTAACCCAAGGAAAAGGATAGAGTTTTTGGAAAAAAAAGACAAAGGCAGGAATCAGAAATTTTTCCCAGACGCTATCACACCGCAATAACACCATGAGAGATGTTAGAGCTAAATCTTCTTTTTCTGCTTTAGTAACTAACTCTTTTAAATTAGTTGAATGATGCTCAATGTCTGCATCGGTAAATAAAAAATAATCGGGTGATAATCCTTGATTTTTGGCTGTCTGAATTCCCTGTTCCATCGCCCAAAGTTTCCCTGACCAACCGATGGGTAAAGGCTGACCTGAAATTACCTTTAAACGATCTGACTGATTTAAATGATTAGCAATATTTTGAGCGACTTCTCCTGTTTTATCCGTACTTTGATCGTCGATTAAAATAATTGAAAATTCTCCAGGATACTCTTGACTTAAAAGAGATTTCAAACTAACTGGCAAGACATCGGCTTCATTTCTCGCAGGAATAATCGCACAAACACTTGGATAACTGGGTAAATCAATATTATTAATTTCTAATCGTTGATCAGCTTGCCAAAATTGTCCCCAAAATAATAATAAAAATATCCAGATGATTAATGAAAGGGTTGCTATAGTCAGCAAAATTAAAATCATATTTATTTTATTCCATTAGAGGAAAATATATTATTATTCAAGAGATTAGACCGCACAGGCATTATCAGAAGATAAAATACTAGGAATCGGTAAAGGATCTCCTGTAGATTGGTAGGATATAATTAAAGACTCTAGGGCTTCTATACCATTTTTAACCGCGTCTTCATAGGTATCGCCATGAGTCCGCCATTCTTGCCCAGCATTAACGCCCCAGATTACGTTTCATTTCCCTTAATTCATCTTCTATTTCCCAGTCATGAAATACTGTTTCTAAGGGATCGGCGGCTCGATTATAGGTTCGATAATTGGCTCCCTGGTTCCATCCGACTGTATCCGAATTAGCGGTAGTTTGAGCAGTTTTTGCCTGTTCTGCCTTCATTTGTTCGGCTTTGATCTGGACTTCTTTCTGGCGTTGTTGAATTTGTTGTAATAATTCCTGGGATTGAATCAGACGTTTTTTGACCCCTTCCATTTGTCCCCAAACTTGATTACCCTGACGCAAGAGGGCGGCTTCCCTTTCCTGGGCGGCTTGAGCGAGATCTAATCGTTGGGCTTTTTGAGCTTTCTCAATGCGGGCGTGCCAGGTTTGAATGTCCTGAGCTAGGGCCAGAATTTCATCTTCTAACCGTTTTTTTTGGCCTTCTAATTCCTGAATCAGCGATCGCGTATCTTGCTCTTGTTCTTTTAACTGTTCTACCAATGCCTGTAATTCTAAATGAGGATTATTCCGCAAAAATTCTTCTAAGCGAGTCTCCAAAAAATGACTAAAATCGTCAAATATTCCCATATTGCCTAAACCAGTGTTAACAATTAAAAGTCCTTGACTTTAATATTAAGCGTTACTAATATTTGCCCCTCTAGTCCCCCAACTTTGGCTACGGTGTACACACAAGTTTCTCTGTCTAAATTTTTAAGTTTTGATCCCCTCAACTCCTCTTGATAAGGTAGGGCTGTTTCATCCTCAAAGGCTAAGAAAAAGAGTAGGGTAAACAAATTTATAAATTCATATAGAATGAAAAATTTTTACCTTATTTTTTTATATTATATGATCAGATTAATCGAAAAATTAAAAAAAGTCAAGGACTTTCGGCAAGCTTCTGGCAAAAGACACCAACTATAATTTTCTCCTAATCGCATTTTTTCTGAATTTAGAAGAGTATGATCACCGAGCCTAATTTATTATTTCGCTTCCATCCAGTTTTTTCCTGCATGAATTTCAACCACTAGGGGAATACTCAGAGAAACCGCTTCTTCCATCGTCCTTTTGATTTGGGTTTCTAGAATTTCCCATTCTTCAGTCGGCATTTCAAAAATCAATTCATCATGGACTTGTAATAAAAGTTTCGCTTCATAATTAGCTAGAATTTTATCGATTTTGACCATCGCAATTTTAATCAGATCCGCACTAGAACCTTGAATCGGAGCATTTGCCGCAGACCTTAAAAGTTGACCATCGGTGTAGTTAAAATCGATCGCCTCTAAATCCAAAGAGTGGGGATCAACGCCCCGTAATTTCCGTAAACTCTGACTACCAAATTCAAAATAACGCCGACGGCCCTCAATCGTCGTTACAAAACCATCGGCGATCGCGCATTTTTTCATCGTTTCTAAATAGTTGAAAACCTGGGCATATTTTTGCCGATAGCGATCAATAAACTTGCGCCCCTCCTCTGAACTAACCCCTGCTTCCCTGGCAAAACGTTGCGCTCCCATGCCATAAATAACCCCAAAATTAATCGTCTTACCCAGATTTCGTTCGGCAGGAGTAATAATTTCCTTATCAAACAATAATCGAGCCGTTACTTCATGGACATCTTGATGATTGCGATAGGCTTCTAATAAAACAGGTTCCTGACTAAGATGGGCAAGAATCCGTAATTCTATTTGGGAATAATCCGCAGACACTAAAATCCAATTTTCTTTAGGAATAAATGCCTGACGAATTTTACGAGAAAATTCAGTCCGAATCGGAATATTTTGTAAATTAGGATTAGAAGAAGAAAGGCGACCCGTTGTCGTGACGGTTTGATTAAAATCCGTATGTACCCGTTGAGTTTTAGGGTTAACTAACATCGGCAAAGCGTCAACGTAGGTAGATTTTAGTTTAGACAGAGTGCGATGATTTAGAATTTCATCAATTAAAGGATGATCTCCCTGTAATTTTTCTAAAGTCGCATGATCGGTGGAATAACCCGTTTTAGTTTTACGGGATTTTTTCAGATTTAAACCTAATTTTTCAAATAAAATTTCTCCTAATTGTTTGGGTGAACCCAGATTAAACTGTTCCCCTGCTAATACGTAGGCTTCTGTTTCAATCCTATGTAAATCTTGTTCTAATTGTTGAGAAAGTTCTTGTAAATAATTAACATCAATGCGAATCCCCCGATCTTCCATTGCAGCTAAAATTGGCTCTAGGGGTTGTTCAATGGTTAATAATAATTTTTCGAGTTCAGGTAAATCCGATAATTCTGCTCGTAATTTAGGAACCAATAAAAGGGTACTGTAGGCATCTAAACCGCAGTAATTCGCAACAATTTCAATGCTCACCTGGGAAATATTTTTCCCTTTTGGAATACCCAAATCTTTATAACTCAGAGCCACAATATTGGGCAAATAGCGGCGACATAAATCGGTTAAATTATGATTTTGTTCGGGGTGCAAAACATAGCTGGCCAACATCGTATCCAACACCACACCCTGAAGATTAATTCCTTGATGTTTAAAAATCAGTCGGTCAAATTTTGTATTCTGAAAAACCTTGGGATAGCGATCGCTTTCTAGGATGGGTTTTAAGGCTTCTAAAACCGTTGATTTCTCCAACTGCTGACCGTCAGTATGGCCTACGGGAAAATAGGCTATCTCAGTAATTTCTTTCCCCCATGCACAGCCAATTCCCACTAAATCCGAACTAAAAGGATCTAATCCCGTTGTTTCGGTGTCCCAGGCGACGGGGAACTCAGGATTAGTATAGGTTTGTAATTTTTGAACTAAATTATTGAGCTTTTCGAGAGTATCAATAATTTCGGGTTGAATGAGCGTTTGGGGTTGATGATAGGAAGGATTGGGTTCAATCTTGATGGGAGTTTCAGCCGTCTTAAAAAGAGAAAGTTGTTGGGGATCACTGGATTCAATGGGGGTAATAACCGATGGAGGCGGTGTAATAATTTCTCCGCCAAACTGCCCTTGTAACTGATTTAATTTTTCTAAAAAAGTTCTGAGTTCTAATTTTTCTAAAACTGATTTCAGGGCGGCACGATCAAAGCCTGTTAATTGAAAAGTTTCTAGGGAATTGTCTAACGGGACATTGGTGACAATTTCGGCTAAATGACGGGAATGTTCCGCATCGGCTTTACCCGTTTCTAATTTAGTTTTAATCGCTCCTTTAATTTTGCTTAAATTTTCATAAATAGCTTCTAGGGTTCCGTATTCATTCAATAATTTTACAGCAGTTTTTTCGCCGATGCCCCGCACCCCAGGAATGTTATCCGATTTATCTCCACAGAGAGCTTTGTAGTCAACAATTTGGGCAGGGGTGACTCCCATTTTGGCTTTGACGGCTTCTTCATTAAATTCACTGTAACCTTCATTTCCCTTTGCTTGAAATGGATTTCTTTCTAGATATAAAACACTAATATTTTTATCAGGATCAACTAATTGAAATAGGTCGCGATCGCCACTGACTATTTTTACTTGATAATTAGCTTGGCTGGCTTGATGGGCGAGGGTTCCCAAAATATCGTCGGCTTCGTAACCCGCGTAGGTAATCGTTTCTAAATTTAAGGCCGCTAATAATTCCCGTAAATTTCTGAGGTCAACAATAAAATCTTCGGGGGTTTCCTCTCGGTCTGCTTTATAGTTAACGTCGGCTTGATGACGAAAGGTGGGTTCTCTTCTATCAAATGCGATCGCGATCGCCTGGGGTTTCTGAGACTCAATCACCTGAACTAGGGAATTTAAAAAACCAAAACACACACTGGTCGGAATTCCACTGACGGTACGGAGTGGCCCTTTTCGAGACAGCGCGAAGGCATAATAGGCACGGAAAGCGAGGGAATGACCATCGATCAGAATCAGTAGCGGGGCAGAATTAGACATAGGGAGTCGCTAAAAGAAATCTCCATCCACTAAAGCTTTCAGAATAGAGATTTCTCCATTTTACTCTGCTTCAACCCAATCTAGATTCAGGATAAATTTAAACAGGATTCGGGACAGGATCAGCCGTTTTTTCGATTAATTTAGCGGCACTCACTTCTCTCGCCGCTTCGATAAACTGAGCCACCCGAATGGGATCAATCGTTTCATGAATCATCCCTTGACGTTTTAGGGAACTAGCAACGATCGCACCATCGGCGGCCTGCATGAGTTGGCCAATATTATCCCAATTCGCTCCACTGCCAATTAATACGGGAGTTCCCTTGGCGGCGGCGGTGGCGAGTTCCAAATCTTCTAGGGTAGGAGGACTGCCCGTTGCCCAACCAGAAAGAATCACGGCATCAGCCAGACTGCGTTCAATGGTGTCTTGAACTGCCGTTGTTAGATTGGGCGTTCCCAGGGGTCGGGCGTGTTTGACCAAAACATCTGCAAAAATTGCAATATCAGAGCCTAATTCTCGGCGAAATCGTAATATTTCATGGGCATTTCCCTCAATTAATCCCTGATCCGTTGCCATGATGCCATTGAGGACATTAACTCGGATAAATTGAGCATTAACACAGGAGGCGATCGCCAAAGCTCCCTTTGCGTCATTCCGTAAAAGATTTAGACCAACGGGAACGACCACAAGATTCATAATGCGATCAACAATCAAGGTCATGGCACTAATGACGGCGGGATTGACCTGATCTTTCGTAAAGGGCGCGTCAAAAAAATTTTCAACAATAATGCCATCAATTCCCCCTGCGGCAAGGGCTGTGGCTTCCTGTTCTGCTCGTTCAATAACGGCCTTAAGACTACCTCCCCAACGGGCTGAAGTGGGTAAGGGCAACAGATGAACTACGCCGATTATCGGGTTTTTAGTTTGGAAAATCTGATTTAAGTCCACTGCACTGAATATCCTGATGCACCATTGGGCGGTCGGCACGTATTTTATAGAACCAATTTAAGATCTTACCGTAAATCCGTAAATCCTCCATGCTTGGATCTCAACCCGCCCCATTTTAAACCGACGATCACCAACTATAGAGGTATTCATGCAAGAGAGGTATGGCCAAAGTTTGATTAACAAGGGGCTTAAGCCCCTTGCCCATAGCTTGTACAACTGCACACCCTTATCTTTCTCGGCGATCGCGAAAAAAAATTCATTTTATTTGGTTAAGTCAAATCAATCAAAGGGAAAATAGAGAATAAAAGAGAGATTTAAGAAAATTGTTTTTCCTTACCCATTGAGTTACCTTAAATAGGCAAACTCGATCCTTTCCACGCTTAAGCCGAATGCTGAGACTGATTACCGATTTCGATGGCCCGATTATGGATGTTTCCGAACGATATTATCAGGTCTATCAATACTGCCTAAAACAAGCTCAGGAGCAGGGACAAGGGGTCAAGCAACTTTCCAAGTCCGAATTCTGGGAACTCAAACGCGCTCAGGTTCCCGAACGACAAATTGGATTGATGTCGGGTTTAGAGGCAGAACAAGCCCAAAAATTTACCCACTTACGCCGTCAAACGGTTCATACGCTTCCTTATCTGGTTTATGACCAACCCGTAGCTGGCGCGATCGCGACCTTAGAAAAAATTCAACAACTAGACATTGATTTAGTGGTAATGACCATGCGGCGGGTTCGAGAACTAGATGCGGCCCTAGAGAATTATGATTTAGGGCGATTTTTTGCGCCTCAACAGCGTTATTGCTTGAGTAATGATTATGTCAAGACAACGGACGTAGAAGACAAGCCCCGTTTAATGGCCAGAGCCGTAGAGGAATTAGCTCCCTGTGAAAACGTCTGGATGGTGGGGGATACGGAAGCAGATATTGCGGCGGCCAAAAGTTATGACATTCCCTTTGTCGGTGTGCTATCGGGAATCCGCGATCGCGATCGCCTAGAGCAGTATCAACCTGATTTTATTGTCAATAATTTGAGGGAAGCCTTGGATTTAATTTTAGCGGCGATCGGCTAATCTTCCATTGAGTCAAACGCATTAGTTAAGAACCTCTAACTTCAATACTGTCAACTTGTCATCCTAATATGTTAGAATCGTTACAAAATATTACTAACAACTCCTAAACGTACCTCCAGAGTCTATATGTCCCTTCCCATTCGCAATCTTGCCATCATCGCCCACGTCGATCACGGTAAAACGACCTTAGTTGATGCACTCCTCAAACAATCCGGCATTTTTCGCGAAGGGGAAGACGTTCCGATTTGTGTCATGGACTCCAATGCCCTAGAACGAGAGCGGGGAATTACCATCCTTTCTAAAAATACCGCCGTTCGTTATCAAGACACCCTCATTAATATTGTTGATACCCCAGGCCACGCGGACTTTGGTGGAGAAGTTGAACGGGTATTGGGAATGGTAGATGGTTGCGTCCTAATCGTGGATGCCAATGAAGGCCCCATGCCCCAAACCCGCTTTGTGTTGAAAAAAGCCTTAGAAAAAGGATTACGTCCGATCCTGGTCGTCAATAAAATCGATCGCCCCCGTGCTGATCCCAACACAGCCGTTGATAAAGTTTTTGATTTATTTGTGGAATTAGGCGCAGACGATGACCAGTGTGATTTCACGACCCTTTTTGCTTCGGGTTTAGCAGGTTACGCGAAAGACTCTTTAGAAGATGAAGGGGTTGATATGACTCCCCTGTTCCAAGCGATTTTACACCACGTTCCGCCCCCGGCTGGAGACCCTACTAAACCCCTCCAATTGCAGGTGACAACCCTTGATTATTCCGACTATTTGGGACGGATTATCATTGGTCGGATTCACAATGGAACCATTAAATCGGGTCAACAGGTCGCCCTGGTTAAAGATACGGGAGACATCGTTAAAGGTCGGGTGACTAAGTTATTAGGCTTCTCTGGTTTACAACGAGTCGAAATGGAAGAGGCTAGTGCGGGTTATATTGTAGCGGTCGCAGGTTTTGCAGATGCGAATATCGGTGAAACCCTGACCAGTGCGGATGATCCCCAAGCATTACCTTTGATTAAAGTTGATGAACCAACCCTACAAATGACGTTTTCCGTTAATGATTCACCCTTTGCAGGTCAAGAAGGCCAATTTGTGACTTCTCGCCAAATCCGCGATCGCCTCCACCGTGAATTAGAAACCAATGTGGCTCTACGGGTGGAAGACAGTGATTCTGCTGAAAAATTCCTCGTTTCAGGACGGGGAGAATTGCATCTAGGGATTTTGATTGAAACCATGCGTCGCGAGGGCTACGAGTTTCAGGTCTCCCAACCCCAGGTAATTTTCCGCGAAGTCAATGGCCAGCCCTGTGAACCCTTTGAATATTTAGTCTTAGACGTTCCTGAAGCGGCTGTGGGATCTTGTATTGACCGACTGAATCAACGTCGGGGTGAAATGCAGGATATGCAAAAAGGCACGAATAATCGTACTCAACTAGAGTTTATTATTCCCGCGCGGGGCTTAATCGGTTTTCGGGGTGAATTCATCCGCATGACGCGAGGTGAAGGCATCATGAACCATAGTTTTCTGGAATATCGGAAACTGTCGGGAACGGTGGAAACCCGTTACAACGGGATTATTACCGCCTTTGAAGAAGGAACCGCAACTTTCTACGCCATGAAAAACGCAGAAGATCGGGGTGTTTTCTTCATCACGCCTGGTACGAAAGTTTATCGCGGCATGATTATTGGTGAACATAACCGTCCCCAGGATTTAGATTTGAATGTTTGCAAGGCCAAACAATTGACCAATCACCGTTCAGCAACAGGGGATGAATTGGTGCAATTACAAGCTCCCATTGAAATGAGCCTGGAGCGGGCTTTGGAATATATCGGCTCGGATGAGTTGGTAGAGGTTACACCAAAGTCGGTTCGTTTACGCAAAGTCAGCAAACAAAAGGTGGCTAAACGCTAGGCTTACTTTCAGGACTTTTCTGTTAAATAAACTTATTAATCCCCCTCGATCCTCGAATTTTGGGGGATTTTTAATTGATTTTTTCCCCAGATTCTTAACTTGATGGGGCGATCGCATTACAATAAATCATTTTCCATCAATTTTTACTCACATTTATAACAATTTTTCCAAGCCATACACCAAGGTTTTTAAATTAATCACTTTACGGATTCCTAGCAAAACCCCTGGCATATAACAAGCTCGGTCAGTCGTGTCATGACGTAACGTATAAATTTGACCAGGAGACCCAAAAATAATTTCTTGATGGGCTAATAATCCAGGTAAACGAATACTATGAATATTGATATTTTCGGGGCCTAAGCCGCCCCTGGCTCCCGTAATAATCTCTTTTTCATTAACTAACATTGGATTATAGGTTTTGCCTAACTCTGCTAACATTTCTGCGGTTTTAATGGCAGTTCCACTCGGTGCATCGGCTTTTTGATTGTGGTGCAATTCAATAATTTCTACATGGTCAAAATATTGAGAAGCCTGGATCGCCGCTTGTTGCATCAATAAAACCCCGATCGCGAAATTAGGCGCAATTAAAACTCCTGTACTGGCTTTATCCGCAAATTCTGTCAGGTCTTCAATCTGTTTCGCACTTAATCCCGTTGTTCCCACCACTGGACGCACCCCATAGGCGATCGCGGAACGAACATTTTCATAAACCCCATCGGGATGGGTAAAATCCACCATCACCCCTTGAATTTTCTCCTGGGTCGCCAACACCAAAACACTTTGTAAATCATCCAAGACTGGTACTTCCAACGGGCCAATACCGACAATTTCGCCAATATCCTGTCCTCTGATATGAGGATTGGCATCAACCGCCCCCACAAGCATCATATCTTCCGCCTTAGCAACGGCTTTAATCACCTCTCGTCCCATTTTCCCCGCCGCCCCATTGACGACCACTGGAATTAACGCATCATGAGTCATGGTCTTTAATTATCCTAAAAATAATACTCAACAAAATCTTTGATCTATTATCCCCCGTTTTCATCCAGTCCTCATAATTATGCCTAAAATCTTCAATATTTCCCTTTATTTTTTAATCTTTTCCTGTGATCATTTGCTGTTGGTGTTCGGTTAAAATAACAACTTGATTTTGTGCTTCTAAAACATCTGTTTGTAAATAATCGTATTCATTTTTTAAATAGGTTAAGCAGGTTTCTAGGGAATGAATTTCCTGACGTTTTTCCAACAGAATTTGAGCTAGACGATTATTTTCTTGGTTATAAATTTCTAAATTATTTTGTAGGTTTTGGCACTTTTTTTCTAATTCTATTTTGGATTGTATAAAATTCTGAACTTCTGATTGGAGATGATTTTCTGCGGTCATTAGTTCATCTAAATTCGTTGCTCGTAGGGAGGTTTTTTTCTCTAATTCCTGAATTTCTTGCTTTAGTTCTTCTTTGTACTGGGCTTTTTTGAGGATATCACTTTGTAATTGTTCTAATTCTTCTCGAATGAAACCACAACTATTTTCGATCAGTTTCATATTATAATTCGTTTCAACGAGACGTTTTTCTAAGGATTTTTTTTGATAGTTAGCTTGATCAATTTTGTTGGATAGTTCAGCTAAGACCGTCTCCAATTTTTGTTTTTGGGGTTGAAGTTGGGCAAACAATTGATAAAATTCGTCCCGTCTCTGGTGTAAGTTAGAAATATGATCCACCAAATAAAATCGTTCCGTTTTCAGTCGATTGCTCTCTATTTCCATATTTTGATTAAAGCTTTGGGCTGAAGCGATCGCTTGGTAAAGTTGAGATTCATAATTTTCTAAATTTTCTAGGCGTTCTTCCAATCCCCAAATTTCTTTCACTAATGCGGTTTTAAGTCGTTTTCGTCCGTAATAAAGCCGTTTTTCTCTGACCCAATTTCCCCCGTAGGCGGCGGTAACTGCAACCAGTCCCATCGTCAAGGAATTTTTAACATTTTTGGTCATCATCAAACCCAAAGCGATCGCCACCACCATCGTCGCCGCAGCAAAACACGCTTGGTCATTGAGCCAAAACAAAAAGGGATTTTTGGAAATAAGTTTACGTTTACTCACAGAATCTTAAACTTCAGGGCGTAACTTTATTATAAGGAAATTTATCAAGAGACGAAGGAAGGGAATTGATTTCTGGATAGAACTTACGCAAAAAAAGCAAACTGTAAGGGTAATTTATGAATTGCTCCTGTGACGAAATTTTGTGTAAATCCTCCTGAAACCGCCCAGGCGATCGCCGATCATTAAGTTATAAAACGTTGACTTGACGATCCCACTCGATTTTATGTAGCATTTTATACAGAATGTGTGAATTGTCTTAACATTTCGGATCAAGTTAGTAACGCTCAAGAGAGTCATTCAGCAATCAAAAGAGGGGAAATATGCAAGCTTTAATCAACAATCGCTCCCAATCCCAAGCAAAATGGTGTTATCTTCCCCTTAATTGGACAGGAGAAGCTCCCAAGGCAGAAGATCAAACGTGGGTACAACTCTTAGCCGAAGATCTATTCGCTGACGATCAAGCCCTGCTGTTGTGTCAGGAATCAGAGAATGAATGGGTGGTCTGGGTGCCTGGTCAAGGAGAAACCCGTTTAGATATTAGTGAATTTTGTATTAATCCTTAGAAATTTTTAAAATAACTGATATTCAGGGGCTAGTTCCGTAAACTCCCCTGTTTTTTGCATTTTGAAGAAAAATATTCAGGATTATCCCCAGAGGGAATTGACTCCTGTTATAAATAGGGAATTATGCGAAATTCTTTTTGTTGATACTGTTTTCATCCAATAAGCTGTTAATCATCTAAAACAGATACAGGTAAGGGGCTTAAACCCCTTGTTACAAGACTTTCAACAAAATCATGATGCAATCTAAATTTGTGACAGCTTAATAATTACTTACACATTCCTGAAATCATTTTTAAAATGACCTTAACCGAAATATTGCTTTCCCAACTTCAGAATCATTCCCTCGAAAATCTGCGCCAAATGGATCGGCGTTGGTATGATTTACGCAATGAAAATGCTACGCCCTCAACGGTAATTAATCAATCTTCAGAAAACCTCGGCAATCTAGAGTTTGATTTAGTTTTTTGTGGAGGAACATTAGGAATTTTACTAGCAACTGCTCTACAAAGAAAAGGCTGGAAAGTTGCCCTGATTGAGCGGGGGATTTTGCGGGGTAGAGAACAAGAATGGAATATTTCTCGTCATGAACTAACAGTATTTCTAGCATTAGATTTATTAACAGAAGCAGAACTGGAGCAGGCGATCGCAACGGAATATAATCCCGCCAGAATTAGTTTTTTTGAAGGATACGAATTGTGGGTAAAAGATGTTTTAAATATTGGCGTTGATCCGATCTATTTATTAGAAACTTTAAAGCAAAAATTTATCACCTCAGGGGGTAAATTATTAGAAAATACAGCCTTTAAAAGTGCAACAATTTGTCCCGATGGAGTCGTGATTGATATCGGTACGGCCAAATTAACCAGTCGTTTATTGATTGATGGAATGGGTCATTTCTCCCCCATTGTTCAACAAATTCGTAACGGACAAAAACCCGACGGTGTTTGTTTAGTGGTGGGCAGTTGTGCTAAAAATTATCCCCAAAATGAAACAGGAGATTTGATCGCGACAGTTACGCCTATTTTGAATCAGTGTCAATATTTTTGGGAAGCTTTTCCTGCCAGGGATGGACGTACAACCTATTTATTTACCTATCTCGATACTCACCGCGATCGCTTTAGTTTAGAATTTTTTATGGAAGAGTATTTCAGATTATTACCAACCTATCAAAATTGCGAATTAGAACCGCTTAAATTTGAACGATTTCTCTGGGGATTCTTTCCTGCCTATCGAAACAGTCCTTTAAAAATTCCCTATGCTCGGTTATTGGCGATCGGAGACAGTGCGGGCGGACAATCTCCTGTCAGTTTTGGAGGATTTGGAGCGATGGTTAGACATTTAAAACGCTTAACAGAGGGCATTGATGAAGCGTTAAATAGTGATAGTTTAAATCCCAAGGAATTAGCGTTACTCCAACCCTATCAACCGAATATTTCTGTCACTTGGCTCTTTCAAAAGACCATGAGTGTGGGCATGGATCAAACCTATAAACCCAATCAAATTAACGATTTAATGAGTGGAGTTTTTCAAGTTATGGATCGGTTAGGAGATGATGTTTTAAAACCGTTTTTACAGGATGTGATTCAATTTTCGGCTTTGTCTAAAACCTTACCCCTAGTGAATCCAGGCTTAGTATTACCCCTTTTGCCCCAGGTCGGTTTAAATCCTTTAATTGATTGGAGTTTTCATTATTTAACGCTTGCGGCCTATAGTGGTCTTTATCCCTTGGCAAAATCCTTGGAACCATTCACGAAAAATTTTAGTCCACAGCAACACTATTACTATCAACGTTGCTTAGAAGCTTGGCAGTATGGCTCAGGAGGAGATTATTGATGAAGGCATTTGTTTTAGAGGTTAATCAACCCGATGATCAAATTAGTTTAGCTAAAGCGAATTTATTTTTTGCCCAGACTCAATATCCTGAGCTTAATCCTGATATTTATCTAAATCAATTGGATGCGATCGCGTCTGTTTTACGAGATAGACTTCCTGAGAATTCCTATCCTTTAAAAATCATTCAAACGATTAATCAATATTTATTTGAAGAATTAAGATTTACAGGCAATACTCGTGATTATTATGATCCCCGTAATAGTTATTTGAATGAAGTTCTAGATCGTAAACTGGGCATTCCCCTTAGTTTATCAATTCTTTATTTAGAAATTGCCCAACGCCTGAATTTTCCAATGGTGGGAATCGGGATGCCTGGTCATTTTTTGATTCGTCCCAATTTTGAAGATGCGGGAATTTTTGTCGATGCTTTTAATCAGGGAGAAATTTTATTTCCAGAGGATTGCGAAACCCGATTACAACAGGTTTATCAACAGCCTGTCAAATTAGAGCCAGCTTTTTTAGCCCCCATTAGTAATCGACAAATTTTAGTCCGAATGCTCACGAATTTAAAATTTATTTATGTGAATCATAATCACTATGAAAAAGCCCTTCAGGTAATTAATTCATTGTTAATCCTCTTGCCAGACTCGGAAACAGAGCTACGCGATCGCGGTTTACTTTATTATCAAATGGGAGACGGGGAACACGCCATTGTGGATCTAGAAACCTATCTACAACTGTCACCCAATGCCCAGGACGCACCCGCGATTTACCAATTGCTAGAGCAAATTCGATCCTAAAATAGATGGCTGTTAAAAAGATAGAATCCCCCCGTCCTACGGACACCCCCCTTATCAAGGGGGGCAGGGGGGATCGAGGGCAAAATGGATTGTCAGTTTAATTTTAACCAGCTACTTAGTTGTTACTAATTTAAAGAGAATCACTGATTGAAAGTGCGTCAGAATTGGGGAATTTAGGGTGCAAAAAAAGATTATTGTGATCATCATTATCTACAGAGTAAGATGGTTTTGACCTAGTTTTAAACGTCAAATGTTTTTTAGCATCGTCATTCCCACCTATAATCGCCAGCCAATTTTAGAAAAATGCCTGAGAGCCTTAGAGAATCAACGGTTAACCGATCACACGGTCGAAAACTATGAAGTCGTTGTGGTTGATGACGGCTCTACCGATGGAACGTTGACATGGTTAAACGCTCACCAAGCAGAATTTCCCCACGTTGTTACCTATGAACAAAATCATCAAGGCCCTTCGGCGGCTCGAAATTTGGGCGTTCAGCAGGCCCAGGGCGATACGATCATTTTTATTGATAGCGATCTGGTGGTGACGGAGCAGTTTTTACAGTCCCATGCAACGGCTTTACAAACAGAAGAAAAAGCCCTTAATAGCGATCGCCTCTTTACCTACGGAGCGGTGATTAATACTTGTAATTTTGAAAATCCGACGGCGGAACCCTATAAAATTACTGATTTTTCGGCGGCTTACTTTGCAACGGGCAATGTGGCGATCGCGAAAAAATGGCTAGAACAAGCAGGTTTATTTGATACCCGATTTCAACTTTATGGCTGGGAAGACCTAGAATTAGGCGTTAGATTAAAGGAATTACGGCTAAAGCTGGTCAAATGTCCCGCCGCCGTTGGTTATCATTGGCATCCTCCCTTTACCCTAGAGCAAATCCCCAAATTAATCGACCAGGAAATCCAACGAGGACGGATGGGAGTCTTATTTTATCAAAAACATCCCACCTGGGAAGTGCGTTTGATGATACAAATGACCTGGTTACATCGGGTATTATGGGGGCTACTTTCCCTGGGAGGAACCCTCAATGAACGAACCCTCGCTCCCCTTTTACAATGGTTGATTAACCAGAAGCGGCCCCAACTTGCCCTAGAAATCGCCCGCATTTTTCTCAATTGGTATAACGTTCAGGGGGTTTATGCCGCCTACCGAGAAAGCCAATCTGAAGCCTAAATTGAGGGAGTGACTGTCATTAAATTCTAAAAACCCTAGAAATTTGTGGCTGTTTCTGGCTCTCTCTCCCAAAAAATACCGCGATAAAAATAAAGATTTTGTTAAATATTCCTAATATTTTCAATAAAATCTGGACGAAATATGGAAAATAGAGGGGAGTTGATGCTAACTTAATTTTAGTTTTGGGGCATATTAGGTTTATCGTCATTTTTAATTATCATTTTGGAGACATCTGGAGATTTTTTTTTATGCCATTTATATTCGGACTAATTGGTCTATTAATCGGCGGTGCGATTGCTTATTTCTTTTTCCAAAATAAATTACAGCAGATCCAGCGTAAACTCGAAAGTTCAGAAAAAAAATTGGAACGGGCGAATCGGGCCCTTGAAGACACTGAATCCCTGCGATCGCAACAGTCCATCCACGCCCAGGAACTCCAAAATGCTCGCCAACAACTCCAATCCGTCGAGGCTTCCTATCAGGGGCAACTCCGTAATTTAGAGGAGTCCTATGAGTTGCAATTACAAGAGGCTGAAAAACTCCAGGGAAATCCTGCTGCCCTCGCCGATTCCCAAGACCGCACTAGACAAATTGAGCAATCCTATCAAGCTCAGATTCAGGAATTACAAGCCAATCATCACAACGAAAAAGTCGCGATCGAGCAATCCTACCAAGCTCAAATCCGAGAATTACAACAATCCTATCAACAATCCCTAGAAGAACTTCAACAAACTCCTCCTGTTCAAGCGTTTGACACTTCCTCTCCGACTTCTTCCGAAACAACTGAATCTGGTGGTTGGCAAGGAGCCGCAATGGGAGCCGCCGCGATCGCAGGGGCCGCAGGGTTAGCGGGTTGGGCAACCTCTAATTTTCTTGATCGGGAAGAGGAAGAAAACCCCGTTGTAGAAGAATCGCCTGTTATAGAAGAATCGCCCGTTATAGAAGAAATCAGTGAAGAAAGCGTTGCCGAATCTCCTTTTGAAGTCAGTGAAGAAACCCCCGCAGAAAATTGGGCAGATCAACCCCTAGCAGAAGAAGTTGCGATCGACTCTGAAATGATGGGCTGGACAGAAACTCCTCCAGCTATTGAAGAACCTGTTGCCGAATTTCCCTTTGAAATCAGTGAAGAAACTCCCGCAGAAAATTGGGCCGATCAACCCCTAGCAGAAGAAGTTGCGACAGAATCTGAAATGATGGGCTGGACAGAAACTCCCCCAGCTATCGAAGAAATTACCGAAGAACTGGTTGCCGAATCTCCCTTTGAAATCCCTGAAGAAACTCCCGAAGACAATTGGGCCGATGCTTCCTTGGGAGAAGATCTCCTAGACGGAGCAGATCTATCCAGTTGGACAAATGACGAACCCGCACCTGTTTCCGAAGAAATTACCGAGGAACTCGTTGCCGAATCTCCCTTTGAAATCCCTGAAGAAACTCCCGAAGACAATTGGGCTGATGCTTCCTTGGGAGAAGATCTTCTGGATGGAGCAGATCTATCCAGTTGGACAAATGCCGAACCCGCGCCTGTTTCCGAAGAAATTACCGAGGAACTTGTTGCCGAATCTTCCCTTGAAATCTCTGAAGAAAGTCCCGAAGACAATTGGGCTGATGCTTCCTTGGGAGAAGAGCTTTTGGGCGGAACAGAATTAGCCAGTTGGACAGAAACCGAATCCCCCCAATTGTTAGAAGAACCGATTCAGTCCCTAGAGGAAACGGTTGAAACTCCTGATACTTCTTTAGATTTAAGGGATTTAAGCGAAGATTTTGATTCACCCATAGAAGCTGAATTGCCTTCCTTTGAAAATGAAGACGCTTTGTTAGAGACCTCGACGGACTCTGAACTAGATTTTCTTTCTATGTTGCAAACAGAGGAAACCTCCCTGGATGAAGCCGAAGAACTTTCTTCCTTTATGGACACGGAAGATCCCGCTTTGCCCGATTTTTTGGGGGAAGAGACCCTGAACGATGATCTTCAACTATTGGATATGTTTCCGCCAGAAACTGGAGATTTAGCCAATATGTCTGAAACCTTGGCGGGTGAAGAGAATGCGCCTTTCATCAATTTTTTTGATTCGGAAGCCGACAAATCCGATCTTGAGTTTTTAGAAATGCTGAAAACGGATGATGATAATCTCAACCGTTTAGGATCGAATGAATCCGATGATTTATTCGGAGATTTATTTACTCCCGATGATTCCGCCTCATCTGATATCAATGAGCTATTTGATTCGGTGGATAGTCAAGCCCCGAAAGCGAGCCAAGAGGGATTAGAAGAGTTGTTTGGAGATGATTCACTCTCCTTCGATAATTGGGATCTACCTAGTTCTGAAAAGTCTTCTTCTGACTAAAATTCTCTTTGTCATCTAGATGTTTTAGACGGTCTAACACTGGGGCTGTCTAAAATATTTTTTTAAGAAACTATCATATTTATTTTATTCAAGACCTACGTTATGGACATCAAAGCCGCGATCGCCTGGGAAGCAGGAAAACCCCTAAGCATTGAAACCGTCCAACTAGAGGGGCCAAGGGCGGGGGAAGTGCTGGTGGAAATCAAGGCCACAGGGGTTTGTCATACGGATGCTTATACGTTGTCGGGAGCCGATCCTGAAGGATTATTTCCGTCCATTCTCGGTCATGAAGGCGCAGGAATTGTACTGGAAGTCGGGCAAGGGGTGACTAGTCTGAAGCCAGGAGATCATGTGATTCCCCTGTATGTCCCTGAATGTCGGCAATGTGATTATTGCTTGAGTTTTAAAACCAATCTTTGTCAAGCCATCCGACTCACCCAGGGAAGGGGAATGATGCCCGATGGAACTAGCCGCTTTTCCTATCAGAGTAAGAAACTCCATCACTACATGGGAACTTCTACCTTTGCCAGCCATACGGTTGTTCCAGAAATTGCCCTAGCGAAAATTCGCCAAGATGCACCTTTTGATAAGGTTTGTTATATCGGCTGTGGGGTAACGACGGGAATCGGGGCGGTGATTAATACGGCCAAAGTCGAGGCGGGCGCAACGGTGGTGGTTTTTGGCTTAGGGGGAATTGGCTTAAATGTGATCCAAGGAGCAAAGATGGTCGGAGCCAGTATGATTATCGGGGTGGATCTCAATCCTGCTAAAAAAGCCTTAGCGGAAAAATTTGGCATGACCCATTTTGTTAACCCCAAAGAAGTAGAAGGCGATCTGGTTTCCTATCTGGTGGATTTAACCAAGGGGGGAGCCGATTACAGTTTTGAATGTATTGGCAATGTGCAAGTGATGCGTCAGGCGTTGGAATGTTGCCATAAGGGTTGGGGAGTTTCGGTGATTGTGGGCGTTGCGGGGGTAGGGGAGGAAATTGCCACGCGACCTTTTCAATTGGTAACAGGGCGAGTTTGGAAGGGAACAGCTTTTGGCGGTGCCAGGGGACGGACAGATGTACCGAAAATTGTGGATTGGTATATGAATGGGTAGATTAATATTGATGATCTGATTACCCATGTGATGCCGTTGGAAAAGATTAATGATGCGTTTGAGTTGATGCACCAAGGAGAATCGATTCGCAGTGTGATTACCTTTGATTAATTTAGAATAATTTCTCTCTTTGCATGAAGATATACGTGATCGCTGATATTGTGGGAAGCGTTTCTTCGTTGCTGAAAAGTTTTCAGGGAAGCGAGGAGTTTACAAAATAGTACATTTTAAGTTCTGGGGGATGATATAAAGATAAATGTTTAACAGAATCCGTATTTGGCGTGATACATGAAAAGTTTCCGTATAATCTATAGTTAGCTACTTCAGCCCTGGGCCAGAACAATTACGTTTTAGATTGCAGAATCGTAAGCGTTGTTATTGGCAATGAGTTAAGCTTCTAGATAAAGCTAGTCCTAACATACCTACATCAATACTCCTCTTTCCCATAGGGATTGAATATGACCACTCTTGAACCCATTTCGGAACAAAGACCACAAGTTTTCGTAAGCTACGCAAGTGCAGACAGTATGGATGCAAAAGTAATTGTGGAGGGGTTACGTTCACGGGGTATCAACGTATGGTTAGATGCAGATGAAATTCGCCCAGGAGATCATTGGGTTGAATCGATTCGCACTGCTATTTCAGCTAGTGCTTATTTTCTGCTTTTATTGTCTAAGCATTCAGTTCAATCTTCTTGGATGACTCATGAAGTTATATTAAAAGAACTTCAAAGCCGAGATGTTACTTTTCTGCCCGTGCTTTTGGAAGACTGCAATATTCCTTCACCTCTTGCCGTATATCAATACTTTGATATGAGAAGTGGGGTTGAAGAAAATTTAGGGAAACTTGCAGAGGCTTTAAGATTTACTCCAAAAATTGATTTTGAGAAACTATCTGCACAAACTTTTGAGCAACTGGTTGTAGATCTTCTTGAGAAACTCGGCTTTGTTAACTTACAGCCAGAAATACATCCAAGAGACTCAGGAGTTGATGCTGTGGTTGAGTTCCGACAAAAAGATCCATTTGGTGCTGAAATTCGTGAAGTGTACGCTGTTGAAACTAAATTCTATCGCCATTCTCGTGCAGGTTTAGAAGCATTAAGACAGTTGGCTGGATATGCTAAAAGTGATCCAAAAATTAACAAAGCACTTCTGGTTACTAATGGAAATCTTACCTCTGTTGCTCTTGATTGGGTGAATGATGTCCCTAAAGTTATTGGTATTCCGATACGGGTTATTGATGGAACAGAATTGAAGCGGCTTCTCTTACAAAACACTGATTTAGTCTCTAAATACTTTCCCCCTAGCTTAAGTAATGCTTCATGAGCCGAATTACAGATTTGGTTAATCGACTAGATAACTGTCCTGCTGGAGATAGCGGATGGCGAAAATTTGAAGACCTCTGTACAGAAATTCTCGAATTTTTATTTGTTCCGCCATTGGTGAGACCCATTGTACAGCCTCGCACATACTCTGGTACAAATCGGCGAGATGCTGTATTTCCTAATCGCAATTTCGATGAAAAGCATGGTTGGGGTTTGCTACTCCGAGAATTAGAAGCAAGGATGGTACTATTTGAATTTAAAAACTATGGAACAACAGATATTGGAAATGAAGAAGTGATTCAAACTAATAATTACTTGACTGAACCTATGGGTAAGCTGGCGATTATGATATGTAGTAAACTTCCTGGCAATGGTGCTCATATACAGCGAAATACTATATACAGTCGCGATAAGAAAGTGATTCTTTTTATGACTAAAGAACATCTTAAGGAAATGCTTTTTATCAAAGAACGGGGTGAAGATCCATGCGATTTAATAGTCGATCTTGTTGAAAGATTTTACTTGCAGCATGAATAAGCAAACATATCTAATCGGTAGATCAATAGCTGATTAAGTGTCCAACGTGATCGCCATTTCATTTTTATCACTATGCAAAACAGCCAAATTGTTGAGAGTTGTGGCCACATCAGGCAGAAAAGAACCAGGATTCTCTGCCGCTAATTCTCTTCTAATCTGCAAAGCCTCTTGGTATTCTTGCTCCGCGATCACTATTTCATTTCTATTAACTCCTATATCCTTCCATAGCGGGCAATCACAGGGCTTTGGGGATTTCGTTGATTATATAACCAGGCCCACAATTGATCGCCGAGGGAAAAATGCCACCATTCTCCTGGATGCCGTAAAAAACCCGCCGATTCCATTACCTCATTCAATAAAACCCGATTTTTATGAAATAATTGGGACTTGGGATCGGAATGATTCGCATAAAAATTCGGTTGAGAAATGTCCGATAGATCATCAATTTCTCCGCCCATATCAACCAGATTTCCCGACGAATCTACTAGGGTAATATCCATCGCTGAACCCGTACTATGGGGCGGTGGTGTCGCCAAATCGTAGCTAGGAATAGCCCAAATTTTATAGACCTCTGTGAATAGTTCCTGACGCTTGGTAGGCGATAAATCTTTCTCTTCTAATCCTTTTTGTTGTAATAAAAAAGCAAAGGTGTAATCCACCATAAATTGTTGAACTTCCACAGGGCGATAGGCATCAAAAATTTGAATTTTCCAACCCGAACAACGCTGTTCTAAAGACTCTTGCGCTTTTTTTAGGGCTTCAATAACCTGCGATCGCAAACAATAGGGAGATTTGCCTTGATAATCTGCCCCTAACTGCTGATAGGGAGGTGGATCGGTTAAGACAATATTGGGTAAGGCGATCGCCAATAGGGGATCACCACACTCTTCGATTAAAATTTGCTGATAGGGTTTCATCGTCAATTTTCAAAAAATCGAATAAAATCTTGTCTAATCTTCTAGATTAGGACGATCAATGAATTGTCATTATCTCATCCTCCGCCCTATCCAGACTAGATGAAAATAAAAATGATAGCATTCAGCCAGAAAAAGCCTAATTTTAAATTAAATATGCGTTTCTCAAAAAAAATAGTCGCCAATATGAGTCTTCTCCTCCTGGGAACAGGAATCGGTTTCACTCCTTTGGTTAGTCATTCCGTATTGGCCCAAATGTCCGAGGAAAATACCCAAAATTCTACAATTCTTGCCCAAAAAGTAACCTCTCTAGAGAATACCTCCTGGCAACTCACAAGCCTGGGAGAGGCTCAACCCTTAGCAGAAAAGCCCATTACCCTCGAATTTGGTGAAAAAAATCGCCTATCGGGTTCATCGGGATGCAACCGTTACATGGGGTCATTTAGCACCAAGGGAAACCAATTTTCCGTCAAATCGCCCCTGGGTTCGACTATGATGGCTTGCCCCGAAGACCTGATGAAACAGGAACAACAATTTTTGCAAGCCCTAAGCGCAGGCAAAAGTTATAAGATTAACGCGAATGGAGAACTAGAGATTCAATATCGTGAGGGAAGTCGTAATAAACGATTGAAATTTTCGCCCCTGAAGACAGGTAGCGCAGATCAGAAAATGGCTCTAGAGAATACCTCCTGGCAACTGATGGCAACGGGTCAATCCCTACCGCAAACAGAAAAACCGATTACCTTAACTTTTAGCGAAAATAATCGTCTAGCAGGTTCGTCGGGTTGCAATCGTTATATGGGAAGCTTTAAGGTCACAGGTAACCAATTTGAAGTCAAATCTCCCCTCGCTTCTACTCGCATGGCTTGTCCTGAAACCTTAATGAAGCGAGAACAGGAATTTTTGCAAGCCCTAAGTGCGGCCAAGCGTTACCAAATTAACGACAAAGGAGAACTAGAAATCCAGTATGGTAGCGGAACAGGGAACAATGTATTGAGGTTTTTGCCAACCAAAACTAGTAAAGTTATCGAAAAAATCGTTTACGTCAATGGTCGTACTGTCCCTTGCACAGGAGTCGCTCCTCAACAATGTTTGCAGATCAAGGAATCAATGAAGGATGATTGGACGTTGCTTTATCAGGGGATTAAAGGATTTAAACATGAGCAGGGCTACGTTTACAGATTGCGAGTACGGGAAGAAATCATCGCCAATCCTCCTGCTGATGGAAGTTCGCGTGAATGGGTGTTAGTTGATGTACTTGAAAAAGTCGCAATGAAGGTTCAAAAATAATTTTTTACCATTCTTAAAATTTCGCTTAAATGACTGCCCAAGGTAGTGTTTTAGGCGATTTTTTGCATTTAATTCTGTTCACCGTATATGGCGAGCTATACGGAGAAAATTGACGAGGTAAGAAATTCAATTCCCAGAAAATACTTAAGAATGAGTGGCGTAAACCAAAAAATACTCACGGAAGAAAAATAAGTGTTTATACTTAAGCAGTATGGGTGAGGAGATATTCCGTAAAAATAAGATCAATCCTTTGACTTAATTCCCTCTAGATTGTCTAAGCCTTGTTTTTCAGAGGTTTTAAGGATTGGCGATCGCGCTCATTTAGGTTTAAAAATCAAATTTCATAATTAATTGTGATCCAGATCACAAAAAAAACAAGATCTAGATCACGGTTAGCGGATTTTACGTAGATTATGGTTGACTTATTACTTACCTAAATTTATTTAAGTAAATAATGATTTACTTAAAACTCTGGCTTCTGGCTTCGGTCGTCTTCGGAGATAACAAGACAACTTATTCACCTTTGCTTGGGGTTGCCTGTTCCCTGGGATGAAGGGAAAAGAGGAAAATCTTAATTTTCAGACTCTTAAAAAGAGTTTGGAAGGTTTTTCCTGGGAATTTTTCTTTTTTATCTGTTGAATAAACAAAGCTAGTTTTTAAAATTTGTATAGGTCTTCTGCCATGTTGACAATTTCCTCTCCTCCTCCAATAACGCAATACGAAATGCCTGTCTCAACATCCTCTCAACAACTTCGGCCTGCTATTTATACCGAGTCGCGGAATGATGGAATTTATATAACGAAAAAGGGAAAAATCATCGTTGGCAAGAAATCTCCCTATGAAATTTCTGGATTTTCGATTATTGAGACAGAAGGAAATATTACTTTTGAACTCAAATCAAATCTCCCCTTACGGGGTTTGCCCGAAACGCGAGCGAGAGCTAAACGAATTGGTTATGGAGATTTACTGTTGTATTATCCTAATACGACGGCTGGTGTTCGATTTACAGGAAAAAAAATAGGAATTTATCATGATGTAAAAACGGTTAATAATGCCAAATTTCATTTTGGAAATAAAACGACGACAGATTATATAAAAAGATTAAAATCAGCCAAGGCTTATGACGCGAAGATGCTTTTTCCGCCTGATTGGAAGACTCATATTAAAACGGGAGCTTTGTTTAGTAAAAATTTAAACGTTACTGAAGTCAAAACAGAGAATGATTATGTGATTAGGATTACGATGCCCCGCAATCAGTTACCAGAGGGACAATTTATTGCTTACCTACCGACGGAATGTATGAATGATTATGTGATAGGGACTTATCCCCTGGCAGGCAATACTCAAATCGAAGAAGAAGAAGGCAAAGCTCCTAAGGAAGTAGCTGCGATGATGGAAAAGTTGAATCTGCCTGGTGCGGCTGATGCTCCCAAATTTTTAGCGTCTAACCTATTAATGCCTGAAATGTTAACGGGCATGGGAACCCTGGGAGTCTCTGTTCCTGCGATCGCACCGCTCTCTTCTCTGTTGGCTGCGGTGGGTACTTTGTGGGGATTCTCTTCCTCCTCAGAAAGTGTGCCGAGCGAATATCCAATAGAAGAGGTGGCCGCTTCTCCCCAAGTTGCTGAGAGTTCTCTTGAGATTAGTGAAACTCCTCTCAAAGTTGCCGAAAGTTCGGTTCAAGCTCCCCCAACATTACTCCATAATTTAAGGAATGCTCCCCAGAGTAGTGGTGATCCTTTACTGTCTTCATCAAAAGCAGAAACTCCTACGTCGAACACTCCGAGCGAGGCCGTGCCAGAACCCAGAATGACTGGAGCGATCGCGATTGCCATTGGATTAGGAACAATGTTTAAGAGAAAATCTAAGGGGGAGAGAAAGGAGAAAGATGATAATAAAGAATAGGCAAAAGAGAGTTATGATAAATCTATCGACAAGATAAAAAATTTCCCTATTAATTCACTGAAAGATTTGCATCCTGTTACTAGCAAGAGCAAGACAAAAATGAAATTTCCTCGTTTCAGTATTCGACTTTTTATACTCTGCGGTAGTTTAGGGGTTTTATTGGGAGTAAAAGAAACAACGGTTTTAGCCCAAGCACAGGATTGTAATGACATCATTAATGGAGCGGTTGGGGGATGCCTCCAGGAGATTCCTGCTCCTTTCCCTAATTCTTTAAGAAAAGCTAGTGCAGAGTTTGAAACGACTCTCTCCCTCAATCGTAAGGTTTATAATTACGCGATCGCCCATCTCGGTCAACAAATTGCCGATGGAGAATGTGCCTTTTTAATCCATAACGCATTGGTAGCGGCGGGAGCGAGAACATCGGAGTCTTTTGGTTCCACTGGCGTGAATGCGGATTATGTGTGGGGAAAGTTGATTGCGACCATAACTCCCCAAAATATTGATATCCAAGGGGTTGAGGTGGGCGATATTATTCAGTTTCGGGATGTGTCAACCTACGAAAAAATTACCAAACCCGATGGCTCTTGGAAAACCCGAAAAGTTCAATATACCCACCATACCTCGATTATTGGTGCAATTAACGGTAATCATCTGGTATTAATTCATCAAAATTTTGGCAATGATCCTGCCATCAAAAAAACAGTGCAAAAAAGTGATTTGAATCTAGATAGTTTGCGATCGGGAACCCTCTGGATTTATCGACCCACTCAATAATTTATTGGCTAGGATATTGAGCCATGAAAGAATCTAATTCCTGATAAAATTTTTCTTTTTCGATGGGACTTAAAAAAGATGCTTCAAAGGAATTTTTAGCGAGTTGATAAAGCTCTAAATTAGTTAAGCCTAATCCCTCTTGAATTGCCTGAAAATTTTCTGTCAGATAACCTCCAAAATAGGCAGGATCATCGGAATTAATCGTAATACATAACCCCCTATCTAATAATTTTTTCAATGTATGTTCTTGCATGGTTTTAAACACACATAATTTAACATTAGAAAGGGGACAAACCGTTAGGGGAATACGGCTTTGGGCTAAAAATTCTACTAATGTTTCATCTTCGATACAACGAACACCGTGATCAATGCGAGAAACTTTTAATAGATTAATAGCCTCCCAAATATAGCTGGCTGGCCCTTCTTCTCCTGCGTGGGCAACGGTTAAAAAGCCTTGATTTCTTGCCCGCTCAAAAACCGCCTGAAATTTACTTGGAGGATGACCTAATTCGGAAGAATCCAATCCCACTGCAATAATTTTGTCTTTATAGGCGATCGCATTTTCTAGGGTTTTCATTGCCGACTCCGCACTTAAATGCCGTAAAAAGCAGAGAATTAAGTGGCTAGAAATTCCTAATTGTGATTTTCCGTCCTGCAAAGCTTGATCAATGCCTTTGATCACCGTTGCAAACTCAACTCCTCGGTCAGTGTGAGTCTGGGGATCAAAAAAGATTTCGGTATGGCGGACATTTTGAGTCGCAATTTTTTCTAAATAACCCCAGGTCAAATCATAAAAATCTTCTGCCGTTCTTAAAACATCCGCGCTAGCATAATAAATGTCTAAAAAAGATTGCAAATTCTCAAACTGGTAGGCTGATTTAATTTCATCAATGGAAGCAAAAGGTAAAGTTAGGCCATTGCGTTGAGCAATTTTGAACATTAACTCTGGCTCTAATGATCCTTCTATATGAATATGCAATTCAGCTTTAGGTAACTGATTAATAAAATGATTCATGATTTGAAGATTTAAAAAGTAGGGGTATTGCGCGAAATCTTGAGATTAATAATCGATAAAATTAGAATAAATAAAAATAACACTAAACCAATCGCTGAAGCATAGTTAATTTCTAGATCTTGAAAGGCTTTTTCATAGACATAATAAACAACAGTTTTGGAATGATTTAACGGGCCGCCCTGGGTCATAATATAAACCTCTTCAAACACTTTCATGGCAGAAATGGAAGAGATTACCGCAACTAACGATAAATAGGGACGCATCAACGGAATGGTAATATCCCAATGTTTCTGCCAACCATCGGAACCATCGATCGCGGCAGCTTCGTATAAATCAACGGGAATTCCCTGTAATCCCGCCAAATAAATGACCATATAATAGCCCAACCCTTTCCAAATCGTCACTAACATCACACTCCAAAGGGCCAAATCAGGACTGGTTAGCCAGGGAATTCCGTCAGTAAATCCCCCTATTTTCAGTAATTGATTCAGAATTCCATCGGAGGCATAAAGAGCTTTCCAGGCAATACCTGCAACCACCATCGAAATAATAACGGGCGTATAATAAGCAATGCGAAACCAACGAATTCCCCGTAATTTTTGATTCACTAAAATCGCCAAACCCAAGGGAACAATCACCAAAATAGGAACAACGCCGATTAAGTATAAAAAGGTATTACGAATGGTTTGCCAAAAAACTTTATCGTTGAATAATTTCTGAAAATTCTTTAAACCAACCCATTGGGGAGCTTGGATTAAATCGAGGTCGTACTGGGTAAAACTGAGAGAAAATGCTTGAAATGCGGGATAAAATACGGCTATTCCTAAAACGGCTAAGGCAGGTAGCAGAAATAAATAGGGTGTAATTTGAATGAGGGTTTTATTTTTGAAAGAGTGTCCAAGGGTCATAAACAGTAATATCGGCTGATTTGCGTGGTTTTATTTTATCTTGATTCTTAAATTGGTCAAGGATAAACCTAAAAAAAGTTTTTTTCAGAGAATATTGTGTAATTCAGTTTTGTATAGGATTAGGACATAATATATTATGTCCCTACACAATTTTTTCTGTTTTAAAAATGTAATTTATCAATAATTATTTCTAGATTAATTAGTATTTCCTTTTTCAAAAAGACGACCAATAACTTCTTCGATGGGAGGATCGGTTACACTTAAATCAATTACCTCTAATTGGGCTAAAATTCGAGAAACCGTACTGGTTAATTTTTCTCGTTTGACTAAAAAACGGACTTCTTGACCTTCAATTGATTCAATTTCTGCAAAATCTTCTAATTTTTCCTTAGCGACAAGATTAGCTAATTCTATCCTAACTTCTCGATAAGGGGCAAAACGTTCTAAAAGTTGTTCTAAATCTCCGTCATAAAATAATTGTCCTTGGTGAATCAATAAAACCCGTTTACAGAGAGCCGTAATATCTGCCATATAATGACTGGTTAACAGAATCGTTGCTTGATAACGTTCATTATATTCCTGCAAAAAATTTCGCACGGCCGCCTGGGCATTAACATCTAAACCGAGGGTCGGTTCATCTAGAAACAACACCTGGGGATGGTGTAATAAGGCCGCTAATAATTCTGCTTTCATCCGCTCTCCTAAAGAGAGTTTCCGAACAGGCTGGGTTAACTGTTTTTGTAGGGTCAACATTTCTGCTAATTCCTGAAGTCTTTTTTCAAAAATATCGTCAGGAATTTTATAAATTGCCGCATTAATTCTGAGGGAATCGAGGGCGGGAAGATCCCAGAGTAATTGTTGTTTTTGTCCCATCACGAGACTGGCTTTTTGTAAAAATTGGGGTTGACGACGAAAGGGAACGTAACCTGCGACCCTAACCTGTCCATGGGAAGGATGGATGAGTCCTGTGAGCATTTTCAGGGTGGTGGTTTTTCCTGCTCCATTGGGGCCTAAAAAACCGACGATTTCTCCTGTATCTATGGAAAAAGAAATGTCTTGAACGGCTTTTACTTCTCGATAGGTACGGTTAGGGTTCCTTTAATTCCAGGTGATTTGACGGCGACGGGATAGATTTTACTTAAATGTTCGACTGAAACAACAGACATAATTTTAGAATAATGTTATGAGTTTTGATAAGCAAATTTGGAATTAAAAGGTATCAGATAGCTATGAGGACATAATATATTATGTCTCTACAATTATTGAAAAAAATTAAATGAATCATTTTAATCTAAATACCATGACTTTTTCCGATCATCCAGTGACGGCGAAAGAAACGGGCTAAGGAGGATTCTTCTAGGGATAAATAAATCGGGCGGCCGTGGGGACAGGTTTGGGGATGACGGCTGATTTTCCATTGGTCTAAAAGGGTCTGCATTTCCGCTAGGTTTAAAGTCATACCATTACGAATCGCGGTTCGACAGGCGATCGCGGCTTGGGCAGTGGATAAATCTCCGCCTAAACTAAGTTCAATGAGGGCTTCAGCGCAATCTTCTCGATGGGCTAATAATTCGGGGGCATTGCGAACGGCCCAGACTTGTTCTCCAAAGGATTCAATTTCTATGCCTAAATGTTGTAAATTTTCGATTTGATTTTGACTTAAAGAATTCAGAATAATCGGTTTTTCTAGGTTCACTAATTGCCATTGATCTTGCAATTTTTCGTATAAAACTCGCTCCTGGGCAATGTGTTGTTCGATTAACCAAAGTCCTGATTCATGTTCTGCAATAATATAGGTTTTATTCACTTGGGCGATCGCCTTTAGGGGCATTAATCCCAGAGTGGGCGGGGGTTCCGTCGTCGTAGAATCGACTTGATAGGTTCCTTGGGCTTCTGCGGCTTTTAGAAGGTGATTAACTCGTTGTTGATGACTATTTTCGGGTAAAATATCTAGATTAAGGTGTAATGCTTGGTTAATCGCCTGGGTAATTTGAGCTTGCCAAAAAGGGAGAGATTGCAAATAAATTTCCGTTTTAGCAGGGTGGCGATTCCAGTCAATTTGGCTTGGACACACCTGAAGATGGACGAAACACACAGGAAAGCGATCGCGGGGGAGAGTGCGATGAAAGGTCGAAATAATGGTTTGTTCTAGCTCTGGTATTTTAAGCGGTCGATGATTAATGGCTACTTTGATCCAATCGGGGCGACGACGATGACAGCGATCGGGCAAGCCTATGAGCAAATCTAAGGTTGCAACGGAAACGGGATCGGTCAGGGTTTCAATCTTCAGAGAAAGGGACTGTAAATCGCTAAATTTAACAGTTTTGAGGAATTGGGGCAAAATTTTTTGCGCGTTTTGACTGGGGCTGATGCCGATCCACAATTGTTCTTTTTGCCAGACTTGCCAGGTGATCTGGGGATGACAGAGAGCCATATTTTGAATATAGGTCTGCACGGTTTTTAATTGTTGAGCAACGGGCGGCAATCCCAACAAACGATGAGGAATTTTTTTAAATAAATCAGTAACGGTAATAATGGTTCCCACCGCGATCGCGACATTGATCGGTTCCTGGGCTTTTCCGTTGTCATGGTAGCGGACTTGCCAACCTGTGTGATTCAAATCCTCGGCAGAGCGACTTTTAATTTCTAATTCTGCCACCTGGCTTAGGCTATGCAATGCCTCACCCCGAAATCCGAGGGTGTTAATGTTCCAAAGGTCGGCTAATTCACGAATTTTACTGGTTGTATGGGGTAACGCGCAGGTTTCCAGTTCCTCTAGGGTCATTCCCCGTCCGTTATCTGCGACTTGAATGTAACCCTCTTCAATACTCAACCGAATTCTGAGCTGGGTCGCCCCTGCATCGATCGCATTTTCGACCAATTCCCGTACCACTGCGGCCAGGGAATCAATCACTTCTCCCGCCGCGATCAGGTTTACAAGTCCAGTAGGTAAGGGCTGAATCATTCTTTCATCATACGCCCTAGAAACCTAGCAATCCATAAGCGATCACCCTTCTTGATCAAGAAAAAATGCGATTAAACTGACAAATCGTAAACCCATCGATTAATCAAATACGTCCGTTAAAGTTTGTGCCTCTAAAATGCGATCGCCCCATAACTCTAAATCAGCGATCGAAGCCTGGCTCAAACGAATCTCTATCTCTTGAGGCAACTCGCCAAAACGTTTCGTCAACATTCGACGCAGTAGAATCATTTCACCTTGTTCGATACCTTGTTCGATACCAATTCTTTCTACCGATGTAACATAGCGCATTTTGACATTCCTCTCTAATTCACTAATTGAAGTCCAGAGTTGTTTTTCTAAGTCAGGAGGTAAGTTCATTAACCAATCAATTATCGCAAACAAGTCAATAATTTGCTGTTTTCCCCAGTCTTTTTCGTATAATAACTTAGCCAATCGCCATTTTGCAGTGTAACGCGCCTCTACATCTTTGCGAGTTCTTTGAGTCAATAAATGAGCGGCTGTCACTAAAGCAGGCACTGGTTCAGTCTAATTATTAGAATGAAATCCTTACAAGACAAGGACTTAAC
>QBMS01000002.1:0-6700 GCA_003249095.1 Snowella sp.
GCTAGGGGGTTAATTAAGTCACCTTAATAACCAATACGGTTTTTGGGTAAACTGTGTAATTTCAGTATTTTCTCGGATTTCTCAATTTAACATTAACGAAATCTGAGAAAGGTTCTGAGTTTATCTCATAAACTTGAAGGGGCTGAAAAACACAATGATAAAATCTTGTTTCTTCTGTAATGACCCTTCTGTATCTTTTATACAATGTTAAGGAACCATTTGTTTGTTACATCTTGTTAAAATTTTTCCTGCTTTTTTGTAAAGAAATATTACACGAAATCTGAGAGAATGGGCGACGTAATGAGATGAAATAACAGGTCTGGATGTCGTCGATACTGACTCACGGGATTGGGGCTAGATATTTGACCTACAGCGGTTTGAAAAATACTAATGTTCTGCGGAAGAGTTGCAATATTCTTTCTAAAAGAGATCCTGTGCCAGTTTCTATTGAACGGTTTACAGTTAGTTGTGGAGCATTTATCTGTCATTAAATTTAACCACTATATCTTTAAATTTGGGTAAAAATGTATTATCTCCTAAAATTAGGGGAGCTTATTCCGCTTTTTATTTCTGCTATTATGTCACCCCAAGAATCCCTAGAAGAACTGCAAAAGGGTCTCCAATCCCTACAACGACAAAATTATCCCGATGCGATCGCCTATCTAGAGAACTTTTGTAAATATTTTCCTGATAATGAATCTCCCTATTTTGTTCAGGCGGAAATGTCTTTAGTCAGGGCCTATCGGGGTCAGGGGGAACAAGAGAAAGCGATCGCCCTGTGTCAATCCCTAGCCCATAGCCCCAATCAAGAGGTTGCTAGCTGGGCTAGATCCCTATTCAAAATTTTGACGATTGACGAGAAAAATAGCAATGAATTGGGGTCAACGGAACAATACTTTTTTAATGGGCCGAGAGCCGATGAAACAAATGTCAAAATTGTCATGCCCAGGGTGGCGGATAGCCTCAAGTTTGCAAAAGTAATTACTTTAATCTTTCCTTTTGTGGCAGTTTTTATTGTTTTGTTTAGTTTTTCCTGGCTATTATTCCGCCCTAACCTTGTTTTTGCTGGTCTTTATTCCCTGTTAGTAAGTTTGTTCATTAACGGCTTGTTTTTTTTACTGAGTACCTGGCTGATTGATCAAATTCAAGAACAGTTTTATCAAACTCGTTGGGGAACTTTTAATGAGATTCAACGCTATAGTCCAGAAACAGGAGACTTTCTACTTCGTTTTTGTCGAGAAAAGCGCATTAAATTGCCTAGATTAGGGATTATTGAAGATGGTCGTCCGATCGCTTTTACCTACGGAATTAATGCAAATGAAGCTCGTTTAGTCGTTAGTCGGGGGCTTTTAGAGAGTCTAACCGAGGATGAAATTGCCGTTATTTATACCCATGAATTGGGACATATTTTAAACCGAGATTTTCGGGTGATGACCCTCGTTTCGGGTTGGGGACAATGTTTTTATTTCCTCTATCTAGGGTGTGAAAAATTAGCACAAAAAAGTAAAACATGGCACACGATCGCCTTTATCTTAGCCCTACCTTGCTATGGTTTATTCCAGTTAAATAATCTATTAAATACCTACCTATCTCGAACGAGAGAATATTACGCCGATCATTTTGCCATTACCCATACAGGGAATCCCAACGCCCTAGTCCGCGCTTTGGTTAAAATTCCCCTCATTCGTATTCAACAAGAACTCAATGCCACTCAAGCCGCGCCATTTTTGGTGGGAATGCAAAATTTTAGCGTTTGTTTCCCTAAAACCTCAATGGGATCAGAAAAAACAAGCCAACTAAACCCTCAAAACTTGGGAAAACTCTTGCTCTGGGATTTACTCAATCCCTGGTCTTTCTTTTTAGAATTAATTTCCTCCCATCCCCTCATCGGAAAACGGATTCAAGTATTGACCCATTACGCTGAACAAATGGACTTGCGAACCGAATTAAATATGACCCAAATGCAGCAGGATGCCAGCAATATTAATCGGAACATTCTATATTTAAGCTTTTTCTTAGAATTAGGATTGGTGAGTTTTCCTTTATTAGGATTCATCGCAGGATTGATTTTTTTCTTCAACCCTCAATTTATGGCTCTACATCTCTTAAATCCTATTTTCTTCGGCATTGGCTTAGGTTTACTCTGTCAGGTTGCGATCGCGACCCTATTTTCAGGAAAACCCATTGACACCGATCTTCAGTCCCTTTGTTATAGTCCCTATGCCAGTCCTTTTTGGAGTCGCTTGGTACAGTGGCAGGGTCAACTGCAAGCCGTCAGTTATAGCACTCTCTGGGGCAAACCCCTTTATTTTCATGACGACAAAGCCATTATTCCTGTTCGACACAATTTATTCGGAAAAGTTTGGCAAAAATTATTTAAACATCATTCCTCTGGTGTCTTAATGTTAGAGAGTCTTATGGAGATACAAGGGGGATTTCGACGGAGATTATCTTCCTATTTAGAATTAAAAAGTATGGCTAATGATGAAATAAGCATTACTAGTTATCCCCAACTTTGGAAACTGATCGTCGCGATCGCCATTATTCTCTTAGGATTTATTATCAAATAAAAATCTAACTATCCCAACCCAAATTTCTAATCGATTTATTCGTATTATTATTGACTGCAATCATCGAATTAGCGTAGGATTCCTTGACTTTTTCAAAAATATAATCATAAACAGGCGTAAAAGTTTCCACTTCATTCTCAATTATTTGAAAACTATCCTCCCAGGGAAATAATGTTACCCCAAAGCAATCTTCATATTTTTCTAGAGCAATAGAAACGACTACTAATTCTGATTGTTGCTCATCGGGATTGAGAGGATCGGCATAAAGCGTTAGAGCGGGATAAAAGTGCATCGATCCCTGCTCATCAAAACTATAACTAGGAATTTCAATGGGGCATTGGAAATATAAACCCATCTGCGCGATAAAAGTCTCAGCAAATCCCTGACATACTTCAATAGACTCGACTGAGGCTTGTCGAGCTTGGGCATAGACTTGACAGAGTTCTTCGTACTTAGAGATCATGTTCATAATTCTTTTACAAGCCTTTATAGCAGAACAACTTTTTAAAAAATCTCCCATCAAATGCC
The DNA here is from genome assembly GCA_003249095.1 of Snowella sp. Classification (GTDB taxonomy): domain Bacteria; phylum Cyanobacteriota; class Cyanobacteriia; order Cyanobacteriales; family Microcystaceae; genus Snowella. The sequence continues at coordinate 3,099 of QBMS01000002.1, forward strand.
AAGCTTTCCTAAAGTGCATACTATGCAGACTAATTAGATTCAATTAAACGCTTCCGTAGGGATTCTGAGCGTCGTTTAGCAATATTATTTTTGGGATCAACTTTTAAAGCCTGTTCATAGGTTTCTACGGATTTAGCGATCATTTGTTTCTTTTCGTAAACGTTTCCTAAATTATTAAGAGCTGTCACATATTCAGGATAAAGTTTGGTGGCTTCTTTGTAATTGCGAATCGCTAAATCGTATTGTTCCTGAGCAAAATAGGCAAAACCGAGGGCATTATAAATTAAAGCTTTATTTTCAGGTTCGATGCCATCATCAACTTTCAGAGCTTTCTGAAATAAACCAACGGATTGGATATAAAGCTTTTTATCAAGATAGATACTTCCTAATTCGTAATATTCCTGGGAAGATCCCTTTTCATTAGAAAGTTTCCGTTGCAGTTTAGCAAAAGTTGATTCCAGACTGCGCGTTTTAATAATTTGTCGAATCACAAAAACGGCGAGACCCGCCAGCAAAATTAATAGTCCAGACAAATAAATAATGGGAAGATTATCATCCATATCAGATTTTTTATAAAAGAGTTAGATTTAGAGATTTATCCCACTTTTTCGACTTTGCGTTGATACTCATCAATTTTTTTCTAAACTACGGTGTAACCACCCGTCCTCAGTCTTAACCTTGAGATTGTTAAGACTTTCCCTCAATTCTGGGTTCCCCAAAGACAACTTTACGTACACAGTAGCTTTTTTAGGGGCTAGGAGGCATTACAGCAAATTGCGTTGTACTTTGTAGGAACATAATACTATTATGTCTTTACCTTGTACGGGATGTAACTACAAACTGCTGTATGTTGTTTGGGTTTAAAGTAGGTTTAGGCGAAAAATCAAAAAGTATCGTTAGTTTGGTCTAAAATTGAGCATTAAATTTGTGGGATACTCCCATTGTAAGGCTTGGAGTGACCTCGCAAATAGGAATCGCTGAATTCGGCTATCTCAACTCATTTCTGTTGATTTTCGATCCTTGTATACATTAAGTCAAGAAATGTGGTGTAGTATCTTAATTAAGAATTTTTTTGATAAGCAGACTCTTTCTGCGCCGATTTTACTCAGCTCGTCACCATTTTTTCGCCATGTCGATTGATTGCTACCAATATCTAGCGGAACTGTTAACTCGCAATTCAAACGAAGAGGGGGCCGTTCTGGCCACGATCGCTGGGGTAAAAGGTTCGGCTCCCAGGGAAGTGGGGGCAAAAATGGTGATTTTGGGGAATGGTGAAATATTTAGTACGATCGGTGGGGGTGCGGGGGAGGCGAAAGTTATTCAGGTAGCCCAACAGGTTTTAATCTCAGGACAAAAACAATGGGTTGAAATTGATCTATCGGGAGTTGCCTCTAAAAAAGTAGAAGGGGTCTGTGGCGGCCAGATGCGGGTTTGGTTAGAAAAGTGGTCAGGAGAATCGGCGATCGCGCTTTTGCAATCCGTATTAGCAACGCTCAAACGGGGTCAAGCAATTAATCTCGTTACACCGTTTGCGAATGACCAATCCCCCTATCTTTTGGGTTTAAATGATCCTCTTCCATCTTCTGAAGTCGCTTTTGTCGAAACCCTGACTCCACCGCCCTTATTATTAATTATCGGTGCGGGCCATGTGGGGGAACAACTCGCCAAAATTGCCTATTCTATTGGCTTTCAAATTGCCGTCCAAGATGACCGTTCCGAGTGGGCAAATTCTACCCGTTACGCGATCGCCTCTAGAATTTTCACTGATCCGATTAAAACTGTTTTAGACCAATTAAAAGACCATCGAGATCTCTACGTTGCCCTAGTGACTAGGGGTTACCAATACGACCTAGAAGCCTTGGAAGCATTATTAGAAGATCAGTCTAAAAATCCAATTAACTGTCGCTATATCGGCATGATTGGGAGCAAAAAAAGAGTCCGCTTTGTATTACAAATTCTAGAAAAAAAAGATATTTCAACTCTCCAATTTTCCAATCTTTATGCCCCCATTGGCTTGGATATTGGAGCCTTAACGCCTGAAGAAATTGCCGTGAGTATTGCCGCCGAATTAATCTTAGTGAGACGAGGTGGTACTGGAAAACCCCTATCTTCTCTCTCCAATTTCCAGCAATGATCTCAAAAAGAGTTAAAAAAGTCGGCGATCGGTCTATAGTATTAAGCAAAATTAAGCCACAATCCCATTCTCATCATTCTCCTAAGAACCTGTTAAAATAGGTTACTTAACAATATTATTCATCCCTATGACTCCGAAATCCCATTCCTCAGCGTCTTTTTCCCATGATGACTTTGCAAAGGCGTTAGAACAGCACGACTATCATGCAGAAAAAGGTCAGGTTGTGCGAGGAAAAGTTTCTCAACATACTTCCGATGGTGCCTATGTCGAAGTTGGTGGCAAGTCTCCTGGTTTTATTCCCCTGGGAGAAGTTTCTTTACAGAATGTGGTTAATCTTCAAGAGGTTTTGCCCTTAGAGTCGGAATGGCAGTTTTTAGTGACCAGTGAACAAAATTCCGAAGGGCAAGTGTTACTGTCTCTGCGTCAGTTGCAACTCAAGCAGGCTTGGGAAAATGTAACGGCCCTGGTGGAGTCGGGTAAAGCGGTTGAAGTTCGGGTGACGGGCGTGAATAAAGGGGGAGTAACGGGGGATGTGGAAGGATTACGGGGTTTTATTCCGCGATCGCACTTGGTAGAAAGAAATGACCTAGAAGGATTAATTGGTCGTCTATTGACAGCAAATATCATCGAAGCCAACGAAGAAAACAATAAATTAGTCCTTTCCCAACGACAAGTTATTCAGGCCGCCGCTATTGGCAAGTTAGAAAAAGATACTCTCCAATCAGGAAAAATTGTCAAAATTCAACCCTACGGTGTGTTTGTTGACCTTAATGGGGTAACAGGGTTACTTCATATTACCCAGGTCAGTGGTGCGCGCATTAATGCCCTGGATACGGTGTTCAAATTAGGGCAAGAGGTTCAAGTTGTAATTTTAGAAATTGATGAAATCAAGAACCGTATTTCCCTTTCCACCAAAGTTTTAGAAAATCATCCTGGTGAGTTATTAGAAAACTTTGAAGGCTTAATGGCTAGTGCGCCCGAACGGTTTGAAAAAATCCAGGCAAAACTGGCTGAACCTGAAGTGATTCCCGAAAAAGTTGCCAAACCTGTCGCTGAAACGGTATCAGAACTCCCATCGGAAACGGAATCTGTGGTCACTACTGAAGATTAATAGCAAATCCACTGATCAAAACATCTTTATAAAATTGCGTAGGGGTTTGGTTCCCAAATCCATAGATTGCAGGACTTAGCAACTAAGCCCCTACATAAAATTGAAAGGAAAAATCACAATAAAATTACAGATAAGTCCTCCAGAGATTCCATTTTTGCCTTACCCCCAAAAAGATGATGCGTCTCAATCCCCACGCCCGCAAATTATTATTAACCGAAATTGAAAAGCAGTCCAAAACTCAAAATCTGGATATCCAACGGGATATTGTGGTTAAACGTTTGGATAAGTTGGCAATTCAAGAGGGAATGCCCCTGGTTCAGCCTGAATTAGTGCAACTGATCACGGATATGTTTCCTG
>QBMS01000002.1:6710-85559 GCA_003249095.1 Snowella sp.
GATGAGAAAATTCTGCAAAAAGCGGCCAAGCTCAATCAAAAAAACGGTAAATTTGCCAAGATTGCTAAAGTTGGGGGCGTAGTAGCGGCGGGATTTCTGGGATTATCGGGGTTGATTTGGTTTGTGAATTTGCCCTATCCCATGATTCGTCGTCCTGTGGCGGGGATTGCGCCGATGTTGCTTCTGCCCAGTTACCTCAGTATGGATCGAAATTATCGAGAAGCGATCGCCCATGTGGAACAAGCGGATCAATTGGTGAATCAGGCCACCAGTGCGGCGGACATTGGGCTAGGGGCAGAAAAAGTCAAACTGGCTCAAGAAAACCTCGATCAACTTCCTGTCTGGTTCCTGGGCTATGAACCCGTGAGGATGTGTCACTTTATGGGCTGTTCCTGGAATTTTACCTTTGATGAATTTAGTCGAGCGCGGGCGCAGGTAGGACGGATGAATGCGCGAATTTTTCAGGAAAATAATGCCCTGACCCAATTACAAACGGCAGAAACCGATCTCCAAAAGGCCAAACAAGCTTACCAAACGGCAACCAATGTTTCTCAACAACAAAACGCGATCGCCGATTGGCAGACGGCCTTAGATCAATTAACCGTATTACCCAGAGAAACCCTAGCAGGAACAACGGGAGCAACGAAATACCGCAACTATGAACGGGATTTTAACCGAGTTGTTGGGTCAGTGGCAGGAAGTAATCAAACCCAAACCATGATTGCCGCCGCCCAACAGTTTGCGGCCTTAGCGACTCAAAATAGTCAAAAATCAGCCTATACCGTGACCGAATGGCAACAAATTGAAACTCTTTGGTCTAATGCCATCGATCGCCTCCAAAAAGTCGATTCCACCGATCCCGATTATTTAGCGGCTCAGTCCTATTTAGCCGACTATACCCAAAAATTGGGGGTCGTGAAAACTCGTCTGGAAACCGAAGAAAAATCTACTCTTGCGATCGCCGAAGCCAAACGACAGACCCAGGAGTTAATCAGTTCTTTGCCCTCTAAACCCAATCCCGATGAACGTAACCGATTAATCAGCCGTTTGCAGGGAATTATTGACCAATTAAAACAAGTTCAACCCAATACAACCGTTTACGCCGAAGCTCAAACTTTATTAAAACAAGCTCAGTCCAAATTATCCCAACTCTAGAGTTAGGGAAGAGTTTTTGGGACGGAACAAGTTAAGCTAATTGATTTTAGAAGGTTTGCGATCGCCGATAGGAGTAGAAGACGGTTTTAAGTAGGGCTGGGCTAAAAAGACAGGTGTAGAGTTTTTTTCAAGAGAAATAGAAGGGGAAGTGGGACTTTCTGAATTAACAGGAGTAACGGCTAAAACCTGCGCTTGAAAAGTTGCTAAACGTTGTTGAACATCAATTTGATACTTTAATTGAGAGGAAGCCGTTTCTAATACCTGGGTTGCATAAACTTGTTTCTCTAAACTTTCTGTCGAAGAAACTAAGCTGCCTAAACCATCGACTAATTTTCGTAAATTATTCCTAAAAGCAGGATCGCCCGTCAATTGTTCTACGTCAGCCGTAATTTTTTGAGCATTTTCAAAAGTTGCCCTAGCGGAATCCAGGGTTTGTTGAATTGTTAATAAAATCATTGGATTATTGAGATTTTCGGAAATTTTTCGCAAATTTTCAGAAGTTTCTTTGGCGTTAGTCATTAATACATCAATATTTTTCCCTAATTGCGCGGTATTAACCGCATCTAATCCCGTATTTAATTGCTGAACCGAGGTTTCTAAATTTTGACTTAATGCTTGAATTTCTTGGCTGGTATTTTGAATACTGCCCAAGGTACTAGCGACCTGACCCCGATTTTCGTTAACGATCGCATTGAGATTACCCATCAATTTTGAGGATTCAGCTAAGGTTTTAGCAAGGGTTGCCTGATTCATCAGAACCACTCGATTGAGGCTTTGGGTCAACTGGCCCGCATTATCCGCCGCTCCCGCGATCGCCGCAGTTGTTCGAGAAACGCCACTAATTTGATAACGGGCTGTTTTAGAGAGTAAAGCAATTTCATCGCTCATTTTGCCGATACGAAGGGCGGCTTGGGCTGCATTACGCACCGTGCTATCAATATTACCGACGAAAGCAGGATCGCTATAAACATTACTCAGTTTTGTCAAACTATTGACCAATTGAGAACCCGCTTCTCCCGTGAGTCGGTCATTTTCACAGATAATTTGTTTTTGCGATTGACATTCTTTGCTATTAGGCGCGATCGCGAGGGCCGCTTCTGATAACTTTTCCTGGGGAATAATATCAATCGAAGCCTCACCAATTAACCCATAACGACTAATCTGGACAGTGGAAGCCCTGGGAATCCGTACCGATTTAGAAACAATATCAATCACCGCTTTAACGCCGTTACTGCCTGGTAATAAACCCGTCACCTTGCCAATACTGACTCCCCGAAAACGCACAGGGCCGCCAACTTGTAATCCACTGGCATCTTCAAATTCTACGAAAATTTGATAACTTTCCTTGCCAAATCCTCCCCCGCGTAACCAAACGGCCACCATCCCTAAAACCACCAACCCCAGTAGGGCAAATAGTCCTACCGATCCTTCCCGAACAGTTCGTGGTCGTAGCATAATGATTCCTCATTCTGAATAGAAATACAGAAAAACTTCGAGAACTAGCATGATTTTTCCCGAAGTTTGCATCCCATTACATCAATTATATTTTCTGAACTTTAGAACTAATGACGGTTACGATTTTGGCCACGGCCACCACCAGAGGATCGAGAAGAATTCTCCCGTTCCCTAGCTTTGTTGACTTTTAATTGTCTGCCCATCCATTCAGCTTCGTCTAGGGTAGAGATGGCCGTATCTTCCTGTTCAGGGGTTTCCATTTCCACAAAAGCAAAACCTCTTTTTCGCTTGGTTTCTTTGTCTAGGGGAAAGTAAATTCTGATCACTTTTCCATATTCGGAGAAAGCCTCGGATAGGTCTTCTTCAGTAACTTCAAAGGGCAGGTTGCCCACAAAAATTGACATGATCTTTCTTAATGGGGAATCGACGTGCAGAGAAAATTAGCTGTCGGGGAGAAGCCTGCCCGTAATTGAAAAACAAACTTATTCACCTTTTTTAATATCTCGGACACTTTTTCACCAATCATTTTACCATACCTATAAAAGAAAGTAGCTGAGTTTTAGGAGACCTTTAAGGACGATTATCTCCTATTCCTCAGCTTTTAGGTTTATGAACCTAATCCGTCTTTAGTTTACTGAAAAAAATGGCTATTTTTCGACAGATTCAAAGGTTTGATAGGCAAGTTCGGGATGATAGAGATGGCAGCGATCGCTGATTTCTTTCATTAATGCCCAGGAAAATGTCCGTTGCTGTAAATAGGGGCCATAATTTTCTTTTAAGCTGGCATGGGCTTTGCGGAGATTATAGGAAGGAATGGCCACCGAAATGTGGTGGGGAATGTGAACATTAATATCGTGACAGAGAACTTCGACCCAACGAGGATAATCGCAATGCACCGTTCCTGTGAGTTGGGCTTCTCCTGCTTTCCACTGATCGGCGGGTTTGAATTTAATTTCAGGAACCGTGTGGTGAACAATGGTAAAAGTACTCATCCAGAAGTGATAGACCAACCAGGGCATGAGCCAAAATTTGACAAAGCCCCAAACACCAGTCGTAATAATCAATGTGGGAAACACAATAGCCCCAAAAACCACTACCGTCGTGATCGACGTAATGACTTTCTGGCGATCGCGATCGGCAAAATTAGATAGCTTGAAGTGTAATAATGCCCAATGAAAAATTGAACCAATCCACCACAAACGTCCCCGAATGGCGCGATAAAAAGCCCGAACAACAGGATGAGTTTGAGCATAAGCTTCAGGAGTCAAAGGATCCCAAGCATTATCAACTTCTAGCTTATTCGTGTGGAGATGGTGATAGTCGTGAAGAAGCCGCCAACAATGGAAGGGATAAATTAAGGGCAAGAAAGCAATATGACCCACCAAATCATTGACCCAACGACGTTTCGCAAAGGAACGATGGCCACAATCATGGCCAATAACGAACCAACCCGTCAAAGCGGTTCCTGTAAAAATCCAGGTGAGAGGTAAACAATACCAAGGCAGGTAAATAATACCGAGATAACCGATAATTGCCGTCACCACACTCAAGGCAACAAATGACCAAGCCTTAACTGGATTTTTCTCAAAACAGTCACTTGGAAGACCTTTAATAATATCTTTGAGTTGAATATCGGCAATTTCGGACTCTTTCAACCCGTCGGCGAACTTTTCTGTCGTTGCAGTCATGAATTGGATCTAATCTCCACAAGAGGATAACCAAACCTATGACAAGTCCACTCCCGAAAACTGTTCCTTCTTAGCGTACCAAGCCAGCAAAAGTGCTGATCCGCTACCCATTAGTCTGAATTTCTGAGTGAATTGTCAAAAGGATTAAAAATAATTTACAAACCTTAATAGTTATACCACGACAACGGTGCTTTCTTGCTGTAATGTTGGGTTGCTCCGACCTGAACTCCCATCAACTAGTTAGTCGTCATCGACTTTACCGTTGGAGAATTTTCCTTACGGAACCATTCGTCACTCAGTCAGAAAATTTGCAATTTTTTTTAATGCTTGCTCTCCCTAAGTGCGTAGGTAGAGGGCTGTCATGGACTCATAAGGGGTCAATCTTCTTAAGTGCGTAAGTAGTTGGTTCTCGCCTGCCATGAAATGTAAGGAAAAACAGACATCTTGCTCGTCAACAGACATGATTTTCGTTAGTCTATCCAAAGCTTTATTCTGATCATTTACTTGCCAACCATCAGCCAATCTTGCTAAAAGCTTATGCTGTAAAGGTTGTAGGAGATATTTCCATCATCACCCAAGCCCTAAAACATCCTTGAAAAATGTTCGCAAAAGTGGCTCTGTTTTTTTCAAATAAATAAAAGTACTTTAAAATCTCTTTAAAAATTCTTTAAAATTGCTTTAAAGATATTTTAAAAATTCTTTAAATACACTTTAAAAACTCTTTAAAAAAAATGAGATCTTTTATCGTGATATCAGTTGAGCGAGTTATCGATAAGGGGGTTAAGCCTTTGTTTATAAGGATTGAGTATATTTTTGGCATTTGAAAAGTATTATGGAGTCAAGATTTTTTAAAAGATTTTAATTTAAAAAATCTTAAATTCTTCTTTACAAAGTCCTTGCATTCAATTTCATTCTCCGTTATTGTACTGAGTGACTTGTATGGTTTGATACCGATATCCACATACAAAGTTCTCAGTACCCTTTAAACACTTAAGACTCAACCTAGTTACGTTTAGAGTCAACTGCCCTCACCAGTGTCAGTGCTGATGCAATGTAAAAAATTTGAATCCTCTTATTTTCGAGTTTATAGATTAAGTTAGTTCATTCGCACGATTAATGTTTTTGAGGTTCTTTATGTCTTGTTTTTCTCTAAATTCTAACTCAATTGTTCCAGCGAAGCTCCTTGCAACGGCAGGAATTTTGGCAACGGTTATTCAAGTTCTACCTGCTCAAGCAGCGAGTCTCAATTGGCAAACGGTTAAGGATAGTTCTTCTGCTTTTGCGGGTACGTTGGGCGCATCAAACACTATCAGTGTTAGCGGAGGAGGAACTGTTAATCTGGAATTGGGAACAATCACGGATATCAACAATGCCACACGAACATTAGGAACAGGTTCTCAGTTCGCCCTTGGCCCGAATGGCGCGCCTACACCCAGTATTGACCCCCTGTTAAATGGAACATTGCCAAATACTTCCCCCTCCCTCTATCTCCAACAGGATTCTGGTGCTGTCGCCAATGCGGTCTATGCAGGTTTTAAGTTCAACAATCCAGGCGGAGTAAGTGGATTAACCTTTACCCTGTTTGATATTGATAAGTCGAATAATTCGTTAACGAGTAATAGCTGGCAAGACCGAGTAATTGTCCGAGGTTTATTCAATGGAGTGGCAGTTTTACCCACAACAGTTTCCGCCGTCAGTACTTTTGTTAGTGCTTCCACTGGGAACATCAGCATTAATGGAGTAGGTACGGGCTATGCGGAGGCCAATATCAGTGGAGCAACGGTTTTAGATGGGACTAAATCTGTAGATAATAGTTTATCGAATGATGGAAATGTGACGATTTCTTTTGCTGGGCCTGTCGATCAGCTTTATATTGACTTTACTCAAGCTCCAGGGGCAACTGGTTCTAACCCTGGTAGTCATGGTATCGGTATTGGCAATATGACCTATCAAGCTGTCCCCGAACCTCTGACCGTTTTAGGAGCGGCAACCGCGATCGCCTTTGGTACTGCTTTCAAACGACGCTCTACTCAATCAAAGAACAAAGAGTAGTGATTTAAGGTTAATTTTTGCGGGAAGACGAAAAAAACTTTTGTTTTAGAATCAGAAATAAAAAAGGCAAATCATCAACCAAATAACGTTTCCACAGTCGCTTCGGTTCCATTGCCAAGCGATACAACCACTCTATCCCCATTGCACTCACCCACTTAGGTGAACGGGATAGACAGCCCGCCTCAAAATCAATGGTTGCACCAATGGAGAGAAAAATTTTAATATTAGGCAAATAGGATTTGTACTTAAAAATCCATTTTTCCTGTTTCGGAGCGCCCACCCCAACCGCTAGAACCGTTGCCCCTGAAGAGCGTATTTTTTCAACAATCATTTGACATTCTGCTTCATTTTTTTCAAACCCAAAGGAAGGAGAGTAGGCTTCTACCACAATCTCTCGCCCGATTTTTCGATTAATATTAATTTGGGCTTGGTGAGCCACACCTTCTTTTCCCCCTAAAAGAAATATTGTAACCGCCTGATTATCTCTATTGTATTGACAAAAAGCAGGAAACAAATCCGAACCCGAAATTTTTTCTCGTATGGGCTGCCCTAAAAAATAAGAAGCATATTGAACAATTTTGCTATCACAAACGGCATAATCGGCATTTTTATAAACTTCTCGAAAATCTGCTTCCTTTTGTAAGCGCATTAAATGATCCACATTAGGAGTGACCACTGTACCACCATAGATATTGAGTTTCTCTAATAATTCAATCATGGATAGATTATGTATCGTGATACCCAGAATGACGACACTATGCTGATTCATAGCAATTCCTTTTATCGTGAAATTTTCAGAAGGTGAAAATAACAAGATTAAAAAGTTTATTGAAAGGAGTTTATTAGAAAGAATCAAAAAGAGATTAAAAAAGATTTTAAACTGGCATAAAATTTATAGTAAATATCTTAGCATCTTTTTCCTATTTTTAAAGCGATAAAAAAAGGAACTATGTTCGGATTTAAAATAGTTGCCAATCGTCTGATTTTAACCGTTTTAATCGTTCTAGGCGGTGATTGAAATAAAAGGGATCTAGACGACTATAATTGTGCATTTGCATGGTGGTTAAACAAATTGCCCAAGACCAAATATAGGCTGTCTGGGTAAAAGCTTGGAGGCTGGATAGTTCAAGCTCACTTAGGGTTTCAACGGTTTGATATCCCTCTAAAAATGCGTCCCTGACCTTGCGGCTTAAACCTGATTGCAAAGAAACCTGTAGAAATTTTCCAATATCAAAGGCTCGCCAGCCATAGCCGCATTGATCAAAATCAAATAATGTTACTTGATTATCTTCGGTAAAATGCACATTTCCACTGTGAGGATCGCCCCAACAGATTCCCCAGTAGGGTTCTTCCATTGGTAATTGGTTGATTTGATGCTTGATCTGCGCGATCGCATCCTTGAGATAATGTAACTCACAGGTCTTGTGGTGTAAAAAAGGCGTAATTTTTTCTAGGGATTCATCCAAAAGATGATTGGGGGTGAGGGGTTGACGCTGGACAAAGGACTTAAATTTGCGGCCCTTTTGATGAAGTTGGGCAACGGTCTGACCCAGTAAAAAACTCTGGGTGAGATTCAAGTCTCCCATCGGCACCGCCCCTGGCGCAAAGGGAAATAGGGCGGCGTAACGCTTGCCTTCGGGGGCATGAATTTCTACACAAAGCTGATTGGCTTTTGTTTTCAGGGGAACAGAAATTGGTAGAGAATGGTCTCCTAAAAAAGTCAGTAAACTCAGTTCAAAATGAATATCCGACTGACTACGCCAATGGTGATGGGAAATTCTCAGGATATAGTGTTGGGTCAGCGTTTCCACGAGGTAAACATCACTCAGCCCCCGATGCCAAAATCGACAATCATTGGTCACCTTAATTTCGTAATGTTCTTCTACTAGAGAACAGAGGGCTTGGGTTGCTAAGGTTGAATAGACGACGGGAAATAAATCCTGTTGAGATCCTGGGGCATGGTGATCTTTTTTGGGCGATGCAATCTGTTGAGAATCTTTAGATACTAAGGATAGGTCTCTGAGGAGTTGCATAAATTGGTTCCTCTTGTTTAAGATGTTTCTGGTGAGTTATGTTAAATGTTTTTAATAAAGTTAAGGATAGTCAATATTTAGGTTTTATTCAGCGATTTAAAAATAATAAATAAAGTTTTATCAATGGTATTGAGTAGATAGTGTCCGATAATTCACCCATGATAGGTTACGTTTAACGAAAAATCCCCATTCCTAGTCCCTAATCTAGGCTCATTGGGGTCATCACTCCGTATCCTAAGTTACACTTCTTTGACTTTCCTTTATGATTAAGCTGAAGACTGGTTCTGAGGAGTGAATATTACAGTGACAAAAACAATTATCAATAGTCAATTTGGCAGGGTTTATTCTATTCTTTGGGCCTGGGGACTCCTACCCTTAGTCGTGACGGGCTGTCAATCTCCCTCCGTTAGTCCTCCTCCTCAACAAGCCGCGATCGCGAATTCCCAAACGTTAAAACTACTCTCCTGGCAAGCTCCGACCATTCTTAATCCCCATCTCTCTACAGGATTTAAGGATGCAGAAGCCAGTCGGATTACCTTAGAACCCTTGGCGACTTTCGATAAAAAGGGTCAATTAGTTCCCTTTCTCGCGGCTGAGATTCCTTCTCTGACCAATGGCGGCCTGAGTAAGGATGGTAAATCTGTGACATGGAAGCTCAAAAAAGGGGTTAAATGGTCGGATGGTCAGCCTTTTACGGCCAAAGATGTGGTGTTTACCTACCAATTTATTACTAACCCTAAAGTGGGTTCGACTAGTGCGGGCAGTTACGAAGCGGTTAAACAAGTGGAAGCCCTAGATGACCATAGGGTAAAAATTAGTTTTAAAACACCTACTCCTGCTTGGTTTCTGCCCTTTGTTGGCAGTGAGGGCATGATTTTACCCAGTCATTTATTTGCTTCCTATAATGGTGAAAATGCAAGACAGGCTCCTAATAATTTAATGGCGATCGGGACAGGCCCCTACAAAGTTGTTCTCTTTAAGCCAGGGGATATCGTCGTTTATGAGCCGAATTCTAATTTCCGAGAATCTAATCCATTAGGATTTAAAAAAATTGAGTTAAAAGGAGGAGGAGATGCGACATCGGCGGCACGGGCTGTATTGCAAACAGGGGATGCGGATTATGGATTTAATTTACAGGTTGAAGCTCCGATTTTAAAAGAATTGGAAGCGGCGGGAAAAGGAAAAGTGGTGGCAAATTTGGGATCGTTGAGTGAGCGCATTACCTTAAATTTGACCGATCCGAATCAAGTGACCGAACAAGGTGAGCGGTCTAGTTTACAATTCCCCCATCCCTTTCTTCAGGATAAAAAAGTTCGAGAAGCTTTTGCTTTAGCGGTAGATCGAACGGCGATCGCTGAACAACTGTATGGCATAACGGGAAAGGCAACGGCCAATATTTTGCTCTTGCCCCAGGAATATTACTCACCCAATACGAAATACGAATTTAATCTGAAAAAAGCGGCTAATTTATTGGATGAAGCGGGTTGGAAGGATAGTAATAATGATGGAATTCGGGATAAAAATGGGGTAGCAATGAAAGTTGTTTATCAAACAAGTGTTAATCCTCTGCGCCAGAAAACACAGCAGGTGGTGAAACAGGGATTGCAATCTATCGGCATTAATGTAGAGCTAAAAAGTATTGATGCCAGTATCTTTTTTTCCAGCGATCCAGCTAATACGGATACGGTAGAACGCTTTAGTGCAGATTTACAAATGTTTACTACTGGAAACTCTAATCCCGATCCCAGTAAGTCCATGCAGGGGTTTACCTGTACGGCAATTCCGACTAAAGCGAATAATTGGACTGGCGATAATTACGGACGTTATTGTAATCCTGAATTCGATAAACTTTGGCAAAAATCCCAACAGGAATTAGACCCGAAAAAACGACAACAATTATTTATTGCGATGAATGATATGATTATTAATAATTTTATTGTGATTCCCTTAGTACATCGTGCGGATGTAGTCGGTGTGGGGAATACTTTAATGGGAGTTGATCTCACGCCCTGGGACAGAAATACCTGGAATATTAAGGATTGGAAACGGGGCAGTTAAAAGGGTTACTTTTAGGCGGAAGTTTTGGGTGCAAGTGCAAGTTTTTGGTGCAACTACAAGTTTTGGGCGCAAGTAACAAGTTTTAGGCGCAAGTAACAAGTTTTGGGCGCAAGCCTTGCGCCCCTACTGAAATTTATCGCTGTAGTGACTATTTAATATCGTTTTTCTGCTTGATTTCATTCCTTGGTAAGGACACATCTATATTTATACCTCGGTCATAGATAACCAGATCCCATTGACCCGAACGATTAGTTTCAAAGGAAATAAAACGACCATTGCCGCTAATACTGGGACGACGCACTTCTCCTGGCAAATTTTGGGTAATATTCTTGGCTTCAAAGGTTTGTCGGTCATAAAACCAAATATCGGATTTTCCCGATTGCTCAGAAACATACACCAGATAACGTCCATCGGCACTGATATCGGGTTGATCTTGAAAATTATTGGGTTGATTGACTCCAGGTAAGGGAACGACACGACGGTCAACCAGGTCGTAAAGCCAGATTCCCCGTTGTCTGCCGCGATCGGAGGCAAACACTAAATAACGACCATCATAGGAAAGACGGGAATTTTCTTCATTTCTGGTAGTATTCAGAGAAGATCCAAGATCCTGGGGGAGTGGTGCAATAAAACCCGTTTCTTGACAACTCTCTAAACCCATGACTAAGGCGATCGCAACGAATAACGCCATTCCCTGGATGAGTCCAAACGGTTTCCTAAAATTATTTAATTTAGGATAAGACTTCATGGGAATTAGTCGTCTGAACAGGGAGAGGCAGGACGCAACAATTGACATCATTTAAACAGACTTTTCCCCACTGCAAACCCCAACGGACTAACTCTACTCGATTATCAGTTTTGGTTTTAGTCAGAATATGGCTAATGTGATTATCAACCGTTCGTTTACTAATTTCTAGCTTTTCAGAAATTTCTAAATTGGTCAATCCGATGGCAACTAATTCTAGAATTTCGATTTCACGTCCCGACAGAGAAACGGGGACTTGGGATTTGCTGCTCATCATAGGTCTACCTGCGAGTATATATACTTATTTTTATTCTAGAAGATAGAGGTAAGAAGAGTATATGGGTTTTCTAAATTTGAGCAATGTTGTTGGAATTTGACGAACAACAGAATTTCTCGACACAACGCACAAAAATTTCTACTCCCGTTGCGAGAACGGTTTCATCAAAATCAAAACGGGGATGGTGATGGGGATAGTGTAAGCCGAAATTCGCATTGGCAGACCCCAAAAAGAAATAACAGCCTGGAACTTCTTTCAGGAAAAAGGACATATCTTCGCCGCCCATTGTATGACACTCTGGCACAACTCCCGCAGGGGTTTCGACGACTTCTAGGGCAACAGAACGCACGAGATCGGTTATTTGAGCATCGTTGATGACAGGAGGGTATAACTGCCAATAATCCAATTCGTAGGTCGCGCCGTGAGCCTGGCAAATGCCACGAATAATGGTTTCTAGCCGTTCGGGAAAATAGCCGTCAAAACAGGGGTTAAAGTAACGAACCGTGCCGCTCATCCTAGCACTATCGGCAATCACATTTCGGGCGGTTCCTGCGTGTAGTTCTCCAATGGTGACAACGGCAGAATCCAGGGGATTCACATTGCGAGCGACAATCGTTTGGAGGGCATTGACGATCTGGGAACTCACTACCACTGAGTCAACGGTTTGATGAGGCATGGCTCCATGACCACCCCGACCGAAAATTTTACATTCAAAATAATCCGACGCAGCCATTAATGCTCCCGTCCGCACGCCGACCGTTCCAATGGGTAAATTATTCCAGAGGTGCAAACCAATAATGGCATCCACGTCAGGATTTTTGAGGACTCCTTCCTCAATCATGGGCTTTGCTCCCCCTGGCCCTTCTTCTGCGGGTTGAAAAATAATTTTGACCGTTCCCTCAAAGTCCTCTCGATGTTGCGATAAATAACAGGCTGTCCCTAACGCGATCGCGGTATGACCGTCGTGACCACAGGCGTGCATAATGCCTGGATGTTGAGAGCAATAGGAAACCTCATTTTCTTCCTGAATCGGTAAGGCATCCATATCTGCCCTAATGGCGAGGACAGGGCCAGAGCGGGAACCTTTAATTGTGGCGACAATCCCTGTTTTGGCGATGCCCGTTTGATGTTCAATACCCATTTCCGTCAATTTCTCAGCAAGGAAAGCTGAGGTTAATTGTTCCTGAAAAGCTAACTCTGGGTGTTGGTGAATTTGTCGCCGCCATTGCACGATTTGAGGCTGGAGTGCGCGGACGGCTAACCGAACAGAAGAGGAACTAAGAGAAGAGAAATGGGGCAGGGTGGAAATCATAGAGGAGGAGAAATCGCAAGTTGCTTTCGGAATGGGGAAGAAGTTATTAGAAATATCATTATTTATCTTTAAATTATAGCAGATCCTTTCAGACTATCGCGAATACCGACTTCTGTTGGGAAATACTTGGAGAAACAAGAAATTCATTTAAAAACTTTCTGAAATCATTTTTCCGTTATTTCCAGTTGGCTAGAAGCAGACCGTCCAAATTCCTCTGGAGCGTATTGGAGATGCACCTCTGTGCCTGGCCAATCAAATAAGCCAGGCGTAACCGATCGCACTAAATAATGGAGGGTATAAACTCCCGCTTCTAAATGATCTCCGTAGGCCGATACACGATCGCGATGAATTTGTTGATAATTAATTTCCCAACTATCGGGTTGAGATTGAAAATAGGTCGGAGCCGTTTGAAAACTGGTATCAATGGCTTCCAATCCTGCGGGCAAGGGATCATTAATTACCAAATGATCAATGGGATGATCGGTGATAATTTCTAACTCCAGATCGAATACCTGACCTGGGGGAATGGAGAAAGGTTTATTATCAGCAACTAATCCTTGTTCAGCGAGTATTTTAGTTGCATTGGCAGGATGGACATAGCGTGTAATTCGTAGCCCGTTTAATTGTCCAGGTTGATTGCCTGGTAAACGATAACGATAGGCCGCTAGATAATGAAGGATTCCCATACCTGATTTTTTTAGGGTTAACTGATGATTGCCCTTGGGTAATTGGGGCGTAGCAAGGGTAAGATTTTCAGTGAATTTTTCTGTTCCCTTAAATTGAGATTTTAGTAATAGCTTACGGTCTAATTCTACCGAAGCTTGAAAATTACTAGGCTTGTCTTCCAACTGACTATAATCTACTAAAGCCATTAACGCTTGAGCATTATCATAACTATTTTGCCAGAGGCCATCCCGTCGCAGGGAAAGTAAACCTTTTAGGAAACGATCAATCTCTTCTAAGGGTTGTTTTTGGATAATAAATAATTGTAGAGCCTGGGATTGGTTTGTCGTAGCAGAATTAAACCAACGCCAACCCTGGGGAAGATTGGTATTAATCACGGCATTACGACCCGTTTCATAGATAGATTGTTGAATTTTTTGGGTTAATTGTTGGGCTTCTGTTTGCCAATTCGGAAATTGACTGAGATAACGGGCTAATTGAATTTGGTTTGTTAAATCGAAGGAGTCTTTTTGTTCATAAAGACTGGATAGAAAATCTTCTCGTGTTTCACCTAATTGGGATAAAGCTTGTAATGCCTGTAAACGAACTTGATTTTTACAAAGAGCCGTATCGCAAAGCCCAGAGATGCTAGGATTCGTGATGATTTTGGCTAAATATTTTTTCAGATTATTCAACATGACAGGATTTACTTCAAAGCCTGCTGCTTTCACTTGCGCTAGACTCATGGCGGCATAGGGCGTGATAAATAAATCAGATTTTTTAGCATCGGGATAACTGGCAAATCCACCATCTTCTTGTTGTAATTTTGCCAACTCTAGCAAGGATTTTTCAATTACTTTTTCTAAATCAAATTGGGTTTGAATCTGGGGATATTTTTGGGATAATATTTCTAAATTTGCGGCGATAATCAACTGACTGGCTATCGGCTCCAAAAAAGGTAATTCCTCATTATTGAAGACTTTTTTAGCGGGAACAATTATCTCAGGAATTAAGCTACTGGCTAAATTAATTTCTAAACCACCAACATCGGCGATCGCGTTTTGATCAATATTTAGGGGAATCGTCACGCGATTAGGGGTTGTTCCCGTTGTCACTATTTGTTCCGTTATCGCTAAATCTTCAACCTTGAGGGGAACTTCAAAGCTATCCATTTCTTGATTTAATTGGCTAGAAAACTGTACCGTTCCCCTTCCAACCTGTTTCGCAATTATCGGAAAACGATAGGCTTGGGTTCCTGAATTTGCAGAGATTTCCAAGGTCGATTTTTCGGCAAACTTTAAATTTTGATTTAACGAACTGGTAATCTTTAATGTCCCCGTTTCTCTCTGAGTATTCGTGACCGATAAACCACCTAGAAAGCGATCGCCGAGTCGGGCAAATTGGGGTAAAAGGGGATTCGTCACTAGGGGTTTAGTGGTCACAAACGTGCTTTCACCATTCCCAAAATGCCAGTTTCCATCAGTCGCCACAGCCATCACCCGCCAACTCGTCAGATCATCGGGCAGGGTAAAATTAACGCTTGCTTGACCCTGGGCATCGGTGAGGACGGAGCCATCGTAATAGGCGATCGCTTGAAAATCCCGACGAATCTGGGTACTGCCAATCCCCGTAGAAGTTCCGCCCCCATAGCCCCAGCCTTTTTCCAAGGGAGAAGCCATCGGCGTTAAAATCACCTGGGGACGATTATCCGCAAGACGGGTAGAAATATCCTGATCCGCATAGACAGTTTTGACTAAATCTGGGGGACGATAACCCGTTAACTGCAATACGGCATCATTAACAACCATGACGCTCACCTGTCCCTGTACGGGTTGCCCTTGCAAATTCGTTAAATTGAGGGTTAGATTTTGAGTATTTTTCGGTTGTAACTCGTTTTTTTGTGGTGTAATTTTAACCTTTAAGTATTGATCTTCTAGATTCAAATTAAAGGGAGCAAACCCAATTTTAACTAACTTATCTACGGAACCTGTTTCTGTTTCGTTGAGAGGTTTACCCTGTCTCACCAATACGGCTTCCACTGCGGCATTGGGTAACATTTCTGGTGTAATTTGAAACTGAATTTTTGGGGCATTTCCTTTTACTTTTTGCAATGTACTATAAATCGTATTATGGCGCACGACGGCAAAATATAATTCCGCTTCAGGATAGGGCGATTGAATCAACGCTGTTGCGGTTTCCCCCACTTTATAATGCTTTTTATCTAACTCAATACTTAAACGATTATTTCCATAGCGATCGCCCCAACTGACGGCATTATTTCCTGTCACCCAAACTTGTAAATCCGTTGCAGTTAACTCATTTTTAGCATTAACAAAATTGGCTTGAATGCGGTAGGAACCACCATCGGGAGGCGTTAAGTTAATCGTCTGAGCTTCGGTACTAGAGTTAATTTCTTGTTCGGCAACTTTTTGGTATTGAATTTGATGACGAGCCGTTGCACTTCCTTCCTCTAATTGAGTCACACTACTATAATCAATTTTTTGTAATTCTACTCGAATTTTTTCGCCAGCAATAACTTTTCCATCGGGATCAGTCACAACGATTTTAATCGGAAATCCTTGCCCAGCATTGGCCACAAAATCACTTTTTAACCCAATTAAACGATTGTCGGGAAAAGCGGTAAAGGTTTGGGTATTAGCAACCGAAAGATTAGAGACATCTTTGACTTGGGCTTCCACTCGATATTGCATCGGGTAGGGCAAATCCTGAGCAACGGCGATCAATTGACTATTGTTACCCGTCGTATCTAAAACTGCGCTTCCTTGTAACACTTCATTGGGAACCTGGGGAGTTTCTTCTGGCCAAAACCACTGGCGACCAAAGGAAAATTCTTCCCAATTTTTGGGGATAAAATCAACCTTTTGACGAGTCACAAAATAATCCACTTTACCTGCTTGGACGGGCGCGCCAAAGAGATATTTACTGTCCGTTTTAGCAGTTATCTTTTCACCCAGCAGAGCAAATTTTTTATCTAAACTTAAATCCACTTTAAAATTAGGGGGCTTAAATTCAGCGACTCGGAACTCTCCCTCAATTTCTGCGCCTGTTTCTGCTTTCGCATGGAGAGAATAATAGCCTAATGGTTGATTTTTTTCTAAGGGAATAGAGAAGGAAAACGTGCCAAAATCATTGCTGATCTCTGTCCCTAGATCCTTTGTTTTGCCATTGGGATCAATTAACTTAATTTGATAGGGCGTTGTTTTATCCTGGGTTAAAACACCATTTTTTAAATAATAAGCGGTTCCTGTAAACCAAGCTTTTTCTCCTGGTTGATAGAGTTGGCGATCGGAAAAAATTACGCCCCTAGATTGGGTTTTGTTTTCATCCCAATTGGCATCAATGCCATACTCATAGGCTCCACTATATTCATCCGTGCGGGTGAAGGCCCAATCCTCATTTTCTCGGACAATCACCAATAATTTGGGAGCCGTTTTTTTAATTAAACAATTTTGCCAAACTTGCCCTTCTATTTTCGCAGTTCCCGTGTGATCTGTTTTCGTTACAGCACAGGTTTGAGTAGGATTTTTCGTTTTAGCTTCTAATAGAGAAGGGTAAATTTCAACGCGGGCATTGGGAACCACAGAACCATCATTGAGATGATTCACTCTGACCAACCCTGATTCGGGAAACCATTGGGCAAATACCCCTAAATTGGTTAATTGAACTAATCCATAAAATTCTGATTCTCGCCAAGCTTTTTTATTATTATCCGTATATTGATTGGTTTTAGCTTTAATGCCGTAGGCAATCATTCCTGTTGCTTTACCTAATTTTTCCTTGAGGGGAATAATATTATCAATGGTTTTATTTTTAGTTTCTTTGGCTGTAAAAGTTTGCCAATTTTTTGCGCTCGGTAATAGGTCTTTGTTATTATTCTGGGAAAAGGCTGAATCGGTGAAAATTAAATCCGTTGGCTCGACCACTTTATAGGCGGCTTGATACTGAGAATTCGGCAAATTAACGGTGGAAATATTCAGTCTTAGATTGAGATCTTTAGGAAAAATGTTTAAGCCCGTTGGAGCCCAAATATCGGGAGAAATATCACCCGTTTGGTAATTGAGGGTAATCGGTTTTTCGAGGGTTTGTCCAAATTGATCTTTTAATTTTTCGTCGATCGCGATCGCGTAGTTCGTATTGGGTTCTAATGCCCAGGGATTGAGGCTGATATAATTATCCCCGTCATAGACTCTGACCACTTTGATCCCTTTTTTGGGGGGCGGATCAATCTTAATAGAGTCTAAAGCGGAACTGGCAACTAAACCATTATTAAATTTGAATTGGGGACTCCCTTGCACAAAACGACCGTAGGCTCCCCCCGCATCAGGCATTCCATAGGGTTCAATTTTTTCAAACGCTAACGGTGAATAGGTAAAGACTTCCGTTGAATAGGCGATCGCTGAGGGTAGATTGCCATTAATGGAGCGTAAATCTTTATTAATTTTTAATTGATAATTTGTCGCTTTTTTTAAGGGATATTTAGGTTTAATGGTGTAGGTTTTAGATAGTAAAGAAGGGTCAAATTTTTCGTCAGGAGTATCAGGATTAAGGGTATTTTTTTCGGTTTTTAAGTTGATATCTAGAGGAATACTTTGGGTTTGATCCTGGGGAATCAGTTTTAAATTTTCTCGCAAAGAATCCAGATCCAATTCTACGTTAGATTTAAACTCAAGGGTCGGATTAATATCAATGGGTTCGGGTTGACTATCGGGTTCTTTTTGACTACGGGGTAATTCGCTTAATTGAATGTTTTCTGTGCTAAATGTCCAGGCTAAATCTTCTTTGAGTTGATGGTTTTTTAAATCTGCTAATCCTGCCTTGAGGGTGACTTGTAAACGAGTGGCTTTGGGAATAGCTTTATCTGCTTGGAATCCGATCATTTTAGGGGTTAGAAATCGAAATTTGCCAGGTAAAACGGGGTAAACTTCAAATTTCTCTAAAAGTTGCTGTTGTTGGGGACTCGCGATCGCCTCTAGGGGAATCAGGGGTTCTTTAAAACGAATCCGAATTTGGGCTAGGGGTTGACTTTCTCCCAAAGGACTAATTTGCTCTATCCAGTCGGGCAATTCAGGTGCAGGCAAGGATTCAACGAAAGCAGGGCCGTTGGGAGCAAAGGGCAAATGTAAGAAACGACAAGCACTCAGGCTCACTACAAAACACACCAATAAAAATACTAATTTGCCCCAGCGTCTCATTTTTCTGTTAGTTGTCATGGCCGAATTCCCAATGCTCTGCTTCCTTCTTAACTCAGGACTAGAGGGGAGATGACGCTCTTGTACAATTCTTAATTTTTTTCTCCTTACGTCTTCTCCCGACAATTTTAGGCATACCAACCCCATTTTTTTGGAAATTTAAGCGGCGATCGCGACAAATATTCCAGGAAAAGAGTTTTTTTAGACAGATAAAAAAAGGTTTATCAGTTTGTTTTAACCCAATTTGCGATACCTTATAAAGAAGCTTTCTTCGGACGAGGAATCTCAAAAATATAACCCTTCCCCCGAATCGTTTGAATATAATTTCCTTCAGGTTCTCCAATTTTTCGGCGAATTTGACCAATATGAACATCGACTTTGCGTTCAGCTTTAACATCATCGACCGTTCCCCACACCGCCGAAATAAGTTCCATACGCCCCCATATTTTGCCAGGATGGGTCACCAAAAAATACAATAATTCAAACTCTAATTGGGTTAGGGGGACTGATTCATTCTCGATTACCACTTCATTACGGTCTACATTAAACTCTAAACGACCAAAATTGATAGGAGTTTCGGGAATGGAAGGGGGAATTTCCATTGCAGATTGTCGCTTAATTAAGGCCCCAATTTTTGCTTTTAAAACTTCAAGATTGAAGGGCTTCGTTAAATAATCATCCGCTCCTTGTTCAAATCCTTCTAAAACGTAATTGGTATCGGATAAAGAGGTGAGCATCAAAATAATGGTTTGAGGATTCCGCATTTCCTTACAAAGATTAAATCCACTATCGTCGGGTAAATTAACGTCTAAAATGACGAGATCGGGATGAAATTCTTTAAAGAGATGTCTTGCTGTTTTAGCATCTTCCGCCGTCTCAACTTGGTAGTCATTAAAACTCAAAAAACGAAACACCAGATTACGAATCGCGGGGTCATCGTCCACAACTAAAATTTTATTTTGAAGATTCTGAGGAGAATTAAGGGTCATGGTTATAGGTTAAAAGTAAATCGAAAAACCTATCGTGAAATAATGATAGTCGATTTAGGATTTTTAGAAAATGATTAATTGAGATGAATCAACAACAAGCTAGTCCAATTACTGAGATTTTACGAAAACTAATTATTCAACCAGATGTACCTTTCTATGCACCTGGACATAAGCGTGGCCAAGGAGTCTCTAAGATATTATCAGATTTATTAGGAAAAAAAACATTCCAAACAGATTTACCCGAACTTCCTGAATTGGATAATTTATTCGCGCCCTCTGGGGTCATTCAAGTGGCCCAGACCTTGGCGGCGGAGCTTTGGGGGGCTTCTCAGACTTGGTTTTTGGTAAATGGGACAAGCTGTGGGGTGATTGCCGCAATTTTGGCGACCTGTGGGGCAGTTGATAAAATTATTCTGCCGCGCAATAGTCATCAGTCAGCGATCGCGGGTTTGATTTTATCCGGGGCGATGCCGATTTTCATTGAACCTGTTTATGATGCCCAATGGGATTTAGCCTACGGAATCACGCCAGAAGCCCTAGAACGAACCTTGCAAGCTCATCCTGATGCTAAGGCGGTGATGTTACTCTATCCCACCTATCACGGGGTTGGGGCCGATATTCAGGCGATCGCCGAAATTAGCCATCGTTATAATATTCCCCTCATCGTCGATGAAGCTCACGGAGCGCACTTTCATTTTCATCCCGATTTGCCCCCCTCAGCGATGGAAGCAGGGGCAGATATTACGATCCAATCTACCCATAAAACCCTGGGAGCTTTGAGCCAAGCATCCATGTTGCACCTGCAAGGGTCACGGGTGAATCCCCAACGCATGACGAAAGCCCTTTCCCTGGTTCAATCCACGAGTCCCAGTTATCTGTTATTAGCTTCTCTAGATGGCGCGAGACACCAGATGGCCCTAGAGGGCAACGCATTATTGACCCAAACCATCGATTTAGCCCAAATTGCCCGACAAAAACTGGCACAAATTCCTGGTGTAAAGATTTTAAATTTTGCTGAACCCCAACCAGGCTTTCGTTGGTTTGACCCCACTCGTTTAACCATTGATGTGAGCCAATGGGGATTAACGGGCTTTGAGGTTGATGAAATATTACGGGATGAATGGGGGGTCACTGCGGAACTGCCGACGTTACGACAACTGAGTTTTATTATCAGTCTGGGCAATTCCCAGGAAGATATTGAGGCTTTAGCTCAAGCTTTTAGGGTTTTATCTGATCGTTACCCGATTTCAGAAACGAATATCCTCAAAATTCCTCCCATTCCTCCTTCCCATTTTGCTCTGTCTCCCAGGGACGCTTTTTTTGCGATGACAGAAACCGTGAAGATTGAAAACGCGATCGCCCGTATTAGTGCCGAATTAATTTGTCCCTATCCGCCTGGGATTCCTCTGTTGATTCCAGGAGAAATGATTACGGAAGAAGCCTTGGATTATCTGCAAAAAGTTCAGAACTTAGGCGGAATGATCAGTGGTTGTAGTGATTCGAGTTTGAAAACTTTTCAGGTTATTGCTAATAAATAAAGTGAGCTTTTTTAACTCGGAAAATGAAGTTTTAAAGAACCTTGATCTCCATCTAGTTCTGCCCAACAACCCACAGGCAAGGCCGCATTTTCCCCATCATGCCCAAAGCCTAATCCCGAAACCACAGGCAAACCCAAATCTCCCAGGCGATCGCGGAGAACTTCCTCTACTGTCCAACTATTACTGCCGACGGGAGCCTCACATCGACTGAAACGACCCAGGGCAATTCCTTTAACTTGCTTGAACGCACCGCATAATCGCCAATGGGTCAACATCCGATCAATCCGATAGGGGGCTTCGGTGACATCTTCTAGGGCCAAAATCGCGCCCTTTAAATCGGGTTGTAAAGGCGTTTCCAGCAAATGGGTTGCAACTGTTAAATTGGCGGGGAATAATTTTCCTGATACCACACCGCCGCCCCAACCTTGCCCCATCAAAGGCTTGAGACCGCGACCTTCTAGGGCATCAAAAAGCCTCTGCTGTGACGAGGCGGGTTCCTCGGCCAAGGTTGTCAAAACAGGGCCATGAATGCTAGAAATCCCTACGGTGGCCAAACTCCAAAGCAATCCCGTAATATCGGAAAAACCGATCAACCATTTGGGGGATTCTAGGGGCCACTGCCATTGCTCCAATAATCTCGCGCTACCATAGCCCCCCCTGGTGCAAAGAATCGCCTTACACTCAGGATTTTTCCAAGCTTCTAAGAGAGCATGGCGGCGTTGTTCATCCGTTCCTGCTAAATAACCTTCTTTTTGATCCCAATGGAAGCCTAATTCCACTCGATAACCCCGCGATCGCCAAACGTCCATACCTTTTTCTAGGGCATCAAATTCCCTCAATGCGCCACTGGTGGAAATGACGGTAACGAGATCGCCCTGTTGGAGAAAAGGGGGGAAAGAAATCGGTGCGGACATAGGCTTTATGCTCCGAGGCGTTGACAGATAAATTCGCCTAAATTTTCTTCGGTAAAGGGTTGACGAATTCCATTTTTGAGTATGGTAACTTGATTGCGGCAGTTATAGAGAACTGAATCCTGTTTTTGTCGATCCCTACTCAGACTTACGCGATATTCCCAGGGATATTTAGCACTGCGCTTGATTTTTTCAATACAAATTACTTCCTCCTTGACCGTGCGACAGGTTGCTGCTTGAACAGGAAAGGCGATCGCCCAGAAGCAGAAAATTAGGAGTAAAATAGTGAAAAATTGTCTCATCTCAGCCTTATTCCCAAGCTCATCCTAGTTTAAAATAAACCATAATTTTGTCATGAAAACGGATAATTTTGAAAAAGAAAACTTAGGCTGGCGGTTACAACAATTACAACAACGTTTGGGGGAATGGTGGGAATTACAATGGAGTAAATTTTTCAAGCCTCCCAATCTAGATCTTCCCGATTATCAACCGCCCGATTTTTGGGATACCTGGTTAAAAAATAGTCTAACGTTTATCTTTTTTGCTTTTATTTTTTGGATGATTTGGCGATCGCGTAAAACGTTGCTTCGTTATTTTGCTCAACTCAAAAATCTTAATCCCCAATCCGAACCTGAAACGCCGATTTATTCTGTCTCCTATTGGGTGACGCGATCGCGACATTTTCAATCTTCAGGAGATTATTACCAAGCTTGTCGTTGTTTATATTTGGCGATGTTACAACAATTACATGAAAAAGGCTGGATTATCCATCAAGCCAGTCGAACCGATGAAGAATATCGACTGTTAATTTTAGATCTCGCCCAGCCCGATCCCTACGAAAGATTATTCATTATTCACCAAGAATTATGTTTCGGAAAAAGGATTGCTTCTGCCCAATTAGTCCTAGATTGTGAACGGGCTTTTCAAAAAATTCTACCGACGGATTCTAGTTTCTAAAGCATCGACAACTCACCAATCACTTCCAATCGAGTGTAATTACTGAGGGTCATAAACTGCTCGGACAAAATTTCTGCCACACTGGGTTGAAGCCAGCCCATTTGCTGTAATAAATGAATGGCCGCCGCGTATTTAGACCGTTTGGAACCATCTAAGGCTTTGATGGCTAATCCCATTCCTTCTCCCACACGGGCAATACATTGAATGCCCTCGGCTCCCGATTTACTGACCAATTCCCCTTCCGTTAAACGCATTAGCTCCGTATCAAAGGAACCTTCTGCTGCGACTAAACGAGGATAGTAGGTCATGGCCCGAATAACCCGTTCTAGGTCTAAATGATTCCCAGAGGCTAATTGGGCATACAAATGGGCCATTTGTCCGAGTTGCATAAAATAGGTCGGCGCACCACAGTCATCATGGGCGCAAATCAGTTCGTCCCCAGGCATTCCCAACAATTCAGCTACTTTAGTTAAAATCAATTGTTGAACGGGATGGGACGATCGCAGATAGGTATTCAGTGGCCATTTGCGTTGCTGACAAACGGCCAACATTCCCGCGTGTTTTCCTGAACAATTATGTTGGAGGGTGTTCTGTTTTCCTGAAGGAATGGGACATTGTAAAGCCGTCGGGTCAATATCCGCACGCCAAAGGACATTGAAAACCTGTCTTGCCTGTTCGGTGGTTCCGTGATGGGAGCTACAGATAATCGCTAGATCCTTGTCCGTTAGGCCAAATCGCTCTAGGGTTCCCGTACTGGTAACGGCAAAAGCTTGAAAGGGCTTGAGAGATGAGCGAATAAAAGCGGCGGTTTCGGAACTGCCTGCAACGGATAAAACCCGGCCACGGTCATCGCAAACGGTCGCTTCAACATGATGAACGGATTCAACAATGCCTTCCCGTAATAGGTGGATTTCAATATTCGGGGCTTGGGTTCGTTTGCCTCTGCTCATGCGTCTTTCTTGGTTAAATTTCAAGTTTTAGAGGTTAAATAAGCTGAATCTTTTTAATATTCGTTCAGGGAGTGGCGATTTTACGGTTAGAGAGCCAACCAAATGAGACCATCCAGACTGAGCAATCCCACCAACAGAAAAGCAGTTGTTTTGAGACGTTGCAAAATGGGATTAACCTGATAGGCAACAATAAGCCGATCGCGGGTCAGAATTTCAGGAGGTTTTTTCCAGACCTGACCATCGTACCAGCCCGATTCTTCATAGATCACCTTGTCGGCCTGTAGGCGATCGCGAATATAGTACCAGCCTAGCAGAATTCGGCTCAAAACTAACGCCAGCAACAGCATTGCCCCCAAGCCACTCGCGAGAACGAAAAATACTGGTTTTTTCATCGGAGAAAAACTGGCCGCCGCGATCGGAGCAATCAATAACGCACCGAGCAAAAGCACTCCCAATAATTTACGGACATACAGCCAAAAATCTAGGGTTGCCCAACAACAAAGCCAGGATTCTTTCAGTATTTCATATTCATTAACGGGCTGTTGTTCTAGGGGAACGGGGCAATAGGTCGGTGAAGATTCTTGCATCATGATAATTTTTTTTAACAAGTTTGAAGTCGCCAAGGATAGATCACCCAAAATTGCTTGTTCTTCATCTATTTCCTCACGATTACTGATAATTAATGAGTTTTCTGAGGATCTAGATCTTCCAGGGAAATTCTTTCTGCATGGCTCCAAAAAGCTTCTAAATTATAAAACGATCGCTCTGTGGGCATAAAAATATGGACAATCACGTTGCCATAATCCTGAAGAATCCAAGATCCGTCATCTTTCCCCGAAGGCTGTCTCGGTTTTCTATCGTAATCTTTTTCTGCCTTTTCTTCGATGCTACCCGCGATCGCCCTTACCTGAGCCCGCGAAAAACCAGAGACAATCACAAAATAATCAGCTAAATAGGAAACATCCGTCACTTTTAGAACCACGATATCTTCAGCTTTACGGTCATCGGCGGCCTGGGTAATCGCCCAAACAAAATGATCTAAAGAAGAGTCTTTTTCCGAAAGGGCAACGGTCGAAGGGGTAGGGGAAACACTCAACAACGAAGGATCGGTCATGAAATTTTTGAATTCCTCTCTGGTTTATTTAATTCATTGTAACGCCCAATTTCAAGTAAGGATCGCACAGGGATGAATCCTTAATTAGCGTTCTAAGGCGATCCTTCTAGTGTTAACTTAACTGCTAATCCTCGTTTTAACTCTTTTGAGCTTGATATTTTTTGAATAAACTCTTCTAAAAGCTTAATTTGTCTTTTTTCTCTCTTTTTTACTTTTCGTTATGCCGCCTATCTCCCCTTCTTTATTCAGAAGAAAAATGGATCTGCCATGAAATATTCTAACTGTTCTAAACTTCATTTAATTCGATATGATTAAAACCGTTCATCATAAAGCTTACAGAGACAAAAAACTTGGAAAAACATAGATGGTCAAATGTATTGATACCATATTGACCTTAATTACCTCCACTTAATTATCAATCCATCAAGATCTTTGTAAAAAAAGGTTTTCAGTCTTTTTACGTAGGTAATTTATTTTGCATAAACACTTAAAAATAATAATCAGAAAAATAATCAAAAGAGTAAACCGCTACTTTGCTCATATTGTCTCCTTACCTGCACAAATTGTCTGGGGATTAACCAAATCTAACTATATTGACAAACGATTCTTTCTGCCTCGCTATTATCGGGCGATCGCCTTACATCAATCCCAGTTACCTCTTCTAGAATGGCAAGACCAACAGATCGTTAATGCTTTAGAAAGTGAGGGGATTTATATGACTTCCGTAGAATCACTGAATCTTCCCAATAGTGTGGAATTTATGAAAGTGGCTCAAAAAATGACGGAACTCTTACAGGAGAATACGAAGCATCTTTTCCAACGTTTTCCATCGGAAAAAATTCATGAAGTTCATGCGACAGAAAAACAAGTTATTGATCATATTGACATTATTGCCTGGAGTCTCAATCAGCGATTGATCAATATTATCGAAGCCTATCTAAAGCTACCCGTCGCCTATGATGGCCCTGCTTGTTTTTTAAGTGTCAATAATGGTGAGGAGTACGGGGCAAGAGCGTGGCATCGAGACCGCGAAGATCGACGAATGATTAAAGTTTGTGTTTATCTGAATGATGTCGATGAAGAAGGTGGGCCTGTGCAGTGTCTCAAACCCCGATTCAATGATTATGTTTGCGCCGCCATTAAGCATCGCTATCGTTCGGTTTATCAAGCAGAAATGGATTCTTTGTATTTACCTGAATTCGGCGATGCACTAGTGAGTTGTGTGGGAAAAATCGGTACCGTTATTCTGCTAGATACTGCCCGTTTTTATCATCGTGGGAAAGCGCCGATGGATTCTGATAGAAAAGCCATATTTTTTTCCTATTTCAGTCGTAGCCCTTGGCATCCTTTTTTCTGTCAAAGATTTCCGTTACCTCTGAGGGAGGTTGCAGATCGGCTTCCAGAACTGAGTCAGCAACAATGGGAATCAATAGACTGGAGAAAAAAGTTGCCTCAAGCGGTGAGATGGATTCCCAAAAGTCTGATTTAAGGAGCAGAATTGTTTAAAAACCGTCAGATAAGCTGTCACAAATTTAGATTGCATTAATTCTGTTGAAAGTCTTGTAACAAGGGGCTTAATCCCCTTGCCTGTATGTATTTTGGATAATTAACAGCTTAGAATTAATAATTGGTTCAGCTTCTCTAGTCTCTTTAATCCCTAGCAATGCCTAAAAAGTTGACCTGGGGAACCCGTAGGCGTATGACTAATCGGCGATCGGGTTCTTGTCCCTGACTTTCGGTTTCAAGATCGGGATCTTTTTGTAAAAAAGAATGGATCTGACGACGTTCAGCCGCCGAGAGAGCAGGAATTTCTACAGGAAAGCCACTCGCTTTTACTTTGCTGGAAAACTCTTGGGTTAAAGCCAGTAGTTCCAACTGTCGTCGCGATCGATAACCTGCTAATTCGATAATGTAAGTTGGTTGATTGTCGGATTCGATTCCTAAATGTAATAGGGTGTTGGCCAGATATTGAATTGCATCAATATTTCTGCCATTTTCCCCAATAAAGGTTTGAATCTGTTCGGGACTTAAGGGCGTTTCATCAATAATTAACCAGATTCCTGCTGACATCTCAGTGGCATCTTTTTCTTCTACACTGACCTGGGTAGAGATTCCCATTAAGGACAATAATTTCTCTAGCCAAGCTTTTCCACGTTGGATATTTTGATCCATGACCATCTTATTTAAAGTTAACAATCGCTTCTGGGGAGATTCTCTTTCAACAGGGGGAAATTCAGGTAATTTATTCAGATAAAATAACCCTGAAATCCACTCCAATAAAGCCTGTGCTTAAACCTCTTAGAGGGCAAGGACATAAGTCGATTATGTCCCTACAAACAGAGAGAGTTGCTCATTATTCCCCATTTCTTAAGAGGTTTTTTCTTTCTTCTTACCTTTTTTCTCAAAGGGTAAAACTTCCCGTACTTCAGAGGCTTTGGCTTGTTCATCGACGATTTTTTGCAGATTTTCAGGCAGGGGTTCCCGCATTAAAATCACGGTTTGTATGGTCTGGAAAACATTGGCCAAAACAATGTACATCAAAACTCCCGATGGTAGGGGAAAAAAGAGGAACATTCCACTAAACAGGACAGGGGTAATTTTATTAATACTTTGCTGCTGTTGGGCGGCGGCATTGGGGGTTCCACCAGAGGCTCCTGAGAGTTCTTGGTTGACGTAGATGCTAATGCCAAAAAAGACAATCATTCCCAGCACGTCCCAGTTCACTTCGCCATTTTCTCCTGTTACGCCGACTTGACCGAGGGCTTTGATAAAGAGAAAGCCTGTTTTGGCGGCTAGACCTGGAATTGTGGCTTGGACAGTGGCTTCTCCTGGCGCGATCGCCTCAATGGTTCCATCGGGATTAACTTTAACGCGGTCTTCCCCTTTGGTGACGGTAAAAGTTGGTTGGATATTTTTTTCGTCTGCCGTTGCAAATAATTGAGCGATAGATTTTCCTTCGACGGTTTGTAATTCGATTTTAGCCTTGTCCCCTGTTGCTAAGGAATTACCGCCTGGGAGAAAAGCGGCGATCGGGTAATGAATCCCATCATTAACGTAAATATTTTGAGGCTTGGTGGCATAGGTCTGGGGAATGACCCTTTCGATCTGTTCCTTGGGCAAAACCTGTAGATCTACGGTGTAGTTAATATCTGAAAACGGCGATCCTCGTAAGGTGGCGAAAAGAGCAAATAGAATCGGCATCTGGAGTAACAGGGGTAAACATCCTGCCAGAGGATTGCCAAATTCCTGCATGATTTTGGCCATTTCTTCCTGTTGTTTGGCGGGATCATCCTTGTAGCGGCGTTGAACTTCTTCTTGCCGTTCCTTCATCAGGGGTTGGGTAATCCGCATTTTGCGCATATTGCGAATCTGACCTGCACTCAAGGGATATAGTCCCAAGCGTATCACTAGGGTCAGGGCCACAATGGCAAATCCATAACTCGGCACAATTCCGTAGAAAAAATCTAGGATTGGCAGCATGACATTGGTCGAGATAAATCCGATACCGAAATCCATTCGCTTAACTCTCAGCCTTTTAGTTGATATGAAAGGTCGTCTCTGTATGAATATACTGAAACATTGGACAGTTTTAATCTTTTGGTTGAGTCACCAGGGATTAAAAATTTTTATTTATTATTCAGAATCGCTTCTAGGGGGCGGCCTGTTTTAGCGGCAACCCTTTCACCCATATAGTCATAAATTTCTCGGAATTTCGGTACAGCCCGCATTTCCAGACGACTTTTATCATTCAGCGTGATCACAATATCTCCCCAAATACCGATACCGCGAGGGACTTTGACGAGTTTACTGATTTCACCATAGACAATATCGGTGCGATCGCGCCCCATCCAACCCCCTGTGACCGAAATACGGCGATCGGTAATCTTGTAACGGAGCCAAATGGCACGGACAACGGCGGCAATGGTCAGGGGAAGACAAATAACGGTAAACCCCAGCAGAATATTGATAATTAAATCCCCAATATGGGGGCCGCCTTCGTAATAGGTCGTTTCTCTAATACCCATGAGTCGCAATCTCAGCTTTGTTAAATAACTGCTTTAATTCTCGCAAAAAATGTTCATATTTGCACACAATTCCACTGGGTAATACCACGATGATAATGTTCCATCCTGGACAGCAATCTGGTAAAAGTGCCTGAATAGCGGCCCGAATCTGCCGTTTAATTCGATTCCGAACGACTGCCTTTTTACTGACTTTCTGGCTAACAGCAATACCGAAGCGACTGACTGAAAGGCTGGAATCCCTTAAAACACGAAGCATCAAATGAGACTCCCGATAGCGTTTACCCTGCTGATAAACGGACTGAAAATCTTTCCAATGCTTGAGTCGAATAGCTTTCGGTAATCCCACCCTTAACCTACGTCCGATGATTTCGCTGATGGACGGCCCTATCCCCTCTTTTTAGAGAGAAAGTTGATGCCGTCCTTTACTGCGTCTGGCTTGGATCACTTTGCGCCCGTTAACAGTACGCATCCGAGCGCGGAATCCTGATGTTCTTTTTTGTTTACGGTTTGTTCCTTCTAAAGTGCGCTTAGTCATGATCGGCTTCCTTCATAAAATACACAGTCTATCATGGTAGCATCAAACGGCTTGGGAAATTTAGCGATTGATACTAATAATCCAGGTTCCAATATACATTCGCACGGGAATATCCCCCGAAGCCATTGCGTCAGCGACAAAGTAATAGGTTCCAAAGTTGGGATTGGTAACATTAGAAAAAACAATCTCTACCTTGGTTTTGGGGTCAATGGGTTCTGCTAGATCAATTTCTAGAAAACGGCTTTCTTTGTCCCAGATCACAGGGTTTTTGAGGGGGATTACCCGATCTTTAACCCGTACTTCTATTTGATCCGTTTTAAATTGACCATCAAAGTTAGCGGGGTAGGAAATAAAAAATTTGCTTGCGCCTTGGGTTAATTGTTTGGGCGAAATGTAAAGTTTATAGCGATCGCGTTGATAGGGCGCGCCACCAAACTGGAGATAATAATCCAGAATGTCTTTGCGTTCTACACCGCTAAAAATGGTTAAACCTGAATTTGAGCCTGCCAAGGTTAACGTGGGTGCTGCTGCAATTAAACAACCCGAAACGGCTAAAAGCGTGAGTAAACCTTGGGGAGATAATTTGATTTTTTTTTGAAAATTAATCATTTTTTTGCCTAAACTTCAAAGGATTTTACTAAGATTTCTTCAACATTTTCACCCTAACATGGGTGATTGGATTTCTTGAGATGACCCTAACCAGCCTCAAAAGTGTCTGTTGATCAGCGATAAATTTTATTTTAAATAATCAACGGGGTAATTGAACTCAGAACGGCCTACGCTAATTGGGAAATCAAGGCGACTTCAATTTTATTTTCGTCGGTTTGTTCTAGATCGACTCGAATATCGGGGCCAAAAAACTTTTCGATTTTCTCTTGTTTTTCTTGCCAAGTTTCTAGGGAAATAAAAGGCGATTTAAAGGTCAGGGAGAGAGCATAATGGTCGGCGATCGCGCTTTCTTTAATACTCACTAATACGGGTCTTTCTTCATCGGTTGGACTCAAACCCAAACGTTCTAGGGCATCATCTAGATGAGCTTCCTGTCCGTAACGGTAGCGAGTGACATCCTTACGAATTTGATTTTGGGTCGGAGTGGCCAGTTTTTCACGGAGTTTCAAGATTGCGTCGGAGGTCGGTTGACTAAAGGGAATGGGTTTTAATTCAGCCGCCTTGAGAGCCAAACCTCCTAAGAGCAAGGGAATTCCGTAGAAAAAACCTGCTAAATTCAAAGTCGCATAATCAAGGGCATAGGCCACAAAACCAACGACCGTCAAGATACTACCAACGGTTAATCCCACCAAAGCCAAGGAAATTTTACGGAGCATTTTTCTTCAAAGGATAACATTTAGTCTTTATTATCCTATGAAGATGGGGCAAATTGTAACGACTTGTAAACAGAAGGGATGGGACAGAACTAAATCCTTTAGTACAACTCGTGAATGATTGGAGTAGTTTAGATAGGCTAGAGATAACCCATCGATCGCGCTCAAAAACGAGGAATTTTATGACCAGCCTGCTCGTCCAAAGCCCCTCCGTTCCCTTAACCATCCATTTTCCTTGGATAACCTCCATGACGGTTCAGGAATTTTATGAATTTTGTTTAGCCAATCGGGATTTGCGAATTGAACGTAACGCCAATGGAGAAGTAATTATTATGCCCCCCGCTTTTTCGGATACAGGGAATCGAAATTTCAATATTGCGGTGCAACTAGGCAGTTGGGCTGATCAGGATGGTACAGGGTTGGGATTTGACTCTAGTGCGGGTTTTACCTTGCCCAATGGTGCAACGCGATCGCCTGATGCGAGTTGGATTCGATTGGAACGCTGGAATACCCTAACTGATGATCAAAAAGCGTCTTTCGCGCCGATTTGTCCCGATTTCGTGATTGAGTTACGCTCCTCTAGCGATACTCTGGGCAGTTTGCAGGAAAAAATGCAGGAATATTTGAGTAGTGGAATTTCCTTGGGCTGGTTGATTGATCGCAAAAATCGTCAAGTTTATGTCTATCGCCCTCATCAAGAGGTAGAAATTTTGAATAATCCTGAAACGGTCAAGGGTGATCCTGAATTACCAGGGTTTGGATTACAAATGGCGAAAATTTGGTAAGGCGATCTGTTAAAAATCCGTTAAAAACGGGGTAAAATATCTTCTAAACAGAGTTGTAGATTAGGAAATAACGGGGAGAAAATATTGGATTTTAAACGATATTGAGTTTGTTGATACTCTTCTCCCATTAATTCGCAGACCGTAAAAGTTGGTTGTTTCGGTTTACCAATAAAAGCTACTCCCCCTAACCCCCGATAATCTACAATCCAATATTCAGGAATGCCTAAAAAAGCATATTCTTCGACTTTTCTGGCATAATCCGTTTCCCAATTCGTACTAACCACTTCTACCACTAATTTAATAGACTTTCCTTGGGTAATGATGGGTTCCTTGTGCCAAAGCGGTTCATTGCTTAAGATGCTTTCGTCTAAAACGATCAAATCGGGACGACGAGCGGTCGCAAGCTCAGAAAAAGGACGAATTAAACAGGTACGAGGCATAAACCAGGACTGCTTACTTTGCAGCAACATCGTACCGATATAGGCCGCCAATTTACCGCTAACGGTTTCGTGATAACCTGTGGGTTCCATATCAACTAATTCTCCATCGGCCAATTCATACTGAGGAGAATCTGCATATTCCTCTAAAAATTCTTGTAGGGTAATTACTTTAGATGCTGTCAACATGAGATATTACCAACTATTAATCACACTAGAATTATTGTAACCTCTGCTTTTGAGTCGGCGATCGCGGGCTATCCCAGTACATCGAGTAATTCTCAGGAAACCGCGATAAACTTCCCAGGACTGGGGACTCTCAGGCAATATAATAAACCCAAAGCATTTCACCCTTGAGCGTTTGGAGTATTTCAAGACCATGTTAAATAAAGTCCCTGCCAAAATTGAAGCGATCGCTGCTCGTGAGATTTTAGATTCTCGTGGTCGTCCGACTGTAGAAGCCGAGGTCATATTAGACACAGGAGCATTTGGGATTGCCCAGGTTCCCAGTGGAGCCTCGACAGGAAGCTTTGAAGCCCATGAATTACGGGACGATGACCCTAAACGCTACGGTGGGAAAGGCGTTTTAAAAGCTGTCCGTAATATCATCGAAAAAATTGAGCCTGAACTTGTTGGCTTGGATGCGTTTGACCAGTTGACCGTTGACGAGACGATGATTAAATTGGACGGGACAGCCAATAAAAAAGAATTGGGTGCTAATGCGATCCTAGCCGTTTCTCTCGCCAATGCCAAAGCAGCAGCAGCCGAACTCCAAATTCCCCTCTATCGTTACCTCGGTGGGCCGCTTGCCAATGTGATTCCTGTTCCCATGATGAACGTGATCAATGGTGGCTCCCACGCGGATAATAATGTGGATTTTCAGGAATTTATGATTATGCCCATTGGTGCAGAGACTTTTAAAGAAGCGCTTCGTTGGGGGGCAGAAGTCTTTGCGGTGTTAGGAAAAGTCCTCAAGGAACGCAAGTTGCTCTCTGGGGGTGTGGGAGATGAGGGAGGTTATGCTCCTAATTTAAAATCTAACCAAGAGGCTCTCGATATTCTGATTGAGGCGATCGAAAAATCAGGTTATAAACCAGGGGAACAAATTGCCCTGGCAATGGATATTGCTTCCAGTGAATTTTATAAAAATGGGCAGTATGTTTACGATGGTGCGCCCCATTCTCCCGAAGATTTTATTAAATATCAAGCCCAATTAGTCAGTCAGTACCCGATTATTTCCATTGAAGATGGTTTACAGGAAGATGATTGGGATAACTGGAAATTACTCACTGAATCCTTGGGAACGAAAACCCAATTGGTCGGCGATGATTTGATGGTAACGAATCCCATTCGTCTGCAAAAGTCTATTGATTTAGGGATTGCCAATTCCATTCTGATTAAACTCAATCAAATTGGTTCCCTCAGCGAAACCCTAGAAACGATTTCCTTAGCAACTCGCCATAGTTATCGTTCGATTATTTCCCATCGTTCGGGAGAAACGGAAGATACCACGATCGCGGATTTAGCCGTTGCAACTCGCGCGGGACAAATTAAAACGGGTTCTCTCTGTCGCAGTGAACGGGTCGCTAAATATAATCGTCTGCTTCGGATTGAAGATGAATTAGGCGATCGGGCTGTTTATGCTCCCAAGTTAGGACTTGGCCCTAAACATTCCTAATTTTTTAGTTATCGGGTGGGTTTTGGCTCACCCTTTTTATTTTTTACACAACCAAATTATCGGTAACTTAACTCATATATTTCCTAGAAAGCTTATGCCTTTGTCCCAAGAAGACGCATATCAGAAAGTGTTAGAGATTTATGAAAAGATTGATCGTAAGAGTCAAAATTATGGTTGTTTAGTCAATTGGTACGAAGGTGTTTCTTGGCACTATGGAATTAATCTGAAAGAAAATTTAATTTTTGATACAGGTGGATTTTCTATTTTTGAAAGGAACCCAAAGGAATTTTTTCTTGTTCCAAATGTTCAAATATACTCCCCAAATCAAACGATTGAACGCTTATGTTATGCACTAATTTGTTTTAGGGAATGGGATTATGGTTTGCTTGGATGGAATTGTGAACATATAGCTCGTCTTGTTGCAAGCGATTCTCCTGTATCCTATGAAATCAAAAAACTACCTTTTCCTATTCCTCAACTGAATCATGATGGTTGGCATCCGAACGCCAAAGAAATTCTTAATAATTTTATTAATCAAAATCCTAATTTAATAAATGAAATATTTTTTGCTTACAGTCAGAAGTCTCTCGATGATAAAGAGCGTGTTGAATGGCTTCAGTAAGAAATAATAATCATTATTAAACTGAATTAATCATGATAAGCTACCAAGGAAATTTTTAAACCTTTGTTATGGAAAACTAAAAAATGCGATCGCGACTAGAATCCTTAGATAACATTATTGCCGTTGTTTTAGCAGGAGGCTTTGGCACTCGAATAAAACACCTGTTGCCCGATGTTCCCAAGCCCATGGCCGAAGTTGCGGAAAAACCCTTTTTAGGTTGGGTGTTAACCTATCTCCAACGACAAGGCATACAAAAAGCCTTACTTTCAACAGGTTATTTAGCTGAAATTATCGAACAATACGCCCAAACTCAGCCCATTCCTGACTTAAATTTACAATGCTATCCCGAAACCAGTCCTCTCGGAACGGCGGGAGGTTTTCTTAATTCAGTCAAAGAATCCCAAGAGAATCCTAACGCTTGGCTCATTCTCAACGGCGATTCCCTGATTGTCACTGACTTAGCTCCTTTGAATCAATATCTGGAAGATGAAAGCGTTGATGGCGTAATTTTAGGCGTTTCCGTCCCAGATACCTCGCGTTTTGGCTCTTTAGTTTATGATGAACAGAAGACACTTTTACAGTTTGCCGAGAAGCAATCAGGGAAGGGAGTCATCAATGGCGGCGTTTATTTATTACGAAATAAATTAGTCCAGCAATTTCCAACGAACTTTCCCCTTAGCTTTGAATACGATATTTTTCCCTCGTTACTCCAGCAACAAATCTGTTTAAAAGTTCATCCCGTGACCGCTCCATTTTTAGACATTGGCACACCCGATTCTTTAGCCCAAGCAGAATCTTTTATTCGGCAATATTTTCTCTAATTATTGAATTAATTTATGCTCATTTCTCGCGCACCAGTCAGAATTAGTTTTTTCGGAGGGGGAACGGATTATCCAGAATATTTTTTACAACATGGCGGCTCTGTTTTAGCAACAGCCATTGATAAATTTTCCTACGTTACGGCAAGTCCATTTTTAAGCCATTTGTTTGATTATTCCGTTCGGGTTTCTTATCGAAAAGTAGAGCTAGTTAAAACAATTTCAGAGATGGAACATCGGGTTTTTCGAGAATGTTTAAAATTCTGTGAGTTAGACAAAGATATTGAGTTACATAATGTGGCAGATTTACCTGCTTTTACGGGCTTAGGGTCTTCTTCAGCTTTTACTGTTTCCCTTCTGCACGCCTTACATTCTTTTAAAGGGGAATTTGTCCGTCCCATTGATTTAGCCTATGAAGCAATCTATGTCGAACGGCATTTAGTTCAAGATAAAGTCGGTTGTCAGGATCAATTAATGGCGGCGGTCGGGGGATTTAATGTAGTGGAATTTCGCACGGAAGAGGATATTATGGTGAATCGGGTGCCCATCTCTCCGGATCGCCTAGCCGAATTTGAAGCCCATATTTTTATCGTTTTTACAGGGATTAAACGAAAGGCGGCAAATGTGGTAGAGAAACAATTAAAAAGAGTTGGTGATAATACGGAAATCCTCAAAGAAATGCGAAAAATGGTTGATAAGGGTTGGGATATTTTAACCAGTAATCAATCCTTAACCGCCTTTGGTGAATTATTGCATCAAGCTTGGCTGGCGAAACGCAGTTTAGATACAGGCATTTCTAATGCAGAAATTGATGAAATTTATCGATTAGGTATCGATGCGGGCGCATTAGGGGGAAAATTACTCGGTGCAGGTGCGGGCGGATTTATGCTATTTTTTGCCCCACCAGAGGTTCATTCCCAATTACAATCTGTATTTATCAACCATCAGATTTTGTCCGTAAAAATTAATGCCCCTGGCTCTCAAATTATTTTTTCTTAATAACATCTATGACTACCGTTAAACTGCCCTTTGTGCGATCGCTCCGTCCCAGTTTATCCCTACGATTAATGTTTATCGGATTGGGAATGACGGGAATTTTTATTGTGATTGCCTTTTTTGCTCCTCTATTTCAGGCGATTGGGCTGTTACAAGATCCGACTGATTTATTAAATAATTTACCCTTAGAAGCACCGAGTCTGAGCCATTGGTTTGGGACGAATGTGCGGGGATATGATGTTTTTTCTCGTACTTTATTTGGAACCCAGGCGGCATTACAGGTTGTAATTTTAGCCACTTCTCTTTCGGTTTTTATTGGGGTTCCCCTGGGAATGATTAGTGGTTATTTGGGCGGTAAAGTCGATAAAATCCTGCTATTTATCATGGATACGATCTACACCCTACCAGGGCTTTTGTTATCGATTACGCTCGCCTTTATTTTGGGTAGGGGAATTTTAAACGTCGCGATCGCTGTCAGCATTGCCTACATTCCCCAATACTATCGATTAGTCCGCAACCATACCACCAGCGTTAAAACAGAACTCTTTATCGAAGCAGCCAGGGCAATGGGAGCTAGTCCCAATCGAGTATTATCCCATTATCTTTTTGCCAACGTCATTCAAAGTGTTCCTGTGCTTTTTACCCTCAACGCCGCCGATGCGATCCTAGTATTAGGCGGTTTAGGCTTTTTGGGTTTAGGTTTACCCCAGGAAATTGCCGAATGGGGACACGATCTCAAAGAAGCTCTAGCAGACCTTTCGACAGGCATTTGGTGGACGACCCTTTTTCCTGGGCTTGCTCTGACCACAATGGTGGTGGGCCTATCCTTTATCGGAGAAGGACTAGGAGAAATCATTAATCCGCGATCGCGCCAGAAAAAATCCTAACGAACTTCTTTGAAATAATTGATGATTACACTCATCATTAGTCCATTAAAAATTCTGACAAATTACCGAGAATTTAGTGGTAAAATCAATCATCAGTGATAGTTCCGAGATTTTCGAGCTTAGAAAATACTTCCAACGATTGTAATACCAAATTAAACAGAGAATATTGTATTAATTGCTCTCCTCATCTTCGACTTCCCCCCTTATCAAGGGGGGCTAGGGGGGATTTAATTGATACTTAATCTGTACTTCAATTAAGTTGGTATAGTCCTAATTTTTCTTTTTCAATTATTACCATGACAACCAGACAACCCAAATTAATTATTCACGGTGGAGCAAGTTCCCTAGAGCATAAAGGCGGCTTGGAATCAGTCCGTCAATCCCTTCATCAGATCGTTGCCGAAGTTTATGACCTCTTACTCCAGGGAAGTCCTGCCATTGATGCCGTCATTCGGGGTTGTCAATTATTGGAAGATGAACCGAGATTTAATGCAGGAACAGGTTCGGTGGTGCAATCCGATGGACAAGTCCGCATGAGTGCTTCTTTAATGGATGGAGAAAGCCAAAACTTTAGTGGTGTTATTAATGTTTCTAGGGTTAAAAATCCGATCCATTTAGCCCAATTTTTACAACAAGAAACAGACCGCATTCTATCAGGTTCTGGCGCGGTAGATTTAGCCAGGGAAATGCAGATTCCTCCCTACGACCCCCTCACGGATTTTCGTATTCAAGAATGGATGGAAGAACGTCGGGAAAATTTTCAAAATAAAAATAGAATGGCCCGCCTCATTGCCCAGGATGATCCAGACAGTTCAGCCCGAAGAGGAACCATTGGCGTAGTTGCCCTAGACCAACAGGGTAGAATTGTGGCGGGAACTTCTACGGGTGGGAAAGGTTTAGAGCGGATCTCTCGGGTCAGTGATTCAGCCATGCCTGCGGGAAATTATGCCACCAAGCAAGCAGGAGTGAGTTGCACAGGAGTCGGAGAAGATATTATTAACGAGTGTCTAGCCGCCAAAATTGTGATTCGTGTGACAGATGGGTTGTCCCTTCCCCAGGCGATGGAAAAGTCTATGCAGGAAGCGAAAAATCATAACGGTGATCTAGCCGCCATTTCCTTGGATCATTCGGGCGCGATCGCCTGGGGCAAAACCTGTCCTATTTTACTGGGGGCCTACCACACAGGCGAAAAGATCGGAGATACATTGGAATGGGGTGAGGAGGAGTTGATGGGTTATATCGCGTAATTTTAGAAAAAACCTAATAACCGACCGTTAGTAGTTGGGGCAATAGGGAAGATAGCAATTGTAAAGCCAAAATAGCTAAAATAGGTGAAAAATCCATACCACCCAAAGGAGGAATAATCGAGCGAAAAATGTTGAGGTAGGGGTCAGTGATGGGGCTTAAAACGGACATCGCACTATTGGCCCACTCAGCTGTCTGGAACCAAGAGAGCAGAATTCTGATGAAAATCAACAATAAATAGATATTGATGAAATTAAGGACGGTTTGTACGACTAATCCAGCAGCTTCCATAGTGATAAACTCTTTCTTTGTAGTTAGGACAATTTTTCTTCTCATTTTATACTAAAAGTTATGAATATTAAAATCCGTCGCAGACCGCCTAATGCTCCCGTCAATGTGGAGTCTCTTCGTTATCAGATTAAGCACCCCGAAGCCGAACCCCGACATATTTTGGAAGAAATCGTTTGGCAAAAGGAATCAGAAGTTGAAAAAAGACGAGAGTTGACTCCTCTCCTAGAATTACAAAAGGCAGTCAAAGACAGTCAACCCCCCCGTGATTTTTTGGGCGCGTTAAAAAATAGTGTTCGTCAACCCGCTTTGATTGCAGAAATTAAAAAAGCGTCCCCTAGTAAGGGAGTGATTTGTGAAAATTTTAATCCTGCTAAAATTGCTCAGGCTTACGAAAAAGGTGGTGCTAACTGTCTCTCGGTTTTGACGGATGAAAAGTTTTTTCAGGGCAGTTTTGAAAATTTAGCGATCGCCCGTCGTTCCGTAGATTTACCTCTGCTTTGTAAGGAATTTATTATCTATCCCTACCAAATTTATTTAGCCCGATCCAAGGGAGCCGATGCGGTTTTATTAATTGCGGCAATTCTAGAAGATAAAGATTTACAATATTTTCTCAAAATCATTAATTTATTGGGAATGACCGCTCTGATTGAGGTTCATACTTTAGCTGAATTAGACCGAGTGTTGGCCTTAAAAGGCGTAACCCTCATTGGCATTAATAACCGCAATCTAGAGAATTTTACCGTTGATTTAAACACCACGACTGAATTACTCAACGCCCGCAAAGATATCTTAAAGGAACGAAATATTTTAATTGTCAGTGAATCGGGAATTCATACTCCCCAGGATTTAGCCACTGTCCGAGACGCGGGAGTAAACGCCATCTTAGTCGGTGAATCCCTAGTAAAACAAGCTGATCCGACCCAGGCGATCGCGGATTTGTTTGGCGAGTAATCTCTAGCGATTCAATGTTAATATTAGGGGTTGATCTAGGGAAAAATACCTGACTTTGATATCATCAGTGCAACGCAACCAACGGGAGGATCTACGTGGACAATAAGCAAATGTTAATGATTCCTGGGCCAACCCCAGTTCCAGAAAAAGTTTTACTGGCAATGGCCAAACATCCCATTGGCCATCGCAGTGGGGATTTTAGTAAAATTATCGCCGAATTAACTGCCAATCTCAAATGGCTCCACCAAACCCAGAATGATGTCTTGATGCTCACCGCCAGTGGTACGGGGGCGATGGAAGCAGGAATTATTAATTTCCTCAGCCCAGGCGATCGCGTTTTGGTCGGGAACAATGGTAAATTTGGCGAGCGTTGGGGCAAAGTCAGTAAAGCCTTTGGATTAGTGGTAGAAGAAATTACCGCAGAATGGGGAAAAGCCTTAGATCCTGAAGAATTTCGTGCCAAACTTACCGCAGATACAGAAAAAACAATCAAAGCGGTCATTTTAACCCATTCAGAAACCTCTACGGGCGTTTTAAATGATCTCGCTGCCATTAATCAAGCCGTCAAAGAACATGGAGAGGCTCTGATTATTGTCGATGCTGTCACCAGCTTGGGCGCGGTTTCCATTCCCATTGACGAATTGGGTCTAGATGTGGTCGGCTCTGGTTCCCAAAAAGGATACATGATTCCTCCTGGTTTAGCCTTTGTTTCGGTCAGTGCGAAAGCATGGAAAGCCTATGAATCGGCAAAATGTCCTCGTTTTTACTTAGATTTGAAAAAATACAAAAAAGCCACCGACGAAGATAGCTCACCTTTTACGCCCCCAATTAATTTGATGTACGGTCTGCAAGCCGCTCTCCAAATGATGCAAGCTGAAGGTCTAGAGAATATCTTTGCCCGTCATCAACGCCATACGGAAGCAACTCGTGCGGCCATGAAAGCCTTAGGATTACCCCTATTTGCGCCTGATAATGCGGCTAGTCCTGCGATTACGGCGGTGGCTCCCCTCACAGTAGATGCGGAACAAATTCGTTCTACCATGCGGAAAAAATTTGATGTGGCTTTAGCGGGGGGTCAAGATCACCTCAAAGGCAAAATCTTCCGTATTGGCCATCTGGGCTTTGTTTGCGATCGAGATATTCTCAGTTGTGTGGGGGCGTTGGAATCGACCCTACAAAGTTTAGGTTACAGCGACGTTCAACCTGGAGCAGGGATCGCGGCGGCGGCTAAAGTGTTTGCAAATTAAAGTGTGGATGTAACCATCTAGGAGATCCCCCCAAAAGTTGCTCAAGGGGGGAATTTTTGTTATGGGATCTGCTCTCCTATGATGCTATGCGTACTGACACGATCTTTTATCAATTATTCCTAACCTTTAACTCTCTTTTATTTGAATTATTGGGAGAACTTGTTGACGATGCGGTTCATTACCAATTTATCTCTTAGTGACCCG
The DNA here is from genome assembly GCA_003249095.1 of Snowella sp. Classification (GTDB taxonomy): domain Bacteria; phylum Cyanobacteriota; class Cyanobacteriia; order Cyanobacteriales; family Microcystaceae; genus Snowella. The sequence continues at coordinate 47,861 of QBMS01000002.1, forward strand.
CGATATTATAGATTTATTGGAGACGGTTTTGGTTTCTAAATTTGCCCAATTAAGCCGAGAGGAGATTCAAGCGATGTTTTTACTGAGTGATATTAAACAAACACGAGTCTATCAAGAGGCCAGACAGGAAGGTGAACAGGCGGGAGAAGTTCGCTTAGTTCTGCGTCTATTGTCTAAGCGGTTTGGGAAGATTAGCGATCACCGTATTCAAGTGATTAATCGTTTGACGCTTGAGCAGTTGGATAATTTGGGGGAAGCTCTACTCGATTTTGGTGAGCTTGCGGATTTGGATAATTGGCTGGGGTTTCGGATTGGGGAATAGGTTGCGATCGCGTTCTAATTTTTCAAGTTGCGATCGCGGTTTCTAGGGAAATTTTAAGGTTTGTGTTCGTGGAAATTGTATAGTTAAGTTTTTCAAAACCAATAACTTCGCCTTGTTGATTTTTCATTAAAATAACCTCGTCTCCTGTTTCTTCACAGAGATATTCTGAGGAGCGATCGCCGAACCAAACGGTTAGAGTATTGCCCATTGGATCATAATAAACGTTTATTTCTGCCATAAAATTTTACCTAGATTTTATATCCTAAAGTAAACAGGACAATATTCTCCAAATTTGCGATTACCTCTGATTCCAACTTGCCTAATTTTTTGATTAATCGAGTTTTATCAAGGACACGAATTTGATGACAAAGTGCAACAGAGTCTTGATTTAAGCCACCTTGACCTTTAAGAATTATTAAACAGGTTGGTAAGGTTGCCCTTCGTAGGTTGGTTGTGAAAGGAATGGTGATAATGGTTGTCGTAAATTTAGATAATGTGCTGTCTTGAAAAATAATGATTGGTCGAGTTCCTGCTTGTTCTGATCCTTGAGTCGGATCGAGGTTAGCTAACCAAATTTCTCCCCTTTCTATTTTCATAATTTATCCTCATTCTCTAAGGATTTTGTGTATTCAGAAATTCCTATTTCGGCGAGTTCTCGATCTTCGTCAGCAAATTCTTGGTAGAGGTTAGCAAATTGGCTAAGATCAGGAGTCGATTTTGATAGTTTTGATTGAAATTTAAGGAAAGCGATAAAGTCAGCAATTTGTTTTAATTGTTCATCATCAAGATGATCTATGTCTTGTTTTAGGGTTTCTTTTGTGATAGTTTGCATTAGATTTTTCCTTTTGAGTTTAACGGTTTTTAGGATTAAATGGGCTTTTAGTCTTCACCTAAAATCATGGCTTCAACTTCCTGTTTTGCTTGTTCTAATAATAGAACCGAATGCAAGTTAACGATCGCATTCTACTTTTTTAAGTTGCGATCGCTGATTAATAATTGAAAACGATCGCAACCAAATTCTGTAGGGATTTAACACTGTTAAATCCTTTGTTTCTGTCACATAAGTAAAAGGACATAATGGTATTATGTCCCTACGAGGAAGGGTGTGTTGAAATGGCTTTTTCAATCATGTTTACTGCTTCGTTGATGCCTGTTAGTTGGGGGCAACGCTGGAGCAGATGAGCGATTTCCATAACATAACGCAATAAACCAACGGGCGGTTTTTCTTGATTCAGGATTTGTTGCAGAGTGGTGAGTCCTGATGCAATTTCTCCCAGAGCGATCATATAGAGTGTGCGATAAAGTCGGGCAGGTTGTGCATATTCTGGATAGAGTTTTAAGCCTGCTTGCCAATTAGTTTTTGCTTCTTCCAGATTGCCTTGTAATGCTTTAAAAATTCCAAAACTTAAAATGGCCTTTCCATCGTATGAATTAATTTTGATCGCGGTCAAAAGGACTTGTTCTGCTTCAATTAAGTTATTTTGTAAGAGATAAAGCAAGCCCAGATGACGATAAGTACCAGAAGATAAAGGATTGAGTTCAATGGCAGTATTAAAAGCGTTAATAGCATCCTCCCATTGTTCACGGCTACGATATAAACAACCTAAATTATTGTAGGCTATGCTATATTTTGGATCGAGTTTGATCGCTTGATGATAATTTTCAATTGCCACATCCTCTTCTCCTAAATAATCATAAACCATTCCTAACTGTTTATAGTTACTATAATCAAACTGACCTTTTGGATCGACATTAATTCCAGTTTGATAAGCAGAAATGGCTTCTTGATATTTCCCTAAATCTTGATAAGTTGCTCCTAATTCTTGCCAATTAAAAATAGAATAAATATTATATTCTTTTCCTATTTCTTCAATACGATTATTTAATGTTTCAACTGCTTCTAGATAGCGCCCTGATTCACGGAAAGCTCGACCCAATTGATTGTAAAAGAATTGAATTTTTGGCTCTTTTGCTATCCACTGCTGATAACAAGAAATAGCTTCATCAAATCGTTTAAGTTCAAAATAGGATTCTCCAAAACCAAATTTAGAAATCAAAGGTAGATCAGACTGTGAAAGATAAACAGAAATTGCCTTTTCATATTGATTTTGTTCATAATAAACATCACCAATATTTTCAATATTGATAATCACACTAATATTACTTAAGTGAGAAAGTTTAATTTCTGCAATACCTTGAGCAATATTTGTTTTTATTTCTGAGTTATTATGTTTAATGGCAACATTTTCTAACCAGATCATCACTTCAGCATTCTTCTGCCAATATTTAGTAATCGTTTTAGCAATAATTTTTGTATTTTCACTTATTTCTAAAGCTAATTTTAAACTATCTAACAATCGATCTGAAACCCCTTTAAGATCAACTTCCAGATCAACTTCTGCTAAACATTCTGCCGCCAAAACTAGAGCATTAATTTCCTTTGTTTCTGTATAAATATCAATTAAATAATCAATCACATCTCCCACAAACTCTTTCAAGTTTCCCGCAATTAAACGCAAAACCTCATGCCAATTTTTATCTTGCCAATGTTGGCCGAAAACCTGTTGTTTTAACTCCTCAATTTCCAATCCACCTTCTTTTCCTCGCTTATTAAAGCGTTCCACAAAAGCCATTGCACAAAAATATCCCAAAAACGTCCGATGAACAAAGCCGTAATAATCTTTGCCCAATTGACAGAGAATAAAATCCCGTTTTTGCAACTGTTCAATAATTTTTCCTGCAATAGTTCCTGATTTATTTCCCCGCAAACGATTAAAGTAATAATCAGCGATTTCTTCTTCTAAATCGTCTCGATGAATAATATTTCCCCCTAACCCTTTTTCGCTGGCTTGCATCCGATAGGCAATTTGTCGCAACATTCCTTGTTTAGCGCGTAAATCCACATCATCTAGAGTTAAATCCATCTTTTTATACTCGATTTCCCATTGGTATAACAGGACATTAGTGGATTCTTCATAGAGATCAATGCGGCGGCGAGGTAGTTCCTTATAGCGGTTGAGAATTGCCATCATTGTTAACAGCAAAGGATTACCCGCTAACTGGCGAATTGCAGGCGAATCATTAATCGCGCTTTGAAGGCGTTTTTGGGTTTCTTGACGATCCTGAAGCGACTCATCGGGTAAAGCCAGGGAATGCCAACGTTTATTAAACTCTCGAATCTGGCTATTATCAAAATCTTCTAGATTAAAATGCTGAAATTCTGCCTTTTCCAAATCTTCTGGATCATAACCAATACGGCGAGAAGTCACAATAATTTTAGTCTGGGGATATTTATTACTAAAGGCATGAATTTCCCTAATCACACGCCCGCGCAAATCATTATTAAAAATCTCATCCAAACCATCAAACATCACCAAAGCCTTACCCGACTTTAACTGTTCATCTAACTTGATTTGGTTTAACTCACAAATTTTCCGCTTGCCTTCATGGAAAAAAGCTAAAAAATCTCTGGGCCGATTTTCATCTTTGGCATACTCTCGTAATTCAATTAATAAGGGCAACATTTCCGTCGGATTTTCTGCCCAATCGAGAGCTAAATATTGCAATAACGTGGATTTACCCGATCCTGGATCACCAACAAAAACAAGATAGGAATAATCAGGATCAGCAATCACCTCTAAAACAGATCGAGACGACTTTGTTTGTTGAGTTTGCTCAAGCACTAAAAGCCCTTGTTCTTGTAACTTTTCCTGAGTTTCCTTCGGATATTTATCCAGAGAAGATGGTAAACCTTTCCGAACGGTTTGCGGAATAAAAATCTTCCATAATTTCACCTCATAGGACTTATGACGATAGGTTGAATCTAACTTTCCTAACTTGAGATGCCGATAGGTTTCCTGAATACTTTCTCGATAACGCTGTAAGTCATAATCAGGAATAATTCCCGCAATCTGTTTGGTATTTTCATCAATTTCTCCCGTTTTCTTGGCTGTAAATAAATCTTTTAAGTCTTGAGATTCGCCAATAATATTCTCAACTCGCTTTAAATATAGACGGCTGATTCTTTTCCAATCAAAGTCATCGGGAAAAGCTTTCAAGCCCAACTTGTTCCATTGCGGCGATAACTCCGTCAAGTCTAAACTCTGACAACCAGGTTCAAAAGCTTTCCCCAAATATTGTTTAACGGATTTTTCACCGATAAATTTTATTAAGGGCTGGTTATAGGCTTCAATCTCCTGTTTACTGACCTCTTCCGCTTCTAATTCCTGTTGCACAAGAAAAAGAAATTGAGTATAGGCTTGCCCCATTGCCTTAGCGAGTTCCTTTTGCTTAAATCGCTCAACGCCAGACTTCAGAGAATCCTTAAAAAAGTCCTTAACAAAGTCTTTCCCCGCTTCCTGCGCCAAATCGCCTAATTGATCGGCCAGAAACTCTAAAACGGGCTTAAAGGCAAAACCCGAAATTTGCTGTACTCCCCAAAGTGCTAACCATCCCATAGAATTACTTGATAATCTTCTATTTCATAGTAATAAATATTGACTATGATAAAGTTAATTTAGCCAAAATAACATTATCGTTAACTGACACATATTATAGCAACACGGCAATAGTTGGGTTGAAATTATACTATTTCTGTAAATTTATAAATTAAATCATTTAGACAGAAATGACGGGATAAAGTTAAACAATTTCTTAGATAGCGATCGCATTCACCCACAACAAACAGCGATCATCACCTTGCTACTGCAATTTAAAACAGCGATCGCGTTTAGAAGGAAAAAAATAGGCGATCGCAGGATTTCATGAAAAAATAGACGAAGTTGTTTTATAACTTATCAAAAGATTGATAAAAAATTTCTAAATGCAACGTAAACCCTTTTCCGACACAACCGTAACCCTCGCTCATGGCAGTGGCGGCAGAGCCATGCGTCATCTCATTGATGCTATTTTTATTGAAACCTTTAATAATTCCCTGTTGGCTCCCCTCGAAGATCAAGCGCGTTTAGATTTAGCCAGTTTAACTTCCCTCGGCGATCGCCTGGCATTGACGACCGATTCCTACGTGGTTGATCCGCTCTTTTTTCCTGGGAGTGATATTGGAGCCTTGGCAGTCAATGGGACAGTGAATGATTTAGCCGTTAGTGGTGCAATTCCTCTGTATTTAACCTGTAGCGTCATTTTAGAAGAAGGCTTGCCCATCGAAACCTTGCGAAAAGTCGCTAGAAGTATGCAAGCGGCGGCAATGCAAGCAGGGGTACAAATCGTGACAGGAGATACTAAGGTTGTGCCACGAGGAGCGGCGGATAAATTATTTATTAATACAGCAGGAATTGGGGTTATTCGGGAAAATATCTCCCCTGAAGCGAAAAATATTCAGCCTGATGATGTGATTTTAATTAATGGTTATTTAGGTAATCATGGAGCCGCCATTTTTGTGGCACGGGAAGATTTGGCCATGACGACGACGATTGAGAGCGATTGTCAACCCTTAAACGGTTTAATCGAGGCGATTTTGCAAGTTTGTCCAGAGGTGCGGGCTATGCGGGATGCCACTCGTGGAGGATTGGCGACGGTCTTAAATGAATTTGCCCAGAGTGCAGGGGTCGGAATTCGCATTCAGGAAGACGTTTTGCCGATTCAAGAGGAAGTGGCGGGTTTATGTGAATTATTAGGATTAGATCCCCTTTATCTCGCTAATGAGGGAAAATTAGTGGTCGTTGTTCCGCGATCGCGAGCAAAAATTGTGTTACAAACCATGCAAAATCATCCTTTAGGAAAAGAAAGTCAGATGATTGGAGAAGCGATCGCCCATCCCCCTGGCATTGTTTTACTGAAAACCGCCTTTGGCACAGAACGAATTTTAGATATGCTCTCTGGGGATCAACTACCCCGAATTTGTTGAGTAAGAATAGGGGGTTCAACTTCTTTACTATTTTCAATAAACTGGACTTAATGATAATAACCGACGACAGAATAGGACTTTGAGATAGGGGGAAATCAAGCGATCGCTCAATGAAAAAGATAACGGGAAAAGTCAGATCACCCTAGCGGCGATCGGGGTCATCTCGTGAGCAATTTCTTACCCTGAGGGGATTCATCATCTTCTAAAATCGCCTAACCCATCATCGCTAATCCTGAAAGCTACTCCTGAAACAATGCCTAACCATCGCTTTGTCATTAGTAAAGTTATTTTTCGAGGATTGGAGAAATTGATAGACAATGGCAACAGAATAACTTGTAAATATTCTAATTTTATCTTAATATCAGTGTAATTAGATATAAATAATTTATCTCAATTTAAAAGTACTAGCCAAATTTACAATGCTTTTCTTCCAATTAAAATTTTTATGAATACACTTCCAGAAATTATTGCGATTCTAGTCTTTATCAGTGTGATTACAATCATTATCTTTGAGTGGCTAGATATTACAGTAGCAGGATTATTAGGGGCATTAATTTTAGTTTTTTTCCATGTGATGACCCTATCAGAAGCGATCGGTTATATCAGTAAAAGTCATGGAACTCTAGCACTTTTTTTAGGGGTAATGATTTTAGTTAGAACCTTTGAACCCACTAAAGTTTTTGATTATCTCGCCGCTAAAATGGTATTTTGGGCTAAGGGAAGTGGCAAGTTATTGTTATTAGGAATTGTCGGGATTACGACTCCCATTTGTGCTTTTTTACCCAATGCCACAACGGTAATGTTACTCGCTCCCCTAATCCCTCCGATCGCGGCAGATATTGGTGTTGATTTTGTTCCTTTATTAATCCTCATGGTTTTTGTTGCCAACAGTGCAGGATTATTAACCCTCGTCGGTGATCCCGCTACATTCATTGTGGGAAGTTCTATTAATATTAGTTTTTTAGATTATTTAAAAAAATTAAGTCTAGGGGGAGCTTTAGCAATTGTTGTTATTGTGGCGTTATTACCAATTCTTTTTAAACCTATTTGGAATACCCAATTTGAACATTTAGAAGATTTGCCCCATCCTAAAATTAATCATCCTTTTGCCCTAACATTAGGAGCAATTATTGTTGTTTTAGTTTTAATTTTTTTTATTATTGGTGAATCTTTTCCCATTCCCATTGCACCTGCCTCTGTTGCTCTATTGGGAGGGACTTTAGCGTTATTATTGGCACACAAAACCAAAATTGATACCGTCCCTAATATTTTACGAGATGTGGATTGGAGTACCTTACTATTTTTTATGTCTATCTTTGTTTTAATCGGAGGCTTAGAAAAAACAGGTGTCATTAATGATCTTTCGGGAGTTTTAGCTTTAATTCTAGGAAAAAATATTTTGTTCGGTTCCTTGAGCTTACTATTTGTCATTGGGCTACTGTCAAGTTTAGTGCCTAATATTCCCTTAGTCGTGGCAATGGTTCCCCTATTACAGCAATATTTAGTAACGGTTGAGTTGCTTCCCGCCGAAGTGATGAATCCCGATTTTACAGGACAATTTCCTGCTGAAGTATTACCCCTATTTTATGCCATGATGTATGGTGCCACCTTGGGCGGTAATGGAACTCTAGTCGGAGCCTCTTCTAACATTGTTGCGGCGGGCATTTCGGAACAACATGGTAAAAGAATTGATTTTCGGACTTTTTTGCATTATGGTTTTCCCGTGATGATTGCGCAGTTATTCGCTAGTGCGATTTATCTCACGGTATTTTTTGTTTTTTAGGAGACAATTCATCCTCGATTTTTGGTGATAGTAACTCTTGAATTGCATTTAAAATATTGTTATCCTAAACTTATGAGTGAACTATCTATTCGTCCTGCTAAAATTAATGCTGTTGTTCCCGAATCCATTGCTGAGGAATTGGGGTTTGAACCTGGGGATGCGATCGCCTCTATTAACGGCATGAAACCGAGGGATTTAATCGACTATCAATTTCTATGTGCCGATGAATATTTAGAACTAGAAGTCATTGACACCAAGGGAAAACTCCATAAAGTTGAAATCGAAAAAGATTATGATGAAGACTTGGGATTAAGTTTTGAAAATGCTTTATTTGATGGTCTCATTCAATGTAATAATCATTGTCCCTTTTGTTTTATTGACCAACAACCTCCAGGAAAACGAGAGAGTTTATATTTCAAGGATGATGATTATCGCCTCAGTTTTCTCTATGGAAGTTATTTAACCCTTACAAATTTAAACCAAAAGGAATGGCAACGCATCGAACAAATGCGGCTATCTCCCCTCTATGTTTCCGTCCATGCCACAGAACCCGATATTCGCATTCGACTGCTCAAAAATCAGCGTGCAGGTCAACTCTTAGACCAATTAAACTGGTTCAAAGAAAGACGCTTACAAATCCATGCCCAGGTCGTTGTTTGTCCAGGGATTAACGATGATATTCATTTAGAAAGAACCCTTTTAGAATTGGCAAAATTTCATCAAGGACAAATTCCTACCGTTATTTCTGCCGCTGTTGTTCCCGTTGGTTTAACCCGTTTTCGACCCGCAGAAGATGAATTAATTCCTGTTAGTCGAGAGAAAGCCTTAGAAGTGATTGAGCAAGTACAAAAATTACAACTTAAATTCCAGAAAAAATTTAAGAGTCATTTTGCCTGGTTAGCCGATGAATGGTTTCTGATTGCTCAAACTAAATTGCCCCCCGAATCCCATTACGAAGATTATCCCCAAATCGGCAATGGTGTCGGATCAATTCGTCAATTTATTAAACATTTTTTAAATTTAGCCCAGCAGTTACTCCCCCAAAAAATTGATCAACCGAAACATTTTACTTGGGTTGTGGGTAATGCGGTAGAAAAAGCCTTTGAACCCTTAGTTAAGCAATTAAATCAAGTCGAAAATTTAACGATTACTCTTGCTCCTCTACGAAGTGATTATTGGGGACAGGAAATTACTGTAACAGGCTTATTAACGGGACAAGATTTAATCGATGGTTTACAAAATAAAGATTTAGGAGAAGGAATTTTATTACCTTCTTTGATGCTGAAGCATGATGATACTAAATTTTTGGATGATTTAACACTCGAAGATGTTGCCCAAGCCCTTAAAACTCCTATTTTCCCAGTTAAAGATGTGGAAGAATTAATGAATTATTGTATTGACATTTAAATTCATCGCTAAACAATGGTTACTATTATTTATTCCGAGCAATTTTTAAATCATAAAACAGGTTCATTTCATCCTGAATCTCCTGCCCGCCTAACAGCAATCGTTAACGCTTTGCATCAAGCTCCCTGGCAGAATCAACTCCATTGGCAATTACCAAACAGCGATCGCAATCCCTTACCCTTTATCCAAAAACTCCACACTCAAACCTATATTGATCGAGTCAAAGCGATCGCCGAAAAAGGGGGAGGAGCCTTAGATATGGACACGCCGATTTCCGCCGAGAGTTATAAAATCGCTCTATTAGCGGTTAATGGGTGGTTAGACGGCATTGATCGAGTTTTAGCGACCAATAATCCCGCCTTTGTCCTCGCTCGCCCCCCTGGTCACCATGCCGTTAGCAATACGGGGATGGGATTTTGTTTGTTTTCTAATGCCGCGATCGCTGCCCATTATGCCCTTGAGCAACCTGAGATTAACCGAGTCGCCATTGTCGATTGGGATGTGCATCATGGCAATGGAACGGAGCTATTGGTCGAAAATAACCCCCATATCGCCTATTGTTCCCTCCATCAATTTCCTTGTTATCCAGGCACAGGTCGAGAAAGCGATCGGGGTCACTATAATAATGTGTTAAATATTCCGATGAAAGCAGGTAGTTCCCTAGAACAATATCAACCTGTATTTGTTGAAAAAGTGATGCCATTTTTAGACCATTTTAAACCCGATTTATTAATTGTGAGTGCGGGTTATGATGCTAATAGGGATGATCCTTTAGCTGATATGAATTTACAACCTTCAGATTATGGTATTTTTACTAAGGATTTATTAACCCTTACTCGTCGAATCGTTTTTGGTTTAGAAGGCGGTTATGATCTCGAAAGTCTAGGAAAATCGGTACTAGAAACAATTGGAGCCTGTCTCAATTTAGATTGAAAATTAACGCAATAGTTAATCGCTACAATTTTGATTTAATAGCTAGTTTATAAAATGAAAAAACTTAATAATTGATATTTCTCTAGCAATTTTCTGCGCTACTATTCCACCCCATAAACCTATTCCCAATCCGAAAGACGATCGCATTAGCCAACCCTAATTCCTGAGCAACATCCGCTAAGGACTGGGCTTCCATTTGTACCACTGATACCAGGTAAGGACATTTGGCAAAATCCAAACAGAGGACAGTCGAACAATCCCAAGGCTCACGAAATACCCGACAATCAGACGGCAACCAGGTCACCAGGTGGCGATACCGACTAATGACCGCTTTCTCCAATTCCGCGCTAGTACAATCAAAGGAACGGTGTTGATTACTCATAAATTCCTCACCTGTTGGCACTTTCTTTGTGGGTATTCCCTATTCAAAGGTAGCACTGAAAAAGAGTTTCTCGACAGATCTGGAACTGGCTGTTAGCTTTTCTTAAAATAGTCAGCAATTGTTGACGCGATCGCGAAAAAATTAAGCAACAGTTTCTAAAGAAGCCAAGGGATCGGGAATTGATGCAGAAGGCGCTTCAAATTCTCCTGTTAAAACGTACTCAAGGCGGAGTTTTAACCAGACAATAAACTGTTTACTGGTAGAAATGATCGCCACAGGTTGCTCAGGGCTTTTCGCCTTAAGATCTTTCATTTCAGGTGCTTCTAGGAAAGCGGGCTGTTTGACTTGCCAAAAATCAATTTCTTTCTTCTGTTCAGCGTAATTTCTGATCCGTTCTTTGAGAACTTCTTTTTCTAGAGCTTCTTCTAACAAGAATTTTTCGCTGGCTAAAAGGTAATAATAGGTCGTCATCGGTAAATGTGGGGATTGAATTTAATAACTCTCTTTAGTTTTAAATTACCATGATTTGGGGTTAAACCTGTCCCCTGATGGCTAATTTCATTTCGCGTACAGCCCGCTCCATGCCGACTAAAACGGCTCGACTAATGATGGTATGGCCAATATTGAGTTCTTCCATGCCAGGCAACCCCGCGACGGGATAAACATTCCAGTAGGTTAGACCATGCCCTGCATTGACCCGCAATCCTAAGCTGAGGGCCTTTTCACAGCCGAGTTTAAGCAATTCTAATTCTTTTGCTTGTAAAGTCCCATTGGGCGCGTCGGCATATTTGCCCGTGTGGAGTTCGATAAATTTTGCTTGGGTTTTAGCAGAAGCTTCTAGTTGGGAGTTTTCGGCATCAATAAACAAACTAACAGGAATCTCGGCCGATTGCAGTTGATCGACTACCCGACAAAGATAATCCAGGTTTCCCACAATATCTAAGCCTCCTTCTGTGGTGACTTCCTGTCGTTTTTCGGGAACCAGGGTCACATAGTCGGGTTTAATGTCTAAGGCGATCGCGACCATTTCCTGAGTGGCGGCCATTTCGAGGTTTAGATGAGTCCGAACGGTTTGCCGAAGGAGACGGACATCTCTTTCTTGAATATGACGACGATCTTCCCGTAAATGGACTGTAATGCCGTCTGCGCCCCCTAATTCTGCTAAAACTGCCGCCGCGATGGGATCGGGTTCTACGGTTTGTCGCGCTTGGCGAAGGGTTGCAACATGATCAATGTTGACTCCAAGGGTCAGCAAGGGGTTTGTCTCCTGTTTTTTGATGAGGTTCGAGATTTAAGTTTCTATTATACGCTGAGTCTTTTTCTTCAATCACACTTTATTGCGATCGCCACGTTGAGCAAACTCTTCTTTGCTATATTTGGGTTGTCGGATTGGCATTATTTTGTCCTCTGTTTAGCTATCCTCCATTCATTATTCTAGAGGAGTGATCGCTCTTGTCAATTATCCATAATGAAACCGCGATCGCCTTGATCCGATATAATGATGAAAATACTATCAACGAGTCTTGACTATGCAGATTAGTGAAGAAATTAAAATCAAAGTTAGTCTTAACGTTGCTCAAGCCTATCAAAAAGCGACGGATCGCCAAAAATCATCTTTATCAACTCTAATTAGCATTTTTTTGAGAGAGGATGTTAACGAGGAAGTTGATTTTCTTGGTAAATTAATGGATGAAATTAGTGATAGGGCAGTTGCTAGGGGTTTAACACCAGAGATTTTGGAGACAATTCTGAATGAAAAAGCCCCCTAACTATGTGTTGGATACCAATATTATCGTTAGTGCTTTATTGTTTAAAAATAGTCAACCTCGACGGGCATTGGACAAGGCAAGGCATCAAGGAACTGTTTTGATGTCGGAGTCTATCTGGCAGGAAATAATAGAGGTTTTAACAAGACCAAAGTTCGAGCGTTATGTCTCTTCAATTGAAAGAGATTTATTTATTACTTGGTTAGGTGAGTTAGTTCGTTTTGTTGAAATTAGTAAAACAGTTAATGTTTGTCGAGATGCGAGGGATGATAAATTTTTGGAGTTGGCGGTTAATGGTGATGCCGAGTTAATCGTGAGCGGAGATCAAGATTTATTAATTTTGAATCCGTTTCTTGGAATTTCTATTGTGACGGCTAGAGAATTCTGTGGGGTGGAATAAGTTAACTTTGCTTCCATTTTTTAGCTTCAAGTAAACTCGCAATGGCAATATTTGTGCTAAAAGATTTGTACTAAAAGTTTACCACAACAAAAGATCGCCCTTTTCAATCACAAATAGATCTCGCTTTCTCAAAAATTCGGTAGGTTGGGTTAAGGAAAGCAACTTAACACAATCGAAATGCTCATTTTACCCTTAGAATGTTGGGTTTCCTGTTATTAAATTTGTTATTAAATTAACCGACAAGAGGGGCGATGGCAATTCAGCCACCGCCTTTAGGTGTTAATCGTTTACAGATTGGAAGCCTCTCTCAGTAAACTCAGTCAGATACGACATCATCCATTCATCAATGGGATTAAATAAAAGTAGCACTTCAATTCCTTCGTTGCGAAACTTTTCTACATTTTGGCAACTCTTCGCAGCATCATAACTATCAGCAGTGATAAAGTAGATATTCTTTTGCCCATCTGCCATTCGGGAGATGTACTCCTCCAAAGAGACGTTCTGTATATTGCTATCAGTATAGGTCGAAGCAAAACGCAACAGTTGAGCAATCCTCTCTTGATTTATTCTATCTTCTGCTATTCCTTCTTTTAAAATCTGGCCAAACGCTTCCCACAACTGTTGATACTTCTCTTTATCATCGCTCGCCAGTAGTGATAACATCTTTAAAACACGCTTGCTACAAGCATTACGCACATTCTCTGATATACGACTATCTTGAAGAATTTCACGAGAAATATTCAAGGGGAAATCGGCAGAGTCGATCAACCCACACACAAAGCGCAAGTAGTTAGGCATTAAAAACGCAGCATTATCCATGATAAATTCGTGCTGTATATAGAGCCTAAGTCCGTGTTTACAGTCCCGATCCCATAAATCAGAAGTTGCGCATGATGGAATATACAATAAAGAAATATACTCATTTTTCCCTTCAACATAATTATGACTCCACAATATCGGGTCACTGGAATTGCTGGAAATTTGTTGATAGAATTCTTTGTACTCTTCATCTGTGATGTCACTATTACGACGAGTCCACATTAATTCCGATCTCATTGATGTTCTCCTTACCATAAATGGTGTTGAAAAGTTTGTAATTGCCGAAATATCTAACCATTGATTATCGCTCTTCTATCAATCATGGAAAACCGTTACCTTGTTTAAACGCTAGATTCCTTTCAGGGTAAGTATTCAAGTGGCTAGTAACTAACAGAAACTCAAATTCTGAGTTTTTATCAGAAAAGGGGTTAGTGATCGCTTATTCATCAAGGCATTCAGGGTTGGGATTTAAAGAAAACAATCCATCTCTGATAGAAGAGCGTTATATAGCAAATGTGTTTTCTAATATTTTTTAATCAAAAAGATCGGCTTCTTTAAAGCATTTTCCTGCTTGATCTTTTGCCGATAAAATCGGTTCACCTTTTAATTGCCAATCCACACCCAGATCAGGATCATTCCACAAAATCACTCGGTCGTATTGGGGCGCGTAATAATTGGTTGTTTTATACAAAAATTCAGCAGAATCAGACAAAACGACAAATCCGTGAGCAAAGCCCTCAGGAATCCAAAATTGACGCTTATTTTCTGCACTCAGAAGACAACTCGCCCATTGTCCAAAGGTGGGAGAACTGCGACGAATATCAACCGCTATATCTAAAACTTCTCCTGAGACCGCTCGGACTAATTTTCCCTGGGGTTCTTGGATTTGGTAATGTAAACCCCGTAGCACATTTCTGAGAGATAAAGAATGATTATCCTGAACAAACTTGGGGGAAATTCCTGTTTTTTCAGCAAAGGATTTTTCATTATAGCTTTCAAAAAAAAAGCCGCGATCGTCACCAAAAATACGGGGTTCTAGGATTAAAACATCAGGAATGTGGGTGGGAATAACGTTCATTTTTTCGAGGAAATTAGGATTTTTTAAGATAATTGTTGATGATGGAGAATTTTAAACCGTTAAAGAAACAAATCCTTCCAAAGCTTCCCAACCTAAACCCCGTCGAACGAGGCTCGGTTCTTGACCCGTCAGATCAAGAATGGTAGAAGTTTCAAAACCAGGATCATTTTCATCATCTACAATAATGTCAATTAATTTGTCGAAAATGTCAAATAATTTTGCCTTATCAAGACTTGCAAAATCATCCTGATCGGCTAGGTGAGCAGATGTTGAAATAATAGGGTTTTCTAAGGTTTTTAATAATGCTTGGGAAACGGGATGATCGGGAACCCTAATTCCTGTGGTTTTACGCTTGGGACTCATTACCAATTTGGGGACTAATTTGGTCGTTGGTAATAAAAAAGTATAGGGGCCAGGAATCAGACGTTTCATAATGCGATAGGCTTGATCACTCACTGTCGCGTATTCGGAAATATTGGACAGAGAAGAACAAAGGAACGTCAACGGTTTATCATTGGATAATTGCTTTAATTGTCTGACCCGTTGTACCGCAGATTTATCGTTTAAATCGCAGCCGATCGCGTAAACGGTATCGGTAGGATAAAGCATCACAGCCCCTCTATGAAGTGCCTCACAAATGGTGTTGACGCTTCGTTGTTGGGGATTATAGGGATTGAGAGTATATAGAGTAGCCATAATGACCAAGATAGCGTATTTTGATTGTCCTACAGGAATTTCAGGGGATATGTGTTTGGGAGCCTTGGTGGATGCGGGGGTCAGGATAGAATACCTGATTGAGCAACTGCAAGGGTTAGGTCTGGGGCCAGAATATCGGCTTTGGCAAGAAACGGTTCATCGCCAAGGTCAGGCGGCCACGAAAATTTATGTGGATTTGTTGCAAGAAAAGTCCGATCATCATCACCATTCTGCTCGACATTTGCCTGAAATTGAGCAAATTATTCAAACAGCTAAACTGCCCGATCGCGTTAAGGATTGGAGTTTACAGATTTTTCAAAAACTCGCGATCGCCGAAGGCTTGGTTCATGGCATTACTCCCGAACAAGTCCATTTTCATGAAGTCGGGGCGACGGATGCGATCGTGGATATTGTGGGAACCTGTTTGGGATTGGATTATTTAGGCATTGAAAAAATTTACGGCTCGGCCTTACCGACAGGGGGCGGAACGGTTTGGGCGGCTCATGGGCGTTTGTCTGTGCCTGTTCCCGCCGTTTTAAAGTTATGGGAATCGCGCCAAGTTCCTGTCTATCACAATGGCATTGACAAGGAATTGGTCACTCCCACAGGAGCGGCAATTTTAGTCACGTTAGCCGAATCCTTTGGCCCGCCGCCCCAGTTGCAATTACAAAAAATGGGATTAGGAGCAGGGAGTCAAGAGTTGCCTACGGCTAATATTTTACGGCTTTGGTTGGGAGAATTAGTGCGTCATGAGGCTAAAATTCCTGCCTTTGCCCAATCGGAAAAAATTGCAGTGTTGGAAACTCAGGTAGATGATCTCAATCCTCAAGTTATCGGGTATCTCTTTGAGGTTTTATTGAAAGCGGGGGCGATCGATGTGTTTACTCAGCCTGTAGGCATGAAAAAATCTCGTCCAGGCATTTTATTAACGGTTTTATGTCATCTTGATGCGATCGCGGCTTGTCAAGAAGTCATTTTTCGGGAAACCAGCACTTTGGGAATTCGTTATTCGATTCAGGATAGGGCTATTCTCAAGCGAGAAATACAGATGGTGAAAACGCCCTACGGAGAAGTTCGGGTGAAAATTGCCTATACCGAAAATCTCGATCCTCAAAATATTCTCAATATTCAACCCGAATATGAAGATTGTGTTGAGTTAGCCCAAAAAACAGGCCATTCTTTACAAACAATTCAACAAAGTGCGATCACGCAGTGCCGCTCTGCGATCACGACATGGCATAAAACTAGGCTTTAATCTAGGAATAGTCATTAAACTTAATCAATGATAAAAATGTAGTTTTTTTTGCTAAAATATCAGTTAGAATTTAGATAAAATATTCCAACTAAATGAATTGTTCTTAACAGCAATTTCAAAATGTTAAGAATATTTACATTTAATTAACCAGTTTTTTTAATACAAGAGATAAAATCATGAGTTTTCTCAGTAAACTGTTCGGAAAAGAAGAAGAAACAAAAGCAGCAGAAGCAGGCCCAGTTGCCGTTCAAGCAGTTGCTCAAGCTCAATCTATCCCCGCTCACAAAGTCGGTTTAGATGGAAATTTTGATGAAAGTGGTCTAGCCAAACGGGTTGCCAAAGCCTTAGATGATGCAGATATTTCTGATCATGTTGGTCTTTGGGTTGCCCAATCCGAGAGTACCGTTGTTCTACGCTATAACGAAGATGCAGAAAGCATTTTAGAACAGGCTAAAACCGTTGCGGGAAATGTGGAAGGGGCAACAGGTGTTACAGCAGAGCCAAATACCTAGATCTTTGACCTAAAATGTCAATTTAATCAGAGAGATTGTCGAGATTCTAAGCATGGAAATAAGCTGTGAAGAATCTCAATTGCATCATCACAAATTCTAATGTTTTTTAACAAGGGGCTTAAGCCCCTTGCCTATATAAATTTTGGACTACGAACAGCTTAGTTTGGCGATCGCTATTCATCAATAATTGCGTTTCTATCTAATAACAGTAAATTCCGCAATTGATCCGTATCCAGTTCCGTTAACCAATTTTCTCCTGCATCAACGGTTTGCTCTGCGAGTTGCTTTTTGCTCTCAATCATGTCATTGATTTTTTCTTCTAACGTACCAGTACAGACAAATTTGTGGACTTGGACATTGCGTTTTTGACCAATGCGAAAAGCCCGATCCGTTGCTTGATTTTCCACCGCAGGATTCCACCAACGGTCAATATGAAAAACATGATTTGCTCTGGTTAAATTTAAACCCGTTCCCCCTGCTTTGAGAGAGAGAATAAAAATCTTGGGTGCGTCGGGATCATTTTGAAAACGATCAATCATGACCTGTCGGGCTTGGCGAGAAGTTCCTCCATGTAAAAATAGAACTTCTTGGTTAAAGTACTGACTCAAATAGGGTTTGAGTAAATGTCCCCATTCAGCAAATTGGGTAAAAATTAAAGCGCGATCGCTTTCGACAATGACCTCTTCTAGCATCTCCTGTAATCGTAATAACTTACCTGAAAGAGCCGCATTTTCTAATAACTTTTCTTTTAAATATTGGGAGGGATGATTACAAATTTGTTTTAATTTTACTAATAATCCTAAAACTAAACCATGACGTTGAATTCCTGTTGAATCTTCAATTTTTGCTAGGGATTGTTCCACTAAAGCTTCATACAGATTTGCCTGTTCTAAGGAAAGTCCACAGAAGACCGTCATTTCTTGTTTTTCGGGTAAATCTTGAATAATACTCGTATCCGTTTTTAAACGACGCAGAATAAAAGGACGCACCAACGATCGCAACACTTGTAATGATTGGCGATCGCCGAATTTTTCGATAGGAGCCGCAAAACGTTTTTGGAAAAAAGCTTGAGTTCCCAGAAAATTGGGATTGAGAAAATCTAAAATAGCCCAGAGTTCCGATAATCGATTTTCCACAGGTGTTCCTGTTAGCGCAATCCGAAAACCTGATTTAAGTTGACGAACCGCTTGGGCTTGCTTTGATTGGGGATTTTTAATATTTTGCGCTTCGTCTAAAACAATACCCTGCCAATCAATTTTTTCAAGGGTTTTACTATCGCGATAAAGCAAGGCATAACTGGTTAAAATCAGATTTTTATGTTGAATCGTTTTAGTAAAATCTGTTCCTTTACTCCGTTTATCCCCATGATGAATATGAACGGATAAACTGGGTGCAAATTTTTTAACTTCATGTTCCCAATTATTAATAACCGATGTTGGGCAGGCAATTAATACGGGTTTGCTTAACATCGATTCTGATTTTAAATGGAGCATAAAAGCCAACAGTTGAGGTGTTTTTCCCAGCCCCATATCATCGGCTAAACAAGAACCCAATCCCCATTTTTCTAGAAAAGCTAACCAACCCACACCCCGCGCTTGATAGGGTCGTAGAGTTCCCTTAAAACCTGATGGATTTTCGATGGGTTGAATCGCTTGATTATCTGTAATATTATGAATAAATTCTTGTAATACTCCCGATGCTTCAAAGTTGACAACGGGTAATTTTGCGAGGGTTTGATTTTCCCCAATACTAATTCTCAGGGCATCCTCAACGGATAAACTCAGGGGTTCATTGGATTTATTTAAAATACTTTGGGCCGCACGGACATCGGCGGGTTGGAGGGTAATCCATTCTCCATTAATTTCCACTAACGGAGATTTTTGATCGAGTAATTGTTTAAAGTCTTTTTCCGAAATAACGCGATCGCCGATAATTAATTGTAAATTGTATTGAACAAGGGAGTTTAAGCTCAATCTTTCCCCTTTTTTGGGTGTAACTTTTCCTTGAATTTGTAATCCTAAGCGTTTTGTTTCGCCGCCACTGGTCAAACTGGGCGGTACGATCACACCTAGCCCATTATCCTGTAATTGCCAGGCAGAAGCTTTAATAAATTCATAAACTTGAATTGAATCCAGGCTGCAATAACTCGGTTGAGATTCTTCTAAACTGGTCGCAATAGGAGCATACAGCCGAGACGCTAATCCTAATCCTTTTAATAGGGTTTCTTGGGGCTGTTCAATGACCCAATTTTCCCAAATTAATTGTTCATTCTGTTGTTGCCAAATGGCATTGGCATTAACCCAAAAACTAGCATTATCTAACGCTTGTAAAACATAATTTAATCGCCAATGAGTATTTCCTGAAAGGATCTCTTCTTGATTGGGTGGCTCTAGGACAAAACAAACTCGAAATTGATGTTTACCTAGTTGTTGATTGTCGGGACCCACTAGATAATCTTGAATGGGTAATTGCCAATTATTGAGAGCCGCAACTATTTTTTGAATTTGATTATTTTCTCCAGTGATTAAGGTTTTAGGATCGGTTAGACTGTGTAACCAAGTTTGTAGGGGTGTTTCTTTAATGAGATTTAAAGTGGGACTTTTTGTAATAAGTTGAGCATTCACCATTGCTTGCAGAAAAGACAAAATAATTTTCTGGGCTAATAGAAGAAAATCGGGATGATTATTGTGTTCAGAAAGTTGCCCATAACTCCAACAAACAGGCGGCATTAATTGACTGAATTTAGCGAGACGAGTTTGATCCAAGGTGCTATCAATGAGGGGATACCAACAGGCTTGATTCCTTGACGGGGTGACTTGAATACCAGGTAAAAACTTGCGACGAACAATTAAATCCAAACTCCAACGATAGAGATGGCTAAAAAACTGTAAATCATTGCCGAAAAGACTTTTTTGGTCTAAACCCAAAGAGACGTTTTTAAAAAATTCACCTGTCGCCAAAGCATCGAGGCGAATCCCCTGAACTTGCCAAGGCTGGAGACTCAGACTCGTCGGCTTCAATTCGCGGCTATCTTGCCCCGACAGTAAGGGATAGGTGACTTTTTTGATGGTTTGGCTCGGTAGGGTGATAGTTTCTGTTTGCCAAAGGGAATCGAAATCGGGTGGAATTTTTCCTGTCAATTCCTTTAAGCAAGCTTTCAAGCTCTCTTTGTCCAAATTGAAGGGATGGGGACGAATTTCTGACTCGGCTTCGGGTTCGATCGCTTCACCCAGATCACGCCAAGCTTCTGCCCAAATCCATAAATAACCGACGGATTCGCCTTGAATAATCCAACTACCGTGTAATGTTGCCATGAATTTCAATTCCGCAAAAAATTAATGACCATTACGGTTAGCGGTGTTTTGCTGGGTAATGGCGACTCCCCTGCCGATGTTCAAAATCTGAGAGAAGTTTTTAGTATCATCCATTGTAGTTGACGATTTGCTTGTTAAATAGAAATGGGGTTTGCATTAATTGCGGTTTGGATTATGATTTCTCGTTTTTGGCGTGTTTGTTTACTACTGGTGTTGGTGGTCTTTTTGGCGGCTTGTCAGGCGACGGAGGCTCCTTTGGAGTTTGCCCCTGATGGAAAGATTGTCGAAAGTGCGATCGCTCTGCAATTAGGGCGTACCCAGGCCCGTCTGAGTGAACAGTTAAAGGCGACGTTACCCAAGCTAGAAATTAAGCAAATTCAGGTGAAAACTCTAGAACCGATTGTGATTAGTGAGTTACCTGCCTATCATCTTCAGGGAACCTATAATGTGACGTTGACTCTGCCCCGCCAAACGGTGACTCAGAAAAAGAATGCGTTTGAGATTTATTTACAGCGTCAGAGTGAGGGCAAAACCTGGCGATTGTTGCAACGAGAGGTGAAGGATGGGCAAGCGGGGGAAACGCAATGGTCGAGTTATTTGATTGAATCGGATATCGAATCGAATTTGGGGGAGTAAACTGAAATTCTTGGCGTTATGATGTGATCGCATTTTTGTTTTTAAATGAATGATTAAATCGGTGGTTCAAACAGATTGCTATCGTCCCACAGAAAGTTAGTTTGTATTAGTTTTTAATAAAAATCATTGACATAAATTGTTTTAATTTGATTCGTTAAGATTGCGCGTGCTAAGAGGAGCCATCAGGACAAATTGATATTGACCTTTCTGCGGTTGTACCTGTACAAAATCGCCTGTTGTTGGGGTAGGAATACGATCGCCGCTTGGTAAAAATTGAATATCTCCCGTCACGCCCTTACCCTTAAAATCCTGACGGCGCAAAACCTGAGCAATCCCGTTACGGGTCGGGTTAATGGATAAAGCGGTGGCGATCGCGACGGTTGCATCGTAGGACAAAACCGTACGCCAATTGCGGGTAATGCCCCATTTTTTCGCCAGTTCTTGACTAAAAGCATCAGACTGATCTTTGTACCAAGGCACTACTAAGACTAAGCCATTAACGGCTTGTCCTTCCGTTAACGTTAATCCCGTGAGTAGGGTACTGCTTCCAAAAAGTGTTAAGCGACCTTGATTCGCTTTGGCCATTTCCAAGGCTTTTTCAATGCGATCAACGTGGGGAGCTAAAAGGAGAGTATCTATGCCCTGACTAATAATTTCATTAATTTTTTGATCCGCCTTAAATTGAGGATCGGAAAAGTTACAGGGAATATTAATATAAGAAATTTTTTCATCAATTAATTTAGAAGCAACTCTGGTGGCAAAGGAAGCATTATCAACCGCTTGTCCATCAAAACAGCTTGCAACCCTCGCTTTTGGGGTCGTTTTAACAATATAATTTGCCAATTTATCGGTTAGGGAACTGAGGGGAACCATCCGAAAAATACGATCTCCCAAAGTAATTAGGCGATCAGAAAAAGAGGTAGGACTTAACATCACAAGACCCCCTTTTTGATAAATCGGAGCCGCCGCCACACTAGCATCGGAAGCATTATGACCAATCACGGCTTGGATGGCAGTCTCTTTAACAAAATGTTTAGCAATTTCTTGGGCGATCGCTGGATTATTGTCATCATTAGCAATTTCAATCACTAAAGATCGCCTATCTTTGCCCATTTTTTGAGTATTTAATTTATCTTGAAAAATTGCAATTCCTCTCAAGATTTCTGCGGCAATTTCCTTACTAATCCCGATAGGAACACTAACTCCAATACGATCATAATTTTCCTGCATTAAAGCACGGGCATTGTTTAAATAAATGACCGTTTCAGGATCATTTTTTTCCTGTTTTAGTGATTGACTAAAATAATGGATCGCGCTTTCATAATCTTGCCTTTTAAAAGCTTTTGTTCCTTGTATTTTAGCCGTATTATTTTGAGAAGTCATTAATACTTCTTCTCCCATACTTAAACGGTGTTCTAAAGCGTTAGGAGGATTCAGGGATTTCCATAACAAACCACTTCCTAAACTGATGATTGCCAATAAAAGGATTAAAATGGGCGATCGCTGCTGTTTAATTCTGTCCCAGATCGTCGGGGTAGAAATTGGGGGAGGAGTTGGGGGAAATTTTAAAGGCTGTGTTTCAGGATTTTGCAATAAAATGGGCAACCAGGAAACACAGGGAGAATTGCGTTCCATGCTGGTTAAATAATGACGAGTATTGGCCAGAGCGTCTTCGAGAATAGACCCTTGACTAAAAAGGTTTAAAAAATGTTTTAAAAATAGTTGAGCTACCTGATCATGGATGGGTTCCCGCATCACAATAATATGAGGAACGGGAGTTTTTAAACTAGTTAGACCCTTCGCCAATCCTAAACCATCACAACTATTAAAAATCGCTAACTGTAACCCATTTCTAACCGCTTTACGCAGAATTGGATCTAATTCCTGGGGAGTGAGTTTATCGTAATTATTGAGATAGATAAAACCAAGTTCATTCCGATCATCAGTAGAAGAATGACCTGCAAAAAAGAGAATATCCCAACATTTGCCTAATAATGTCGCAGTCAATTGATGACGTTCAGGTTGACGCAAAATTTCGACTTCGGTATGGGGCAATTGAGTGATAATATCTGAGTCTATTTTAATATCAATTTGTTCATCATTCCCCAAAATTACCAAGATTTTAACAGGATAGGGAAGAGAATTAGAAGACGGAGCCACATTTGTTCCAATAATGACTTCTGCATCGGGATAACTTTCTTCAATAAAATCCCAAAGATGCCAAGGTAAACGTTGCAAACCTAGATTAGCAGTTTTCAGAATAAAACGGACAGATTCTTGACCATTGACATGACTTAAAATCAACCTTTCTAGTTGACGTAAAGAGGGTTGATTTAACCATTGATTAAATTGTTTACGGAGATCATCAGCAACATTAACACAATCTTGGTAGGATGCGACATGGGTAATCTGACCTTCCACTGCCATAATGCGTTGACCGCGCCACCACCGATGACCAATTCCCCAATTTTGATAGTTCTGACGTAGCTGATTTTGAAGATTAAATAAATCAGGATTGGGAGATAATTGAACAGTCATTTCGTTGATCATTGGACGACTCTGTTCACGAATTTGCAAGGTTAAAGAAAAACCCCGCTCGAAACTCCCTTCTTCAGCCACAATAAAAATAATATCTTTAGTCATAAGTTATTCAAATTTAGCTTGTTTATTAAGTCATAAAATGCTTGATAATACGGGTATCTCCTAAGGAAATTTTAATGCTAAATTCTTCATCAAAGCCCGCCAGACATTTAAACTGGATGTAATCATCGTTTTCCCTTGCTTTAATTTCAAAAAAAGGATTTAATTGTTCATCAAGACCTGTTAGGGTGATCCCTGGGGGTAAATAGCCGCGATCGCTGAGACAATAGAGACGAAAAAGTAAGGAAATTTGATCATCTGATTTTGGCAAAAGTCCGACCATCAAACCAATACTGGTTCCCCCAAAATAAGCTCCCAGATCAAGAATTCGTCTTAGATTTAAAAGCGGGTTCTGGGGGTCTAAATTCCAGAGAATTTCGGCTACTTGCCAGCGTAATTCTTCATTGCTTGTTAAGTTTAGTAATTGCTCAAGGGCTTGGTTTGCTGTTAATTGCGAGGGAGGAGATAATTCATCTTGTAAGTATAGCGTATTCACTAAATCGGGTAAACTTTGAGAGGTGACTGATGAATGGCGAAACGCTAATTTTTTAGGTAAAAGTAAGGTTTCTAGAGTTTGCCACTGTTCATCAATTTGATTTTCTAGCCACTGATAGAGTTTAATTTTCGGTTGATAATTTGCCAGAAAAATTAAAAAATTATCGAGAGAATCTAACTGCTCTACTGTAATGCGAGGACTTTGGGGATTGGCGACAAATCCCAATAATTTTCCCGCCTTTCTATCCTCACTAATTTGGACAATGCAATAAGCAATGCGATCGCTCATTACTTCGAGGGGAATCTGGCAAAAGTCTTGATGGATGGAAATGGGGCGGCATTCTAAAAAGCCCAGTTTTGGTAAGTTTAAATCAGCAATATCGGCACAAAATTGGTTAATCACAGACCAGCATTGACTCTGTTTTAAATTGGTAGGAATTTCTAATAATTCCAGATAATGATTCATCGCTAGAACCGCTAAAGTATTAAGGTAAACTTGATTAGTTTTAGTTTCGGTTAATTGTTGTTGAGCAAAACTTTGAGCTAAAGCGCGATCGCCTTCTGATAGTGGAATGGTAATAGTCGCATTAGTAAGATTGTTGGTAATCATGGGAAATTTAAAAGCTACAATTATTGGTAAACAGTTTGATTAGAATTGATCTCGTAATTCTTGTAATAACGGTAAACAGCGACGTTGATAAAAGTTCGCTAGGGTTGACCGAGAAATATTCCATTCCTGGGCTAAGGTTTCCCAGGTTGTTTCCTCTGGCGGTAAACGACGCAAAATCAACACATAGGCATTAATTTCAGGGCGATCGCGGAGATGAATCCGACTCAATCGTTTTTCTTGGGATTGTAGCCATTGCTGAATTTTTGTCAACATTTTATTAGCCCTATTTTCCGAGGGTTTAGGATTAGGAATATTTTCCACAGGATCAATGATATTGCCTTGGTCACAGAGACGAGGTGAGACAATCATTTCTTTGGCTTGCTGACTAGCGAGATGAGCATCTAAGATGCGTTTTTTGAGATAAGCATTTAACCAAGTAAAAATATTCCCTTTTTCGGCATCATAGGGGCCATTTTTAGCCGTTACAGCTTCACAGAGATTGCGACAAAAATAGAGCCAGGTTTTTTGTAGTGCATCTTCATAATCTATTGGTAATAAGTGATGATCTTGATAAAGTTTTCCTGATTTTTGAATTAGCAAAACTAACTGATTTAAGCCCCGTTGACGCTCTAAGGTATTCGGCGATTGTCCACAAGTTTCTTGGATTAATCGCAACAGGTGAGTGTCTAAATTCTCATCTTTTAGCATAGTCAGTTCCTTGATATCGGAAATTTTTGGAGAAATTAATATTTGTATCATCCCCCTTTTTTAAAGATTTTGAGAGAAAAATTAAGGAGATTTAAGTAAAACAAAATCATTACCCTGACCTGTAGATTGGATTTGAGCAAGATAGGCTGAACCGAGACGATCGCCACTTGGTAAAAATTTAAAAGTTCCTGTGGCTCCCGACACGAAAAAACTAGGATTGTGCAACGTATTTTTTAAGCCTTCCCTCGTTGAATTTTGCCGTAATCCCTTGGCGATCGCCCAAGTTGCATCGTAGGCCATGGCTGTCCGCCAATTCACCCGCGCTCCCCAATAACGATAACTATCGGTAATAAAGGCATTATTTTTATTACTTTGAGGGTGCCAGGGAATCGAAACAACTAAACCCTTGACCTGATTTTGCCCCTGTTCTAAGGTTTTAATTGTATAAAGTGTTGGACTACTTAATAAGGTTAATTGATTTTGGTTTGCTTGGGCAAGGGCGATCACCTGGTCTAAGCGGTCAATGTGGGGAGTCATCAATAAGCCTTTTGCTCCCTGACTTCTTGCCTGATTAATCATCTTTTGAGGATCAAAATTAGGACTAGAGAGATCACAAACAAGAGGAACTAACTTGCCTCCTTTTGCTAAAAAAGTTGCTAAAAATTCATCCTTAAAAGACACATTATCAGGAGCCTCAGAGTCATAACAAATCGCTAAATTAGGATTTTGGGGCAGGCGCGTAAAATAATTGACCAAAGGTTGAACCATCGCCTTAGTGGAAGGTACAACTCGAAAAATATAATCCCCCAAGCCTGATAAATTATTCGCAAAACTGGTCGGTGTAATCATCACTACTCCAGCTTTTTGATAGATAGGAGCTGCCGCAAGAGAGGCATTCGAGGCATTGTGACCAACTACCGCTAAAACCGTCTCATCCGCAACTACTTGAGTGGCAATTTTTTGAGCATTTTCAGGTAAATTGCCATCATCGGCAATTAAAACTTTTAAAGGTTTACCTTGAATGCCTCCTTGCTGATTAATCTCATCTTGAGCTTGGGCCACACCTCGCAAAATTTCCTGAGCAATATTTGGATTGCTATTAATAGGAACGACTACCGCAATTTTAAAAAAATCTTGGTTAATTTTAGCATTATTGAGATAGATTAATGTTTCAGGATCATTTTTTTGTTGACTTAAACTGGCTTTGAAATGCTTAATTGCTTCATCATAATCACCCTGTTTAAAAGATTCAATTCCTTGTTTTTTATCTGCATTAGAAACATCTAAAATTAGTTGATTATTACCACCACTAAAATAAGTCTGGTTCGGATTTCCGTAAGAACGA
Organism: Snowella sp.; assembly: GCA_003249095.1. GTDB lineage: Bacteria > Cyanobacteriota > Cyanobacteriia > Cyanobacteriales > Microcystaceae > Snowella. Next base: position 74,825 of record QBMS01000002.1, read on the forward strand.
ATAATATTAAAACTGGTCAATCCTAGAAATGTTATTATGCTGAACCAGAGTATAGGTGGGATTTTAGCGAAAACTTTCATAGTCAAATTCCTCATTAATTATCAACGTTGACTAAGGCTTTAAGGCGACGTTCAACTTCATCATCTAGGGTCATTTGATTAATCGTATATTCCAGTTTTTCGGCTGGATTTTCGCTTAATTCTGCCTTTGCTGTAACATGATGACCTTGACGTTCAATCGCAGATTGGGCGATCGCAAATTGATCTTGGAGAATTTCGAGATTAAGTTGACTGTCAATGTCGCTAATTCCGCCCAAAGCTTCGTTCACTTCTGCTAGGACTTTTAGGTTTTGCATTTCAAACTTATAGGTCTCCAATTTTTCCCGTTCTCGGATTAATTTTTCCTTAACGGCGATCACCATTTTTTCGGTTTGTCCTAGTTGGTTTGCTAAAGTTGGCAAAACTTTTTCCGTCATAATTGCCTTAGTCATCGCCAAACGTGCGGCTTCCTGATTACCTTGCTGACTGGCGAGTAATGCTTGTTGTTGATATTGGGTAAATTCCTGACGTTTGACTTCATATTTTGCCCGTGCTGTTTCTTGAGCCGCGATAACTCGTGCCGCCGCATCCGTTAAGCTTGCCACTGCCAGTTGCATGGATTCCAAGGATTCCTTAGCCACTTCAACGGCAATTTTTCCGCCTTTTTCCACAGGAACTCCCCAAAGCCAATGCCACATTCCAAAGAGCGTTGTTCCCGCCCGTTTGCCCATAAACCAATAGATAAAGCGTTTTACAAATCGTTTGTTTAGCATCGCAAGGTTTGAAATTTGATAACTACAGGGAGTTAACAGAGCCTTTTGAAGGAATTTCGCATTTTGTTACAAAACTTTACAATGACTTTTTAGATTCGGATTTTGGCGATCGCCACTGCAATGTAAAGAAATGTTAAGTTTTGCGAAATCTTTGATTTAGGGACAGATAGCTGAATAGAAAACAAACATTTTTCAAGGAATAGTCTAGGAGTTTTAAAACCATGAACCAGCATTATTTTTCTCTTAAAAACTTGATTCGCTTTACTACTGTGTTAATCACAATCAATACCGTCTTAGGAATTGCGCCCTTAGATGTTTTTCCTAATCTATCTCAATCTGTACAAGCTCAAGATAATAGTGAAACTATTGTTGAACACGCAGCCGAAAAATTTCAGAAAGAAGATTATCAAGGAGCTATCAAAGATTTGACAGAAGCCATTCGTCTTGATCCCAATAATGCTGAATTTTACTTAATGCGGGGACTTTCTTACACCTATTCTGGAAATTTTGAAAAAGCGATAGAAGATTGCAATCAGGCTCTTCGTATTAGTCCTAACTATGCGGATGCTTATCTGTTTCGACCGATACCCTCTCTTGTACTAGCATTCAAAGAAGCGCACGAAAGTTTTGAGAAAGCTCTCACTCTTTATCAACAGCAAGGGAATTTTACAAAAGTGAAAGAAATTGAAGATAAAGTTAAAGAGTTTGATGAGGTCTTTAACATTATGATGACGGAAATGCGTAAGTAAATTTATTTTTGAGTGTAAGCTTTTTACCTCTAGAATTTAATTTCTCCCCAATTTATTTTTATTGAATAAGGAATTACATCTATGAATTATTTCAATTTTTTGCCCAATGACGCTGGGTTTTACTACAACGAAGGTATCGGTGCTATGCAGGCAGACAATATTCGAGATGCTATCGGATATTTTAATGAAGCAATTCGTCTTGATGCTTATTTCTCTCTTGCTTACACTAACCGAGGCGTTGCTTATACGAGGCTAGGTCTATTAGAAAATGCGATCACCGATTTTGATCAAGCAATTCTTTGTGATTCCAATAATTCAATGGCCTACAATAACCGAGGAATGAGCTATCTACAATTGGCCCAGCCTCAAAAAGCAATACAAGATATTCACCAAGCGATTGCTCTTAACCCTAATTATGCTGATGCCTATTTCAATCGATCAGTTATTTACTGCCAATGGCAGCAGTTCCAAAATGCAATGGTAGACTTAAATAAAGTAATCACTCTTAAACCCAATGACTCAGAGGCTTATTATCAACGGGGAAATGTTTATCGGCAATTGGAGCAACGTCAACAGGCAATAGAAGATTATAACCAAGCAATTCGTCTTAACCCTAGTTTTTTTGAGGCTTATGTAAATAGGGGTTCTAGCTACGGTGTATTGGGTAACTATCAAAAAGCGATCGCAGATTTGACCCAGGCGATTGCTCTTAACCCCGACTTTGCCGAAGCCTATATGGTGAGAGCTTCCAGTTATGAACTCTTGGGAAATTTTCAGCAAGCAATAGAGGATTATAGCCAAGCGATCGCCCTCAATCCTAATTTGGTTGAAGCTTACAATAATCGAGGACGAGATTATTTCTTCACTGACAATTTTCAGAAAGCGATCGCTGATTGTAATCAAGTTCTTCTTCTTGCTCCAAATTCTGCGGCTGTCTATCAAAATCGAGGAATTATTTATTATCAATTAGGTAATAATAAACAAGCGATTACAGACTTTAAAAAAGCGGCTATTCTCTTTGAAAAAGAAGGGGAGAAGGAATTCGTAAAACAACTCCAAGAGCTTATTGATTCTATAAAAGAAAGCTCAGATTCTTAAAAAGGAGAATTTTAATTTCTACTCAGCTTCAAATTAAAATCAGGGTATTTTAGATTATGCAAAGAAAGCTTTCTTCCTTATCTACATCGATGAATGAACAACATCAAAACTTTACCAACAGATTCAAGATTATTCTTTAGATCAACCCGAAGACCCATTTTCTTTTACTAAAAGACTAGCAAGAGAAAATAAGTGGTCACTCGATTACGCTCAACAGGCGATCATGAATTACCAATAAAGTATATATCTAAAAATAGAAGAGGATTATCTATGAAATCTCCAAATTCCAACAATGTCATTCGATACGCAATTGTGTCAATAATAGCTTTAATAGGTCTCTCAAGTATATTGAAAGGTTCCATATTTATTGTTAATCCAGGAGAAAGAGGACTAATTATCAATTTAGGTAAACTACAAGATGAGCCTATTGATGAAGGTTTTCATTTTATTGTTCCCTATGTTTCCTCTGGGAAAACAATAAATGTAAGAATTCAAAAAACAGTTGTTAAATCCAATGCACGAACTAAAGATTTACAACGTCTTCAAACGGAAATGGCTTTAAATTGGAAAATTGATCCACTCAAAGTAAAAGAAATTTATCAAACCATAGGAAGTGAACAGGATATTGATATTAAAGTCATCACTCCTGCTTTTGATGAAATCATTAAAGGATCAATTCCCTCAAGATCGCTAGACAATGCCCTTGGTCAACGTGAACAACTTAGGGAAGAAGTTGTCACTAAAATTCAAAAACGTCTTGCTCCTTTTGGTGTATTAGTAGCAGATGTTTCGGTTGTTAATTTAATCGCGTCTGAAGAATTTACAAAAGCAACAGAAGCTCGGCAGATTGCGGAACAGGAAGTAGTTACGGCTAAAAAACAAGCTGAAGCATTAATTATCAAAGCAAAAGGCGAAGCTGAATCTCAAAAATTACTCCAACAAACTCTAACTTCCCAACTTCTTCAAAAGCAACTAATTGATAAATGGGATGGTAAGTTGCCTACGGTTACAGGCGGTAATAATATTCCGTTGATCAATATTAATCCTATTACTGGACAAAATAAACCCTAAAAAAAGGGGACATCAATTCCAAACCTCTAAAAAAAAATTTTTCTTTGAAACTTTGGAGGTGGAGTTTGTGGAGGTTGTGGTGCTTAATTAGTGTAAAGACTCTTGATCGCGATCAATCACCATCATCCGAAGTGCGATCGCCTTCTTACAGCAAATTCTCATCAATCATGCGGTATCGGCAAACTATGAAAACTTTACCTACAATGGGTTTGATGATGTATTTATCTAGGGGGTTTAATCGAGAATTACTATCACTTTACAAAAAATGCGATCGCCCTTTAACCTGAGAAGAAAGCGATCGCCTCAAAAAGCTTTAAATTAGCAGGGAAGCAAAAGACACGATAAAATCAGGAGAAGAAGCCCTTTATCGAAAAACCCAGATTAGACCTGTGACAGAAGCTAAAAGTTATAAAGATACCGTCAACTTGCCCCAAACGAAATTTGATATGCGGGCAAACGCCACGAAACGAGAACCCGAAATTCAAAAATTTTGGCAAGATAAGCAAATTTACGAAACCCTGTCACAGCAAAATCCCAAGGAAATTTTTGTTTTGCATGATGGCCCGCCCTACGCTAACGGTGCGTTGCACATGGGTCATGCCCTCAATAAAACCCTCAAGGATATTATTAACAAATATAAACTCTTGCAGGGCTACAAAGCGTCCTATGTCCCAGGCTGGGATTGTCACGGATTGCCCATTGAATTAAAAGTTTTACAGAGCCTAAAAAGTGAAGAACGCCAAGGACTAACCCCCCTAAGCTTGCGTCAAAAAGCACGAGATTTTGCCATTAAAACCCAGCAAGAACAGGCGGAAGGCTTTAAACGATTTGGAGTCTGGGGCGATTGGGAACATCCCTACATGACCCTAACTCCTGAGTATGAAGCCGCTCAAATTGGGGTTTTTGGGCAAATGTTTTTTAAAGGCTACATTTATCGGGGATTAAAGCCTGTTCATTGGAGTCCAAGCTCCCGCACTGCCTTAGCTGAAGCGGAATTGGAATATCCCGAAGGCCATGTTTCTCGGAGTGTTTATGCCGCTTTTCCCATTGTTAATTTGGGAGAAAATGCTCAAGCATTACAGGAATTTTTACCGAATTTGGGCGTGGCAATTTGGACAACCACTCCCTGGACATTACCTGGCAATTTAGCCGTTGCCCTTAATCCTGAATTGACCTACGCGATCGCAGAAACAGATTCCAATATTTGCGGTTATTCCTATCTGATTGTTGCCTTGGATTTAGTAGAAAAATTATCGGCTACGTTTGAAATGAAGCTAACGGTTAAAACGACAATTCTAGGAAAAAATTTAGAACATACCCGCTATCGTCATCCCCTTTTTGACCGTGAAAGTGAGATTGTGATCGGCGGCGATTATGTCACGACCGAATCAGGGACGGGCTTAGTGCATACCGCACCTGGTCATGGTCAAGAGGATTATATTGTTGGACAGCGTTATCATTTACCGATTCTTTCGCCAGTCGATGATGCGGGAAACTTTACAGCAGAAGCAGGACAATTTGCGGGTTTAAATGTGCTTAAAGATGCCAATGAAGCGATTATCACGGCACTACAAGGAGCGGGATCTTTACTCAAAGAAGAAGCCTATCAACACAAATATCCCTACGATTGGCGCACTAAAAAACCGACGATTTTTCGTGCCACAGAACAGTGGTTTGCTTCCGTAGAAGGCTTTCGAGAGCAAGCTTTGGCCGCGATTGAAACCGTCAAATGGATTCCTGAACAGGGTAAAAATCGCATCACACCGATGGTCAGCGATCGCAGTGATTGGTGTATTTCTCGCCAAAGAAGTTGGGGCGTTCCCATTCCTGTTTTTTATGATGAAGTCACCAATGAACCCCTATTAACCGAAGAAACAATTACCCATATTCAAGCCATTTTTGCTGAAAAAGGTTCCGATGCCTGGTGGGAATTGTCGGTAGATGAATTATTACCTGCTAGTTATCACAATAACGGGCATACCTATCGCAAAGGTCAAGACACAATGGATGTCTGGTTTGATTCGGGTTCCTCCTGGGCGGCAGTGGCACAGCTACGTCCTGAATTAAAATATCCCGTCGATATGTATTTAGAAGGTTCGGATCAACATCGCGGTTGGTTCCAATCGAGCTTATTAACTAGTGTCGCGGTGAATGAAATTTCTCCCTATAAAACGGTGTTAACTCACGGATTTGTCCTGGATGAAAAAGGTCATAAAATGAGTAAATCCGTCGGGAATGTGGTTGATCCCAATCAGATTATTAATGGTGGAAAAAATCAACAAAAAGAACCCGCCTATGGAGCCGATGTTTTACGTTTATGGGTGTCTTCCGTTGACTATAGTTCAGATGTTCCTATTGGAAAAACAATTCTCAAACAATTAATTGATGTCCGCAATAAAATTCGGAATACTGCTCGTTTTCTATTGGGAAATCTCCATGATTTTAATCCCGAAACCGATGCCGTTAGCTACAAAGATCTACCCGAATTAGATTGTTATATGTTGCATCGCATCACGGAAGTTTTTGAAGAAGTGACGGAAGCCTACGAAAACTTCCAATTCTTTAAATTTTTCCAAACGATACAAAATTTCTGTGTGGTAGATTTATCTAATTTTTATTTAGATATTGCTAAAGATCGGCTTTATATTAGTAATGCCAATTCCCCTCGTCGTCGTAGTTGCCAAACGGTTTTACAGATTGCGCTCGAAAATTTAACCAAGGCGATCGCCCCTGTTTTGTGTCATTTAGCGGAAGATATTTGGCAATTTTTACCCTATGAAACCCCTTATAAATCCGTTTTTGAATCGGGTTGGGTAACGCTAAAGCCAGAATGGAATCAACCTGAATTAGTAGAAAAATGGTCTAAATTGCGCGACCTACGCACAGAAGTTAATAAGGTAATGGAACAAGCCAGAAATACCAAAATGATTGGTTCTTCTTTAGATGCAAAAGTTCTATTATTTGTGACAGATTCAGCTTGGAAATCTCAGTTAAAGGATCTTAACAAGGCTGAAAGTTTAGCGGGAAATCGAGTAGATGAATTACGCTATTTATTCCTTTCTTCTAAAGTTGATTTGTTGGATTCCCCTGAAAATATTCAATCTGTCGAGTTTAAGAGTGAATCTGAAACCCTGACTGTCGGCATTATTAAGGCTGATGGTCATAAATGCGATCGCTGTTGGAATTATTCTGATACTGTTGGCACATTTAAAGATGATCCGACTATCTGCGATCGCTGTGAATCGGCTTTAAAGGGAGAATTTTAATTAATTTTAGGGAGATAGGGTAAGCAACTATTTCCCTCGTTTTTGTTTTGTTGAATGTTGCTCATCGTTGAGGAATGAGGTAAAGTTAATGCGAAATAGCTTGATTGAGTGCAAAATAAAGATTAATGACTTTTGATTTTACCGATTTAATCTGTTAGTGAGAGTAAGTGGCTTCTGATGGCTAATCAAGAACAATTAGAACGATTATTGCGGAGTATTAAGAAATGGAATCAATGGAGAGAAGAGAATCCTGAAGTTGTAATAGATCTCAATGAAGCCAACTTCAATGAAGCCAACCTCTTTAAAGCCAACCTCAGTGGAGCCGACCTCATTGCAGCCAAACTCATTAGAGTCAACCTCGTTGAAACCAACCTCAGTGGAGCCGACCTCAGTGTAGCTCACCTCGTTAAAGCCAACCTCATTGGAGCTAACCTCAATGGAGCTAACCTCAATGGAGCCAACCTCAGTGCAGCCGACCTCATTGCAACCGACCTCATTGCAGCCGACCTCAGTGGAGCCAATTTTAGTCGTGCTAACGCTTTAAACACTAACTTTACCCGTGCTAACTTAACGGGGGCTTGTATCCAGGATTGGAATATTAATCAAAGAACTATTTTTGAAGAGGTGATTTGTGATTACATTTATTATGAATTGGGTGAAAGAAGAACTTATCAAGAACGTCGTCCCCGTGATCCGAATAAGATCTTTAATCCTGGTGATTTTCAGCGATTAATTGAAACCGCAAGAGAAACCGTTGACCTCATTTTTAGTGATGGCATTGACTGGAAAGCCTTTCTTGAATCATTTCATGGTTTACAAATCGAATCTGAAAACGGTGAACTGTCCATCGCAGGCATCCTCAAAAAACGAGATGGGACTTTTGTTATTCAAATTGACGCGCCCCAGGATACGGATAAAGCAGGGCTAGAAAATCGTTTTTATCAAGTTTATGAACAAAGATTAGCCTTAATTGAACAAAAATATCAAGCCCAACTAGCCAATAAAGAGCAGGAAATAACCAACAGAGATCGAGAACTTCTCCAACTTCATCGAGAGAAAAGCACCGATATGACAGAAATTGCTAAACTGTTAGCAAATAGACCTATGACCATTGAGGCAAAAGCAGTGTCCTACGGCGAAATTAAACAAGCAGGAAACTTTGGAGTCGGAGTTAACCAAGGCGAAATCAAAGATAATGCTAAAGTTGCGGGTATTCTCAACGAAGCCGAACAGCAAAACCTAACCGAAATCATTACCGAAGTCCAAGCCATTATTGCGCCTCTCGCCCAAACCTATCCCAACAATCCAACTACTCAGGGCATCAAAGCCATTGAAGCCATCGAAAAAAATCCCAATTTAAAGCAAAAAATGATTAATGCGGCTCAAAAAGGTGGCACGGAATTTTTGAAAAAATCCTTCGATAATCCTATTGGAGCATTGATTGGCGGTTTGATTGAAGGTTGGATGGGAAAATAAACCATTTTTGTTGTGACACATTTAAAGATGATCCGACAATCTGCGATCGCTGTGATGCGCCCTTAAAGAGAGAATTTTAGAAGCGATCGCTACTTAAAATTAAATTTGGTATAATTTAACAATCTTTAGAGAATCAAATTCAATGAATGCTCTTAAATACAGAACCACGATTAAAAATGGCCAACTAGATTTACCGAACCTTGACTTACCTGAAGGAACAGTAATCGAGGCCATTTTATTGATGGTCGAATCAAATGAAAGCGATGAAACCGATTATTTGCTCTCGACGGAAGCGAATCGCCAATATTTAAAAGAAGCGATCAAGTCACTCAAAAATCCGCAAAATTATATCTATGTAAACTCTGCTGATCTATGAGAAAAATTGCCTTCTTAAGCCGCAGTTTTGATGAGTTTAATCAATGGGCAACTGAAGACAAAAAAATCTACGCCAAGATTGTTACTCTCATTAAAGACATTGAGCGTGATCCTTTTTCAGGATTAGGAAAACCAGAAGCTTTAAAACACGATCTATCTGGGTTATGGTCACGCAGAATTACTCAAGAACATCGGCTAGTCTATCGCATTTCTGACGAAGAAGTTGTGATTATTTCCTGTAGATTTCACTACTGACTTATTGTCTTTCAGAGAACTTACTGGATGCAAACTGGTTGCCATAAAAAAGATACTAGAATTATTCTAAGGTTTGTTGGCACATTTAAAGATGATCCCACTATCGGTGATCGCTATCTAGTAAATACAGAAAAGTGCGTAGGAAAAACTGATATTTCGATATACTGAATGAATTAATTGGGCTAAATTGACCGATGACACTTGCAACCGACCGTCCGATTCAACAGAAGCCGCTCAACTTCAACGAATTTCTAGCCTGTTATGATGGCGACAATCGTTATGAACTGATTGATGGGGAGGTATTTGATTTGGAACCAACGGGTTCACATGAGGAAGTTGCGGCTTTTATTACTACAAAAATTTGCGTCCAGATTGACCAAATGAGTTTGCCTTGGTTTGTCCTTCAGCGAGGACTATTGCGCCCTGCTAACGCTGGTATGACTGCATTTCGCCCTGATGTAGCAGTGATTGATCGTCGTGAGCTTATTAAAGAGCCGCTCTGGGGTAGTCAGTCTCTCCTCACATTAGGCAGTTCAATTAAATTTGTGGCGGAAGTTGTTAGTAGCAATTGGCAAAATGATTATGCGCGTAAAGTTGAAGATTATGCGGTTTTAGGTATTCCTGAATATTGGATTGCGGACTATGCTGGATTGGGTGGTATTCGACACATTGGTAAGTCAAAACTACCCACTCTTTCTATTTGTACGCTGGTAAATGGGGAATATGATATTCAGCAAGTGCGCGGTAATCAAAGCATTGTTTCGACCACATTTCCTGGACTGAAATTAACAGCCGAACAAGTTTTAGGTACTGCTGACTAAATTTATCTATCTTCGGCGATCGCGCTTAGAATTATTCTGATACCGTTGGCACATTTAAAGATGATCCCACTATCTGCGATCGCTGTGAAGCGGCTTTAAAGGGCGAATTTTAATGGATTAAGATAGGGAGATAATTACAAAATTTATTTCCCTAATTTGTATAAAAGGAGAAAAATCGTGGTTAATTTAGCTATTCCTCCCCAAAAGGAACGTGATCTTGAAAAACAGATAGAAAAAGAGTATGAAGAATCTTATGAGTATGAGGATTTTATTGAGCTACCACCAAGTGATATTATTGCGTTTAATGAATTGAGATCCTGTGCAGATATTTTGCGTATGGTTGCAAAAAAACAATTACAAATTGATCCTGACTTTCAACGAGAATTTGTTTGGAAAGAAGAAGCTCAAACTCGCTTTATCGATAGTTTAATTAAGCAACTTCCAATTCCAAGTATGTGTATCAGCTTAGATTACAGAACACATAAACGTTTAGTTGTTGATGGGTTACAAAGAATTTCAACTATTATTAACTTTTTAAAGGAAGATGCCGATTGGCAACTTTCTGATCTTGGAGATATCGATCCAAGGATTAGAGGAAAAAACGTTCAGGAAATCAAACAAGATTACCCCGAACTATATAGTCGAGTCGAAAATTTATCCTTGCCAATTACGGTAATTCGTTTTGATTCTAGCCAATCAAGACACATGGATTATTTATTCACAATTTTCCATCGCTTAAATACAGGAGGAACTCCGTTAAACAATCAAGAAATTAGAAACTGTATTTATCAAGGAGCTTTTAATGATTTATTA
>QBMS01000002.1:85569-87160 GCA_003249095.1 Snowella sp.
ATTAAAAGAATGTGTAAATTACAAAAACTGGAAAAAAATCACGCCTCTTAAAAAATCACATAGTAAAAATAAAGATCAAGAATATGAACTAAAAAATCGGTTTGTTAATGAAGAATTTATATTGCGTTTTTTTGCATTTTTTGATGATTACAGAGATTATTTTGGGCAATTGTCACAATTCCTCAATCATTATATGGCAAAGCATAAATACATAGATAAAACCAATAGAGATGACAAATATATTTTATTTACTAGAACAATAGATTTAATTTATAAAAACTTTTCTGATAAAAAATTATTGTCTGGTATTAGTAAAACTACTATGGAAGGTTTACTGATTGGAGTTGCTAAAAATTTAGATTATCTAGAAGCTATTTCTCAAGAAGATTTTCAGAGAAAATTTATACAATTACGTCAATCTGCCCCTTATAGCGTGCAAAATCTAGCCGTAGGATTACTACAGAAAGGAAAAGTTATATCTCGTTTAGATGAAGCTATTCAAATTTTTGGAGATAAGTGAATTTAGATATGATCGAAAAAGATGATATTGAGCAAACTCTTCAAGAATTAGAAAATATCTATGATCTCGCAATAGAAAGAGGTGACAGTCAGAAAATATTAGTTTTTTATTCTAAGTTGGCAATTTTAGAATTATGCGGTTGGATTGAAGAAAGTTTAGATATTATAATTCTTGATTATGCTGAAAATAAATTAAAAAATAGAAATAACCAAAAATATATTGAAGATTTAGTTAAACGCAACTATGGTTTTGACTATGAAAATAATTTTAGAAAAATGTTAATACAAATGATAGGATTAATTTTTGTAGAAAAATTAGAACATAATTTAGAAGAACGCGGTTCAATTATTACTCAATTTAAAAGTGAGCTAGGAAGCTTAAAGAATACTCGCAATTCAGCCGCTCATACTCATATTTCAGAAATTTTACCAATTTATGATGCTCCTTCTATAACCAAGAGGAATTTTCAGAGAATTTATCAACTATTAATAGATATTGAAGCTGAACTTAAAACTCTATGAACGGTCAACTGGATTTAGAAAAGACCATCTGTTTTGCCCGATCGCGGTTGGAATGATTCTCTCAGGGCGGGAACCTTTGTGGTCGATCCAAGGAGTTGCGATCGCCTCTATTTTCCTGGATACCTAAGTATGGCAAGGCAGAACATTAGAAAAATTTTTAATTTTTAACATCTATCTAGTTATGGCAATGGTTCAGCCTGATTAAAGGCAGAAAGGATTACTGGGCAAAGGATTAGAGAAACAAAGAAGCAAATATAAGCTTGGAAGTAATGGTTATAACTTTACAGGGGTGTTAAGGGTAATAATACTATAAATAAATCGGTAAAAAAAGGAGAGAGAGTATGTCAATCCAAAAGATAAAGCCAATCCAAGAGTTTAATGATTCTATATTTTGCAATGGGAAAGAAAAAGAATTATTTAAACGAGACTGTCCTCATTGTCACAGCGAGGAAGTGAAAATTCATTCTCATTACAAAACGAAAAATAATGGAGAGAGAAAAATATTTATCTGTCAAAAATGTGAGTCACTATATTCAGAAACGTATAATAC
>QBMS01000030.1 GCA_003249095.1 Snowella sp.
GAAAAACCAAGTGACGCGATTAGACTATTGTCAATATCTGTTGGTGAGTCAAATAAACTATACCTTGACGAACTTCGCCGACCATAGTGAGAAATTTTCCCACGACCAGATAAATCGCTATTTAAGGGGAGAGAAAATCACACCAAGACTGGTATGGGAAAACGTTAAAGAGCAAGTAGTTCAGACAGAGAATGGTTATCTGATTTTTGACGACACAGTGGCAGATAAAAGTTATTCAAGCTCAATCGAGTTAGTCAGAAGACAATACAGTGGTAACGCCCACCATGTCATCAATGGAATTGGGATAGTGACTTGTGTGTATGTAAACCCAGAATATGAAATTCATCCAACGATGAATCAATTAGGGATACAAGCAATTTATCCCCAAAAAAGAACAACAGTGCGAAACCCTGAGCATCAAATTTATCCTTACTTATTACGAGAGTTAAGTATTGAAAAAGCCAATTAAGTGTGGTGTACCGATATCACCTATCTACCAATAGGCAAAGGACACTTTTATCTAGTAGCCATAATGGATTGATTTAGCCGCAAAGTCTTGTCATGGAGGATTAGTAACACAATGGATGTTTATTTTTGCAAGTCAGCTTTGGAGGAAGCATTATTAATTTATGGCAAACCAGACATCTTTAATAGTGATCAAGGAAGCCAATTTACCTCGAAGGAATTTACGAGATGCTTAAAACAAGAAAATATCAAAATTAGTATGGATGAAAAAGGACGTTGCTACGACAATATTTTGATTGAAAGATTGTGGCGTTCTCTGAAATACGAATTAATTTATATTTATTCCTTTGAGGATGGAAAACACTTGACAGAAGAGGTCAAGAAATGGTTTTATTTCTATAATAAAGAACGTTTCCATCAAGCTTTAGAATATCAAATGCCAGAGCACGTCTATGGTCAAAGTTTGAATTTGACTTGAGAGAACGTTTTTAGTTAGGGAGTCCATTAACTTCAGAGCTTCACTCCCCGCTATTTTTGTTCAGCCTATTGGGGCCACCTCAAAAACGAGTTTAGAGAAAGCCTATGGTCAGTTTAATCTCTTGGAAAATTTGTGGAATAAAGGGCGATCACTTAACTTTTTGACCGCTTCTGAGAAAAGTCAGAATGAATCAGGATCAGATATTTCACTGATCAGTATTTTCTAAAATTTCTTAGTAGGGGCAATTCATGAATTGCTCTTTTTGTTCTTCAAGCCAAATCTAAACTCAATTGCAGATAGGGATCATCATCAGATTTGTGCTTTTGTCCAGAAGATTTTAGCTTAAGACAATATTCATCAAACCACCCATCCGAACTACCAGGCAAAGCGCGATCGCGGATTAACCATTGTTGAAAAACCGCTTCTCGACCATCACGGGGAACAATAATTTGATAAATTCTGACCTGTTTTTTCCCGATTCGTTTAGATTTTAAGACCTGCAAATCATAGCCAACTAAATCTAGAAAACGGCGAATAATCGTAATTGGACTGGCGTTATGGGCAATCCCAATTCCCACAACGGTTTTAATATCCGCTCGATTTTGGATGGCAATTTGAGCGAGAGCCAGTAAATCATCATCCTGAGGACAAAGTTCTCGTTGGGGATCGGCTAGTAACACAGGGATTCCTAGAATCTCCATTGTGCCGATAATTGCCCCTAATTGAGAACCATTGAAATCGGGGAGAAACAAACTACCGTGACCTTGTTCGATCAGGTTTTTGGCAAATTTGGTGTCGCGATCGGCTAGATAATGACGACCGACGGTTAAAAAGTAATGCAACCTTAACTTCTGATACCAGCCCTGGTCATCTAAAACGACTAATTCTGGGGTGATTTCAATGCCATAGCGTTGCTTAAGTTCGTGTTTCCGCAGAGTTCTTCGCTCTTGTACGTTTTTAACCAGTCTTTTTTTCAGTTTTTGATATTTTTGATCACTGAGTTTAGGAGAAAGGGCGATCGCCTGACACTCGGCCTGATAATTTTGTTCACGGGCTTCTTGGATCGCATCGGTCAGTTGATTTTGAGCCGCGAGACTGACTTGATTTTCGGCAACGGTTTTGAGATGGGCCTTTGGAATTTTTAATTCTAAACGATGATTATCCTGTTGCAATAGTGCCAAAACCGAATCCCGATAGTGCAACATGGAGGCATTGACCCGTACTGCCATTTTTGCCCAACATAGCAAAGATTCCGCTTGAAATCCCGTATCGAGATCATCTAAATTTTCTAAATCGGATTTTTGCAGAAGACGAATATTTAATTCCGTTAAACGATGGCCAGAAGTCAACAGGGATGCGATCGAGGTGGAACCATTACCGACTTGATTAAAGCTATAGCCCGCAACCCAGATATGACGGGGAATATTCGCCCGAATTCGTCCTAACGCCTGACAAACCGAAGTCGCCGTTTGAATGCCCTGGGCAATACACCAAACCGAAGTGAAATGATCCTTGAGGTCAATACTTACGCCCGTTTCAATGGAAGGACTTGCCAGCACCACATCATAATTCGCTAAAACCTGATCCAAATTTGCCATGCAACCATAGGCGGGATGACTCGGTTCGGCGAGGGATTCGGCATCAATCCGCAAAATTTTGGTATCGGGAAATTGATTTTTCAAGTAAGACTCTAGGTTTAAGGTTCCCCAGGAACTACTGATTTTTTGGGCTGATAAACAAACAAAGGGTTTGCCGCCTTCTTTGATATGTTTAACCAGATTTTTAACTAACCGTTTCGGGTCATTTTCAGAGTAATGATAAACCGTCCAGGCTTCCTTTTCCTGCGGTTTCCATTGATTTTGAATAATAAAAGGATTCAGGGGAATTCCCGATAGGGCCATTAAATAATCCAGGGAAATATCGCTCAGATCGGCATCCGCAACAACGACCCGACCACCGCCACTAAGGACATTTTGTAAGAGAGATTTTAGGGATTTAAGAATCGAAACCCTCTGATGACGACAGGTATCGGAATTTAAGGTATGCCAGAGAACCTGCTCCACTTCATCCATAATCACGAGACTATCTGACCATTGTTCGGGATCAAATTTGGCCTGGGAATTGGGATGCAAGGAATCAACACACAATCCATAACCCAACACTTGTCCCAAGGGATGCTCGCGAACTTCGGTAATGTAGGGTAAACCAAAGCGCAAACACAGTTCTTCCACCAATCTGACCCGATGGCCAATGACTAGCACAGGTTGATGTTTGGCCAATGCTTGGGCGACGAGAGTTTGGATAAACTGGGTTTTGCCTGTTCCCTTAGCGGATTTGATACCGACGAGTTGGGCGTTTTCAGCGATTTCTAAATTTGGGAGATAGCGGGCATGGACTTCTAGAGTGGCGGGATAGGTTAGTTGGCTTAAACCCTGGGCTTTCCAAATATCAAAAGGGAGAGCGGTTTGATAGGCTTCTGTAAAGAATTCTGCCCCTTTTTCGGCAATGAAATCATCCACGCCTTTGCCGAATTGATTGTCCCAGGTAATAATTTTGACTTTACAATCTGCTTTTTGAAAAAGATAACCCAAGCGTTTAATGGCACTATTGACCGATTCAACGGCTTTGGGTTTGCTGTCCTGGTCAAAGGCAATATAGATTTCCCGTTGGGGTTGGGCCAATTTTTTGAGGGGCGGGATTAAATGGGAATGGCCAATGCGTTTCCCTGTCTCGTCCTTTGGGGTTCGATAACCGTTGTGAACTCCTGGCAAGGCGATCGCGGCGTACCCTGCGGACAACAAGGCCCCTGCTTTTTTCGCCCCTTCCGTAATACATAGAGGCACTTGGGGATGATTCATCAACCATTGCCAAAAACCCAAATCAGGCTGCTCTGGATCGATCTGGGCTTCGGCGATCGCAATCCCTGCTCGTTCAGCAATGCGTTCCCATAGTTGCAGAGGAACCCGTAGAGCAAATAAACCCGTGGTCGTCTGGGGAGGATGTTCATATTTAATAATTTTTCCCTTTTGGGGATGGGTTCGGGGGGAATCAGGCTTAAAACAGCCCCAAAGATCCAATTCTCCCGTTAATAAATCAATTCCTGAACACCACCAGCCTCCCGCTTCAATATGTTCATAGCGGTCAAGAATGGCATTACTGACTCGCCCATCATTGCGTCGGGGGAGAGTGTCGGCATAGAGCAGGTGTTCTGAGGGAGATTCTCCCGCCAGGCAGGTTACATTAAGGCGGATTAGCTGTTCATCAACACAGCTTTGCTGCCATTCCTGTAAATAATTCATCGGAGTATGATCCTTTCGAGATAGCGCAAGCACTAAATCTAGTGTGTGGGTCGTCTTATTGTAGAGCTAAGACACTAAATATGGTAATTCTAAAAAGAGGGGTGCAGGGTGATTTTGTGGGAAATTAATGGGAGGATGGGGCGTTAGCTTTCTCTTAAATGACTTTACGAATTTTTTTGTCCGTCTCTGAAGGGCGATCGCGTTTGATTGTTAATGCTTCTCTGTTTGTAGGCTGACTGTGAGAAATCGAATTTGTTCCTTTTTTTTGCATAGCGGTGAACTCAGCAACCCAATTTTCCCAGTAAGGTCTCCTCCTTTGCGATAATCGTTACTATAAATAACCCTAGAACTTTTTGATCAAATCCATGAGTCAAGTATCCCAATCCGACACCATACTCTCCGAAAAACCCGAAAATACCCCAGAATCCATTAAATATGGCGAACGCATTATTGAAGAAGGACAATTAATCACCTTTCCCAATCCCCGCCCAGGTAGGCGTTACGATGTCCAGATTACTTTACCTGAATTTACCTGTAAGTGTCCTTTTTCAGGGTATCCCGATTTTGCGACTTTTTATATTAATTATTGTCCCGATGAGAAAGTGGTCGAACTCAAAGCCCTCAAGCTTTACGCCAATTCTTTCCGCGATCGCTATATTTCCCACGAAGAAGTCGTTAACGTCATTTTGGATGATTTTATCGCCGCCTGTGATCCGCTTTTTGTGAAAATTCGGGCCGATTTTAATCCAAGGGGCAATGTCCACATGGTCGTCGAAGTCGAACACGAAAAACCATGAACAAATATGGGAAATGGATTCAACAACTAGCCCCGTCCTTAGTGGGATTAATTCTGTTTATCCTTTCAATTTGGGCCATTCATCAAGAATTGGCAAAATATAGCCCCCAAGATATCCTCGCAAGTCTAAAGGCGATTTCTGACCAGCATTTACTCACCGCGATCGCCCTAATGCTGCTTAATTATGTGATGCTGACGGGCTATGACACCCTGGCAATGGTTTATATCCAGGGATCACTCAATTATCGAAAAACAGCCTTTGTCGGTTTTATGAGTTATGCCATTAGTAATAGCGTCGGACTCGCCCTTTTAAGTGGTAGTGCCATCCGTTATCGCTTCTATGCCCATTGGGGACTCTCTAATCGACAAATTGCCAGTATTATTGCCTTTTGTAATCTCAGTTTTTGGTTGGGTCTATTGGCGGTCGGAGGGGTTACTTTTTTGATTGAACCATTACAAGTTCCCAAGGTTCTCAAGTTACCTTTTTCTTCCGTTCATCCCCTGGGATTGATTTTTTTAATTATTATTGTTGCCTATTTAGCCCTTAGTTTATTTACTCATAAAACCTTACAAATTGGTCGTTGGAAACTGCCCCATTTACCCTTTAAACTATCCCTTGCTCAAATCGCAGTCACCGCGATCGATTGGGGCCTTGCTGCTGCCGTTCTATACGTTTTATTACCTCCTAGTCTTTCCCTTTCCTACGCAGGATTTTTTGGCATTTATCTCTTGGCACAGATCGCAGGAATTATCAGTAATATCCCAGGCGGATTGGGCGTATTTGAAACGGTGATTCTTTTAACCCTATCCTCTACCATTCCTTCGATTCAACTGTTGGGTTCTCTTCTAGCTTATCGAGTCATTTATTATTGGATTCCTCTGATTTTAGCGAGTTTATGTCTAGGAGGATACGAATTAAAACGCCAGTTTGTCGCAAAATAATCTTTAAATTGCTCATAGGGGTCTTGATGTTCTGTCCGATATTTGGAAATAAAAGATTTAAACCTCTTACCGATATCTCATCCAATTGTGTATTGTTTATAAAATCTTGCTTAACTAAAATCATTAAAATTAATCATCGAGACTCAAGCTAAAATCAATGCCAACAAATGAATGATGAAATTTAACCCCCTGCCGCCTCAAGTTTTTCGTTATTTATGTTGGGGAATGGCCTTACCGATTATTGCGCTCAACGGTTGGGTCTTAATGCTGATTTTAGATTATTTTCAATCTCCTATTCGCATTTTTATTATTGCTAATCTTTTAGCCTTTATCTTGGGATATCCCGTCTATTGGTTACAACGTCATCCCCGTATTCAACGCTTACACGCAGTTATTTTGGTGTTAGTCACTGCTTTTTTATTCATTACTGTTTTGGCATTATTACTGATTCCTGTCTTAGCAGAACAAATTAACCAACTTTTACAAATTCTACCGCGTTGGGGAGAATCGGGCAGTCATCAATTGAAGATTTTACAAGATTGGTCATTAAGATGGAAATTACCCACCCATTTTAGTCAATTTGCTAATAAATTTTCTGAGAAGTTACCCGAACAATTGCAAGCATTGACAGGTCAAGTGATCACTTTTATGTTAGGAGCGGCAGGGGGAATTTTTGAAGCGGGTTTAATTATGATTATTACGGTCTATTTATTACTAAAAGGAGAAAGTTTTTGGGATGGGATTTTTCGGTGGTTTCCCCTCTCTTTAAGAATCCCAATTCGGCAAGGTTTACGACGTAGTTTTCACAATTATTATATTGGTCAGATCACGGTGGCTAGTTGGTTAGGAATTAGCATGATTCTGTCGTTTGTTGTGCTGAATGTTCCCTTTGGTCTGTTATTTGGATTAATTATTGGGGTAATGGCTCTTTTTCCCTTTGGGGGCGGCTTGAGTATTCTGGTGATTAGTTTACTCGCCAGTTTAAACAGTTTTTGGTTAGGCGTGAAGGTATTAGCGATCGCAACAGTGGTGGATCAACTGATTGAAAATGCGATCGCCCCCAGATTACTCGGAAAATTCACAGGAGTCCATCCCGTTTGGGTTTTATTATCTTTAATTATTGGCGTTAAAATTGCAGGAATTTTAGGCATTTTAATTGCCGTTCCCTGCACAGGATTTATCAAAGAAATGTTGGATTATTACCGATTGAACAATCCCGATCTATCTTCTGAAAATCCCTAAGATTGCGATGAATCGAGCCGATGCCCTAGAAAAGTAACCTATTCCTGAACCAGACCAAATTGAACAGATTGGCTAGTGTCGTTTCCTTTTCTCGCAATAGCCTGAATCGTGTATTGAGTTCCCGACACCAGATTGGAAGGCGGCGGTACTTGTATCTGAAAATTGCCCTGATTATCGGCAGTAATACTTTGATCGATCAGGGTACTATTCGCCAAATTAACAAATCCCCCCAAAATAGAAAGATTGGCCGTCACTTTCACGGTAACCTGGGCATTGGGCTGCGTTTGTCCCGTTAAGGTGAAACCTCTGGTATTAATGCGATCGCCATTTTGATGACTAGTAAATAGGGGACGGAGGGGACGATTGTTGCCTTGGTTATTCGCAGGTGGGCTGGAATCTTCAGATTGAGAGGGAACATCACCTGCACTAGCCTGTTTACTCAGCACAAAGGGCTGACTAGCAGCTCCAAAGGTTGTCTGATTTTGACGTTGCAGACGAGCCACCACAACCCCTTCGGAAATATTGTCTTTGGCTGTAACATTAAGAGTCGCGACATAAATCCCAGGAGAAACTTCTTGCACGGGCAACTGACGAACTGTCTTGCCATTTTCCAGCATTAAGACCCTGGCATTGGCGTTGGGAGTCCCTTTAATCGTTGCCAGAAAAGTAGAACCAGGCCCTAGAGCCTTACTTTCTGCGTTGTGGGTAACCGAGGTAATTTCCACCTTTGCTTGGGGTTGTTGAACATCAAACGTCCAAATAACCGTTCTGTCTTTTCCCTTTTCGTCTTGATATTCTAGTTTGACTCGATTAGTGCCTGGAGAAAGGGGGCGATTGGGACGGTAACTAAAAAAGTCTGGATTGATGGTACTTTGATTCGTCACATCTTGGTCGTTTACATAAATTCTGACGGAATTAACATTAACCCCTACCCCATTTTTTTTCTTAAAAACCCCAGAAATCGATGAATCAGCAGCGACATCGTCACTGTTGAGGGCAGGACTCACATTCGTCACTTGTTGGGCGAGCAGAGGCGGGGAGAACACCCCAGAGAACACCGCACCACTGATGACTACTAGGGCGATCGCATTTAAAGAAGGGGTCAAAAAGATTTTTTTCATAGCAACTCCGCAAATAAGGAAAAACCCCCCTAAAAAAACTCAGGGGGAAAGATTTTGTTTGATTTTGAGTAGAAGTTATTTACCCATTCCCAATTGTTGGGCCTTTTGATAAACCTTACCTTCCGTTAACAAAGAAGGCGCGATTACCACCTCGACTTGTTGCATTTCTTTGATGGTTTTTGCTCCCAGGGTTCCCATACTGGTTTTCAAGGCTCCCAACAAATTATGGGTTCCATCATCCAGCTTGGCGGGGCCAGTGAGAATTTCCTGAATCGTTCCCGTCGTTCCCACACTAATGCGAGTTCCCCTTGGCAAGACAGGGCTAGGGGTTGCCATTCCCCAGTGATAGCCCCGACCAGGAGCTTCAGCCGATCGCGCGATCGGAGAGCCGATCATCACCGCATCCGCACCACAGGCAATACATTTACAAATATCACCGCCCGTAATAATTCCCCCATCGGCAATCACGGGAACATAACGACCTGTTTCTGCATAATAATCATCTCTAGCAGCGGCACAATCTGCCACCGCCGTCGCCTGGGGAATCCCTACTCCTAAAACCCCGCGAGAAGTACAAGCAGCCCCTGGCCCAATGCCCACCAGAACTGCCGCCGCCCCCGCTTTCATCAGACTTAAGGAGACTTCGTAGGTGACGCAATTCCCTAAAATAACGGGCATGGGCATTTCCTGACAAAATTTGCCCAAATCTAGCATTACGACAGATTCAGGCGAAAGGTGATCAGTGGAAACAACCGTTGCCTGAATAAAGACCAAATCTGCTTTGGCTTCAGCCACGATTTTTCCGAATTTAGACGCTCCCGCAGGGGTCAGACTGACTGCCGCAATGCCATTCTGTGCTTTGATTTCAGTAATACGCTTTTGGATTAAATCAGGTTTAATTGGCTCTGCATAGAGTTCTTGCATTAAGCGAACAAATTCGGTTTTCCCGACGGTTGCGATGCGATCCAGAATGGGATTAGGGTCTTCGTAGCGGGTTTGAATGCCTTCTAGGTTAAGAACTCCTAACGCGCCCAATTCTGAGAGTAGGGCTGCCATTTTGGTATCGACTACCCCATCCATTGCACTGGCAATAATGGGAATTTCTCGTTCGATGCCACCGATTGTCCAGCGTGTATCAGCTAAACTCGGATCTAAGGTACGCACTCCGGGGACTAGTGCAATTTCGTCGATGCCATAGGCTCGGCGGGCCGTTTTACCCCGTCCAATAGTAATATTCACGCTTTTCTAATTTTTATCCCAAGGCTATTTTGCTTAGATTATCAAATTTTCTACCTACTTGGGAATGATTCTTTGTCAAAGTTTTGCTGAAGGGACGGCTTTAACTAGGTTTGAGCTTACTACAAAATCTTGGCTCTAGGTATCATTTGAGTTTTTTTAACCATCGTTTTGCTTTTAACTCATTTTTAACCCTTGAGTTGATAGACCCGTTCCCACTGTTCTGGAGTCACTTTAAAATTCGTACTATTGGGAGCTTTGATCACAAGTAGGTCTTTGAGGATGAGGTCTTGTTTTAATTCGTGTTTACGGAGGGGTTGACCTAATAGCTTTCTCAGAAAACGAAGCTGGGCGCGGGGTTTATCTTTTTTGCTACTGACGGGAATTGTCCAGTATTCGGCATCGGGAATTGTTTCAAGGACTTGGGGCAGTTCGATGATTTCTGCGATCGCGTAAATACCCGCATCAGGGCCCGCAATCCAAACTAAAACCCCATCTCCAACTTGCATTTCTTTGACATAACGGGTCACTAACCAGGGCATTGTCTCAAAAGCTTGTATCGCGTCTTGAATTCGGTAATATTTAGGATTTCCTTGAAATAACCAATGATTCATTGCCCAGTCCTCAATTATTCACTCAATCTTAACTAAACCAAATTATGTCGCCTTTGAACAGCGATCGGGATTTTAGGAGAATCCACGCTCCTTTTCCAATTATGGAAATGAGTAGAAACATCGATAATAATCATCTTGAGGCTAAAAGAGAAATTCTACGTAAATATGCGCAACTTGTTGGCGGGGAATAATACACTCAAACAGGAAATCTGCGGATGACATAAAAATAGAAAATTTATTATCTTTATTCTTGTAGTCCCTGGTTTGACAATGATTTGGATTAGACCACTTTCTCGCCAATAATTCCCTGCTTGCTGTTTGCAAAATAAAATCAACAAAAAAACTGTACAAATTGCAAAAAGATAAATCAGTGTTTCGCGCTTTTTCCTAATCTTATCAATGCTTGAAACTCTCGTACAGCAAGGATTGGGATTTGATTGTAGATCGCGTGAATATAGTTGAATTAAATCACGATGTTGGCGATCAGGGAGCTTGTGAACCCAGGCTTTATTCTTTTGTACTTATGTTCAATTAGGATTATTTTTTGTCATAATCCTATATTTCTAGCGTTTTAAAATGGTTTTTATACAAAATTAGCCTTTGTAAGCTCCTATACTTTATATTTCTTGATTTTACGAGTATAAAGAAGTCGAGCAGGATTAATTTTAGAGGTTCACCATGATGACACAACGCCTTCGCTTTTTTGAAATCCTTTGTTTGTGTGTAACAAGTCTTTTCTTAGGTTGCCTTCCTGCTTTTAAGGCGAATGCTGCCACCTATTATGTTTCCTCCTCAACAGGAAATGATAATAATATCGGCACTTCCCAAGCATCCCCCTTAAAAACTATTCCAAAGGTTAATGCCTTGAATTTACAAGCGGGAGATAATGTCCTGTTTAAGTGCGGCGATACCTGGCGCGGTTCTATGCTGACGATCGCGAAATCTGGCACATCTGGAAAGCCAATCAGCTTTAGTTCTTACCCCGCAAACTGCACCAACAAACCGATTATTTCTGGCTCCCAGCCGATCTCTGGTTGGAAAATTTATAGCGGCAAAATCTACGTTGCTAATTTGACAACTGGGACGAACGCGGGAAAATTTAATCATGGTATCAACCAACTCTTTAAATGGAGTACCAGACTGCCCTTGGGTCGCTGGCCGAATATCAATGCGGGTGACGGTGGATATTCCACCATTGATGGAATGCCTTCGTCTTCTCAAATCAGCGATAATGAGCTGCCTGGGGTTAACTGGAGCGGTGCAGTGGCCCACATTCGTGGAATGCGTTGGTATATTCTTAATCGACAGGTGACGGCTAACTGGGGTAAAACACTTTCTTTGGGAGCGACTAACGATTGTTGGAGCGGCAACTGTAAAGGCTGGGGCTATTTTCTCAATAATCATCTTGCTACCCTGGACACCGATGGCGAGTGGTATTACGACAAAGCCACCAGTCAGATTTATTTATATTCCAATAGTGGGCTACCGACTGACGGACAAGTTGAAGGGTCTGTCGTCTTCAAAAATGACAATCGCTCCTGGGGGGGGATCACTCTTGGTGTAGATTCTTCTGGACAGGGAATTTCCTACGTCACGATCGCCAATCTGAATGTGCAACGCTGGTTTCGTAGTGGTATTGCGACTCCGACCAATTTTGCCAATTACGAACCCCATAACCTGACCATTCAAAATAACAACATCAGTGACGTGGACACAATGGGCATCAATCTAGAATCCTGGGTTTACAGTGCAAAAGATGGTCGTCCTGATGGTTGGCGTGGCGGTTACGGATTAACGGTTAGTGGGAATACTATCACTCGTGCCAATAGTATGGGGATTAACTTGCGATCGCGGAATTCAAACTTTACCGCCAACATCATCCAGGATATTGGACTTATACAAAATCTAGGGGCGGCTGGAATGGGTTGCGCACTTAATGCTAACGGAGGAAGCTGCACCGAGGATGGTGCTGGAATAAGGGTCAAAGTGGATAGACTCGCTGATAGCGCAAACACCAACCTCATTAAAGACAATCAGCTTACTCGTATCGCCCATAATGGTATCGATATTTTGGGACATAGCAACACCATTCAAAACAATGTTATTCGTCAAGCCTGTATTGCCAAAGGGGATTGTGGTGCAATACGCACCTTTGGTCGAGACAACCTTGCCAGCACTCCTGTCTATAACGTGACCATTAATAATAACACCATCGTTGATACGCTCGGAAACACCGATGGCTGTCGTAGCGACTTTGATCCTTTATTCGGATTTGGGATATATATCGACAATTTTTCTCGTAATGTGACAGTTACAGGTAATAAGGTTACTAATTCAACGGCTAATGGAATCCTATTCCAAAATTCGACTGGCTCCATGACGGGCAATACGCTCTATAACAATGGAAAGTAACTCTCCCAAAGAAATTGTACTACTTTCCATTTGCTTGCGTTAAAAGTAGTACCAATAACATTTGATACAACCCATTTGGTATCTATGGGTTTAAAGCTTAGCCCATAAAAGTTGTACCGATTTTTGCCAATTCTGTCTCAACCCCTTATTCAGGAACGTCTAATTTCGCCTCACGTCAAAATACCTTAGATTAACCCAAATTTTAAAATTTAATATACAATGATTTCGAGTCGTGTTCTTTATGAATTCGTCTCAAATTTTCCCTAATCTCTATCAAGAGCTATCATGAACTTAAAAACTTTCTGCACAGGACTAGCCCTGAGTGGTTTGGGAGTCCTCTGTCTTGGGACACAAGCAGACGCTTATTCCTTCACCTTCTTGGGTACTACCGATGCTGGTAACGGTAAGACAGATTATAGATTTGGATTTGTTACCGCCGCTAACGAAGTTATTAAAGCTGGTCAATCCCTCATAGCAAGCGGGTTTGAAGATATTTCATCCTTGTCTTTCGCCGATCCTGTCAATGGTGCTGGCACCTTGTATGCTGACTCGGTCTTTGCAATTATTGGCGGTGGAATCTCTAATGGAAACAAGACTGCGACCTTTACGACCAAATCTGACATTAGTAGTTCTAATGGTGTAATCCGCTATCAGTCCTTTGTGGTTACCGCAATGGGTGTTCCCACTGGCCAAGTAGATGTTACCTTCGACGGTAATAATATTGGGGCAGTTGCAGTTCCTGAACCTCTAACCCTCTTGGGGGCGATTACGGCGGTGGGCTTCGGTGCCGCCTTCAAGCGTCGTTCCTTAAAATCTGTGTCTGTCGAATAAAAAATAAGTCGTTGGCGTTGCTTCATTGGAGTATAGTCAGGAACGCACAAAGTTTGAGACTTTTGGCAATCAGCTTGTTTTCCTGTCTGTTTTTGTGTTTGTCCTTAATACCTCTGTAACGCCAGCTAATTTTTAAGTAGGTAGTAGTTTAACTCGGCTTTTAAGGTTATTTTGGACGATGCTATCGATCGCTTGACGACTAAGCCGAAGGATTATGGAGAATTTTTAGATAATCAAAAATTTCAGAGCAAATAAATAACAATTAACGAATCAAGAATTACGGATTAGTTGGAAAGCAAGAGAGATTTTTCGCAGTTATAATACAGAAAATAATTTAAAAACCTTGCTATAACGTCTATGCAGTTGACCTGGTTGGATAGTAATTCCTGGCTAATCGAAGTTGCGGGAGAAACCATCCTGCTCGATCCTTGGTTAGAGGGTTCCTTAGTTTTTGGGAATATGCCCTGGCTATTTAAAGGAGAAAAAACGCAGTCCTATCACTTACCCGCGCAAATTTCTCTCATTTTGCTCTCTCAGGGTTTAGAAGATCACGCTCACCCCCCCACTTTAAAAGCATTAGATCATGCGATTCCCGTCGTTGGTTCGGTGAATGCGGCAAAAGTTGTCACAGGACTAAATTATCAGCAAGTAACGGCTCTTAAACCTGAAGAAAGTTTTGTTTTAAATAATAAAGTCGAAATTCGCGCGTTTGCAGGATCTATCGTCGGGCCGCAAGCCGTAGAAAATGCCTATCTGATCACCGATTTAAGCACAGGATATCGCCTTTATTATGAACCTCATGGTTATCATTCCCCTGCGATCAAATCCTTTGCCCCTGTTGATGTGGTGTTAGTCCCCATTGTCGGACTGAGCGTGTTGGGTTTAGCTCCCATTCTCAGAGGACAGCAAACGAGTCTGGAACTGTGTCAATGGTTGCAACCGAAAACGGTTTTGCCCACATCAGCCGCCGCTCAGATTACCTACGAAGGGATTATCGCCAAAATTGTCAAAGAAGATGGCAGTATCGATGCTTTTCGTCAATTGTTAACCAAAAATCAGTTAACTACTGAAATTATTACGCCCAAGCCTGGAGAAAAAGTCAATCTCCCTGTTTATGCCTAATGGTTTCTATATTTCTTGACTATAAAAAAAACAAAATGGCTCAACAAAATTGATTTCCTTAAAAATAGAGTATCCAGAATTTTCAAATCATTTCAAAAGTTTTTTTTGTGAATAATTGTTAATCTCTCTTGAAATGGGGGTAATGGGCGATCAATCGTTAAGGTTTAGAGCGTCAGCGTTAGTCTGGTATATTGCTTAAAGCGTAACCTATTGGTATTCGTATTAGTATCCGTTTTATTAAACTATCTAGGATTGATCCCATGTCTCAAAAACATCCCATTATCGCAGTGACAGGTTCTTCTGGGGCTGGCACTAGCACCGTTAAACGCTCTTTTGAGCATATTTTTGCACGAGAAGGGGTTAAACCCGTCGTCGTCGAGGGAGACAGCTACCATAAATATAATCGTGCTGAAATGCGTGAAGCCATGAGTAAGGCGGCGGCTGAAGGGAGAAATATGAGCCACTTCGGGCCTGAAGCGAATGTTTTGGATAAGCTCGAAGATCTTTTTAAAGAGTATGGAGAATCGGGGACGGGAAATAAGCGTTATTACTTACACAATGCCGAGGAAGCCGCCTACCACAACGCTCGATTAGGAACCAATTGTCAGTCGGGAGAATTTACTCCCTGGGAAAATCTAGAAAATCCGACGGATATGCTGTTTTATGAAGGTCTGCACGGTGGCATTGTGACAGAGAAGGTAAATGTCGCCCAGTATGTGGATCTCCTGGTTGGGGTGGTTCCCATTGTCAATTTGGAGTGGATTCAAAAAATTTATCGGGATAATGCGGAACGGGGTTATAGCGCGGAGGCGATCGTGGATACTATTCTGCGTCGGATGCCAGATTACGTCAATCATATCGCGCCTCAATTTTCTCGCACTCATATTAATTTTCAGCGTGTTCCCACCGTTGATACCTCTAATCCTTTTATTGCGCGGGATATTCCCCTTTTGGATGAAAGTTTCGTTATTATTCATACCAATCGGGTTTTTCGTGAAAACTATGACATTGATTTTCCCTATCTTCTGAGTATGATTGATGGTTCATTTATGTCTCGCCACACGACGTTGGTTGTGCCTGGGGGCAAGATGGGCTTTGCGATGGAATTGATCCTCTCGCCGTTGATTGATGTGATGGTCGGTAAGTCTAAAAAATTAAAACAATCGGCTTAAGCTGATTCTTTCTAGACGATCGCTTTCCTAACCCGTTTTTTAATCGGTAAAGAGGCGATCGCCGTCCCCTTGTTTTATTCACGGTAGGGACATAATACATCATGCTCTAAATGGCTAAAAACTTAACTTTTCGCAAGGGTTGAAAATTCCCAGTCAATAATGTTGTAAGTTGCTCCTTTTTACCCGACATTACGCAGGTTGACTCTACAAGATAAAGTAATTTATTTGTATGCTAGGGTTTTTCCAAACTCCAACCCACGCCCTACCTAGCAGATCCCTACTTGCTCCCTTAGATGCCTATACCGAAATACTGTCCCAAGAAGACCATGAACTTCTTGACTATAGGCGATCGCCAAACGACACTGTGTGATCGGGAAATGATCACAATCCTTAAAGAACTGCTGGAGGGAATCGGGTTACAATAATAAACGCGACGTAAATTTCAACCGTCACTGCCTAAATAATACGTTCGACTTGTAATCCCAATGGTAACAACCCCCATAGCCTCCCCTGACAAAGTTTCTAAGGTAGAAAAAATTAAAGAGCGGAGTAACTACCTCCGAGAACCCCTCGCCACAGAGCTACTAAACGATAGCACCCATTTCACAGACGATGCGGTGCAAATTCTTAAATTTCATGGTTCCTACCAGCAAGATAACCGCGATAACCGTGTTAAAGGGCAGGAAAAGGATTATCAATTAATGCTGCGGACTCGTAATCCAGGGGGATTTATTCCACCTCAGCTTTATATTGCCCTGGATAATTTGGCCAATGAATACGGGAATCAGACCCTACGGGCTACGACTCGCCAGGGCTTTCAAGTGCATGGCATTCTCAAAAAGAATCTCAAAACGGTCATCTCAACGATTGTGGCCAATATGGGGTCAACCCTCGGAGCCTGTGGAGATATTAATCGTAATGTGATGGCTCCCCCTGCTCCTTTCCGCGATCGCCCCGAATACGGTTATGCCTGGGATTATGCCCATAAAGTTGCAGATTTATTAACCCCGCAAACAGGAGCTTACTACGAAATTTGGCTAGACGGAGAAAAAGCCATTAGTGCAGAAGAAGCCCCAGAGGTCAAAGCCGCTAGACAAAAGAATTTGAACGGTAGTAATTTACCCGACCCGATAGAGCCGATCTATGGGGAACAGTATATGCCCCGTAAGTTCAAAATTAGCGTCACCGTCCCAGGCGATAATTCCATTGATGTCTATACCCACGATATTAGTCTGGTCGTTATTACCAATAACGAGGGCGAGCTAGAAGGTTTTAATATCCTCGCAGGTGGCGGCTTGGGTCGCACTCACAATAAAGAGGAGACTTTCCCCCGTGCGGCAGATCCCATTGGTTATGTGGATAAGGCGGATATTTATAATCTGGTTAAGGCCATTGTCGCTACCCAACGGGACTACAGCGATCGCCACAACCGTCGTCATGCACGGATGAAATATTTATTAGCAGATTGGGGTGTGGAAAAATTTCGCACCAAAGTTCAGGAATATCTAGGCAAAGCGATTCAGCCTTTCAAACCCTTGCCCGAATGGAAATACGAGGACTATCTCGGTTGGCATGAACAGGGAGACGGCAAACTCTTCTTTGGTCTCTCGGTGGAAAATGGTCGAGTCAAGGATGACGGTGATTTTCAACTGAAAACTGCTTTACGGAAAATTATTGAACAATTTCAATTGCCAATTCGTTTAACGGCCAATCATAATATCCTGATCTACGAAATCCCACCGTCGCAAAAAGCCAAGATTGAAGCGATTTTCAAAGAACATCATGTCATTACCAATCCCGATAAGATTGATGATCTGGTGCGCTATTCCATGGCCTGTCCTGCTTGGCCGACCTGCGGTTTAGCTGTCACTGAATCGGAGCGAGTTTTACCGAGTGTTAATGAACGGATTCGTTCTGTTTTAAAAAAGGTTGGTTTAGGTAAACAATCCCTTGTTATTCGGATGACGGGTTGTCCCAATGGTTGCGCCCGTCCTTATATGGCAGAGTTGGGTTTTGTGGGTAGTGCGCCCGATACTTACCAAATTTGGCTCGGTGGAACTCCTAATCAAACCCGTTTAGCCCAAGCCTATACCGACAAGTTGTCCATTGCTGATCTAGAAAATTTCCTAGAACCGCTTTTTGTTTATTTCAAACAAGAACGACAAGAGGACGAAAGTTTTGGAGAATTTTGTCATCGTTTGGGTTTTGAGGCATTGCGTCAATTTTCTGCCAGTTATCAATCCAAAATTGCTGGAACTTCCCTTGTCCGCAAAAATAAAAATCGGGTCAGCGTTGACGATGAATTATTTGTCCAACTCAAAGACGCTTCTGTTAAGGAAAATCGTCCTATGAATCAAATTATTGGTGACGCATTAACGGCTTATTTTGAACAGCAACAAAAGTAATCGTTTTCATTCTTAGAAGTAGGCGATCGCATTTTCTGGTTTGACAGAGGCGATCGCTTAAATAAACTCAAGAAAATCAAGATTTTAGGCGTTGTTTGACTACACTAGAAGCAAAGATCACTCCGTCTTCATTCTCTATGTCAGATCCGCTCCTCTTCCAAGGAAAAAGCATCTATCCTCAAAAAAGTGTTTATGCGATCCTAATTTTTCCCCTTGTCTGGCTTAAAAAATTATTTCAGTCCCTCTATTCTTTTTTATTAAAAGTGATGTGGGCTGAACTGATTGAAGGCAAAAAAAAAGACAATGAACTAGCAGGATTATTCTTGTTTGTGATATTTTTAATGTTGTCTTGGTTGAGCTATCTCAGTAAGGCTTATTTCCCGATTATTTTTACACTTTTTTTCATTATCTGGTGTCTAGATTATAATTTTGCTAAATCAGAATATCGCAAAGGAAAATATACGATCCCTATCAAAATAACCGACAAAGGAGAAGAACGTTTACTCTGGAGTTTTGCTTTACCCCATCAAAAACCCCTACAAAGCGAATTAAATTGGGGACAAATTCGAGCATTAATGATTGATCATCGTTCTATCTATGGCGGATCTTTCCAAGAAAAAATAGGTAATGTTTGGCAAATTAGCCTACAGGGTTTTGATGGATCGGAATGGGTAATTGATGAAGAAAAAACGGTGACCCAAGCCTTTAATCAAGTTAGGATTTTTACACAATGGATCGATGTGCCGATTATTTTTCGAGGGAGTCGGGGACACAATAATTATGCGGAGTATCCTTTAGATCCTGACATTATTAAGTTTTTAGATAGCACTAAACCAGGAGTTGAAGTCCAAACAAATCAGCAAAAATGGCATATTTATTCCGCATGGCGACTAAGACATTCCTGGGCATTATTTAAACAAATTTTTCAGGATTCTGGTTTTATTTTATTTCTGCTGGTGATGTCAAAAGTAATGCTCATTTGTGGGCAAATCATTGATGGAGTCATTAAAGGTTTTCAAGGTAATGTTGTTATTTTAGAAGTTCCTAATCATTTATTTTCTCAATGGACTTTCTTTCCTCTTTTAATTGCGATCGCCCTCATGATTTATAAGGGTTGGCAACTGAGTCGTGTTAAACATAGCTATTTAGACCAAAATTTTTTCAAAGTTGCGATCGACAATCAAGTTATGGGAAAACTCAATACTGCTGAGATTAAAGCCGTCTTATTTTTAGCAAATCCCCACTCGGAAATTTTAATTTTAACCGCCAAAGAAGCGATTATTATTCCAAAGCTGCAAACAGAAGAAGATAGTCAACTTTATTTACATTATTTACAACAAGGAATTGAATATTTTCAGCAATAATTAGTCGGCCTTGCTTCATCAAGCCAATCCCAGCAGAGTAGGCGATCGTTGATTTAAAATTACTTAAGTTTATTTAAATTCATGGTAAACGATCGCGGAAAAAATAACGAAATAATTCACAGGTAAGAAAAGCTTTTCTTCCTTGTAGATGAACAAAACCCATCTGTTGCAATTGAAAACTCAGCTCCATTTGACAAATAATAGGACTAGATGATTGAACAATTTCTGAAAATAATACCCAGAGATGCGGATGACTTTGTAAAATCCACCATTGTTGTTGTAAATGTTCAGAATAGACTGTCAAGGCAAGCTCTCTGTTTTCTAATAAGTTTTTTAAGGTAATGCTTCCTTTCTGTAAATGATAAAAAGCCGAATGTAAACGATAGGGATGACCTCCCAAAAGAGCCATTAACTGTTGCAATTCTAGGTCTGTCATTTCTTGTCCAAAAATACGACTAAGACTTTTTGCCTCGGTAAAATTAAGCTCTGGTAATTGGATTATTAATCCTGCATTAAAAAGAGAATTATCTAAGGACGAAGGTTTTAAAAATTCACTGGAGCAAACAGTCACTAATCGCAATTTATGCCAATGAGAATTCGTTTTACCCTTTTCTGACCAGATTTTGAGTAATCGCAGAAATTCATTCAATAGATTTGGTGTATTAAATAATTGATTAAGTTCATCAAATGCTAACAGTAAAGGGCGATCGCGTTGAGCTAAAATTAATTCTTCAAAATAATTACTTAGATTAGTCTTAATTCCGATACGTTGATCCCAATGCCAAAGCTCAACAATAGTTTTAGAAAAACCCAATTGTTTGTTAACAGTAGCACAAAGCCAGTATGCAAATCGTTCCATACTTTCTAATATTTCGCTATCAGCTTCGTTTAAATTAACTGAAACTCTATCGTAATTTTGAGTTTGAGCGTAGGCTAAAATACGAGCCATTAAAGACGTTTTTCCCATTTGTTTTGGGGCAATAATATGAATCCATGTTCCTGGATATTGAATAGCCTCATAGCAGAGTGACTCTATATTTGCACGCTCAATGTAATTAGTTGAGTTAAGGGGAATTTGCCCCCCAGGGATAGTCAAAGAAGAGGGATTTAAACTATTATTTAAAATATAATTATCTAAATTATCTGAAACAGAATTATGCAAATAAATATTATCTGATGCAGGCTTGAATTGCTGCTGTAAATTTTTATTTGTTTTATTTTCTTCAGTCAAATTAATTTTGTCTAAAACGTTTTCGTCAGGTTTACCATAACAGTAATCTTCTGGTAATAAAGTTAAGTTAAATGCGCTAAAACAGCTTGCGATACTTCGTTTGTCAACGGGAGATGAGCCTCTAAAAATTTTACTGAGAGTGGTCGGAGTTAATCCTGTTCGCTCACTCAGACTTTCCAGAGTGTATCGCTTTAAGTATTGTTCTCTTTCCCACTGAATTTTCGCTTGACCCAGTTTTTCTAGTCCTCGCTGAGTAAGAATAATGCCCCTTCGTCGTCCAGATTTTCGAGTTTGAATTTTCGGTACTGTCACGGTTACTTGCCCCTGACGAAGTTTACAGGGAAAGCCCAATTAAGCTATTCGTCATTTAAAACCTATACATTCAAGGAGCTTAAGCCCCTTATCATAAAGCTTTCAGAATAGATCGCCACAATCTAAATACGCGACAGCTTACAGGAAAATCAACCCTCACACTTTGACTATCTCTCAATAAGACCGTTATGAGGGAGCCAGGCACAAAAATTGGAGGGGATTAATTCAGTCAAGTTATATGACGTTTTTATACTTCCTTAGAATATTAGAATACCCAAACCGCTCTTGATATTGTTAACGTTTGATTTTTCTAAAGTTAAGCTGATTTTTCTAAAGTTAAGCTGATTATTTTGTGTCAGCGATCGCACATTCTAACTATTTAGGTGTCCAAAGCCTTTATCAAAACTGGTATTTAAGGGATGGTAAGGTTACAAGCTTAACTTCCTGCTTAAGTTTACAAACTTTGCTGTTTTTTTTGATAAAAAGGCCTCACAATCTTTAATGAAAGAAGTGGGTCTCGTCTCCCCAATTCCACTTCCTTCCCATTAACTCTCCCAACCTCCCATGACACCTTCAATTCGTCCAATTCCTAAACAACTCCAGCCAATTCCTTTTTTTGCCTCCTTGGAAGAGCAAGCAGGAGAACTACTTACCTACAGTCGAAATTTTCTACGCTTAGTTTATAAAAATCAATTAACATCAGAAATCGAAATTTGGATATCCCAATATGAACCCCGCACAGAGTCTCTTGTAGTTGGCGATGTTGGTATTCTCATTAATCGTTACCCTAATTCCATACAAGAGGATCTACACAATCAAATACAGCAACTACTAAACAGATTGGGAGACCTTTATCCACTGCCAGAGGGAGAAAATTTTCAATCTGCTCAGGTTACAGTTTTAACAGAAGGTATTGATGATTATCCACCAGGCACAGTGGTGTATATTCGTCAAACAAATCGGGCTACTATTTACTTTTTATTGACGCATTTAGTGATTAATCTCAAGACTGGGAGATATTTACTCGTTGGTCTAAATCCGCTCTCTCCGTCGGATCGTCAAAGTATTTCCTTTAGTCCTCTCTCCGCGTCAGCTTCCGACTTCTTCTTTACGATCGCGGGAAGTTTAGTCTGGGCGTTACCTGGCCCCTGGGGAGCGATCGGCTCGGCATTTCTTGGAGGTTTAGGATTATTATGTGGCAACAATGAAGATTTAGGTCAAATTATTTCGACGGCAATCTCAGAAGCCGTTAAACAACTTGAACAATACGAATTACATTTAAAAGCAACAGATGACATCACCGTTATCGAAGATTTTGCTAATTGGATGAATAATCAAATTAGTTTAATTAATGCAAACTTTAAAGATACCTACATTCCCAACTACTTTATTCTCGGCTCACAACAGTCAGAAATAACAGGCGGAATGTTACCTGATTTACGAGATAAATTAGATAAACTTCATTTTAGTATTACGAACCTAGAATTACTGATTACGGGCTTTGATCCGCTAGATGAAAATAATTTTTTCAATTTCTATATGCAGGCAATTTCTCTGTATTTGCTAGGTCAAAAATGGGTTTTACAATTGGAGGCACAAGCTGCTACCAATTTTAGCGGTCAACAGAATCGTCCTCAAGATGATACCCTTAATATTGATAATGTTTCTAACTTTGATGAATATAATAACAAGTGGCGCATAGATTATAGTCGTTACGAGATTGCTATTAATGGAGATGGAACTGACTCTAACCCAGGCTTTATTAAACAAGCTCAAAAGCTGACAGACTTTGTGACTAACACACGGGTTGATAGTAGTCATATCACAGATGTCTATCATTACGAATGGCGGGAGGATGACCACAGGGGAGGCTATATTTATCACACGGGTTGGACGTGGCAAGATCTTCACAATCATGACAATACAACTCAAAACTTTGTTGATGATACTTACGATAGTTGCTGTGGAGATCCCACATGTCATAAAGATGTTGCCGATAATAACCGTAATAATTGGATCAATGCTTGTCGAAAATCCTATGCAGATAAGTATCAATATGCAGAAGATGACTGTTATAAGAAATGGCAAGCCTCTATTTATGAATGGAATGAACATTTACCCCCCATCGCTCCTAAAACATCTCCTGCGATCGATCCAAAAAGTTGGCAAGGACAACCTCCAAAGAGCACTTACTGGAAAACTGGTAATAAAGTTGCCTACGCACTCTCCTTTAGTAATGACTCAGGTATTTCTCCTTTAGGAGGTTATTGTACCTCTCAAGAAATTCAGGAAGATTTTGGGGTCACGATTACGAATATCCCGCAAGAAGATCCCTTGAAAATGGCAACTAAAGTTCGGATTTTTCGCAAGATAACTGATTCAAACAAAAATGTTCTCGAAGAAAAACTAATTGCGGGCAAAAATATTGGTTTTAACTCCTATCAGGATATCGGTAAAGCCTAAAAAATTAACTCAAAAAGTTAATCTAAAAAAAGAGATTGTTAACTCAGTTTGATAAATTTAAATTGATCTCAGTCTCTACAATTTAAGTCTTTTTACTTAATTAATTCTTTATTTACTATGCCTAGAAAATCTGGTGAAAGTGAACACGAAATTTCCCATAAAGATCGTGATCCCAAAGAAGAAAACGATGCTCTTTCCGAGATTGAAAAAATATCACATGAGCAATCAGAAAGTTTTATCGCTGAGAATCAAATCCTTGTTGATAACATCAACCTTAAAATACAAGAAATTGAGACTGTCAACGTTCGTCCAGATGATAACGTTATTCGAGTTCTCGATTACTTTTCTCCCGCTTCATCGGAAGAAAATGTAGAGCAGGGTCGAATCATTCGTGAGATTCTGGAAGACAACTCGCAAGAAGAAGCTCAACAGAACATATTAAATCGTTTTTTTGCTTGGTTCATGGGAATATTTCGGAGCATATTTAATGCTTCTCAAGTAAATACAAGTCTTGATGGAGAGAATCCCCCTGATAATGATAAAAGTGTCTATGTGCTTTTTGCCTATCTGATTCGTCTAGCAAAAGATGAACCGACGGATGATCTTAAAAGTTCACTCTCTGAAGAACTACAAAAATCGGCTGATGAACTTTTTGTTAAATTTCGGGAACAGTCCGATGCAGATTTCTGGAGTATGGCTGCAAAATATCAGCAGGAAGCGGACTCAGAAGCAACTCTGGCGGATCACATTTATTTCTGTCAATTTATCAAAGAACTTTCTCTCTCCCCTGATCTTTGGATTTGGGACACTGGAGAAGACCAAACTGCGATGATTAATACTTTGGTTGAATGTTATCATCAAAATCCAGAACCAAAAGTTGCTGCTCTCTATAGTAATGTTGCCAAACTCACTTACCAAGATAACTTATTACCCCGTGATGTAGCTGCTGATCTGGTGGAACTTGCTCTAGCTAATATTTTACAAACTTTACCAAAGTAGGAAAGGTTGTAACAAATTCAGCATTATTAATATTCAGAGATGAATTTGAATAGCTGGACAGTGCGAAGTTCTGCCAAAATCAACGAGTTTACTGGGTTTTCAGTCTCCGAAGCTCTTTACTGCTTACAATTACTGAAACGCTTTGACAACAAGGCTTTTAGACAGTTTGTCAACATCTCGGACAGAGAACTTCGCATTCACTAGTCATTCACCAGTTTGAATAAAGTAAAAACCTAAAAATATTCTCAATTTAATTTCTTAAGCCTTTTCTGTTTTTATGTTCACAGATAGATTCAGTAAAGTCGCTAATTTGATCTATAACATGATAGAGGTAATCGATGTTTTTTTCTAATCTTGAAATCAATAAGCTTAATACCATTCAAAAAATAACTATTGTCGTTACAACCTTAGCGATCACGGCTATTTTATATAAATTAATTACAAGAACTTTTATTTTAATTCCAGTCGGTGAAGTTGGCATTTTTAATATTGTAAATAATGATCCATCATCAAATCAGCCGTTATTGCCTGGAATCCATCTCGTTAATCCCTTAGACAAAGTAGTTACTATTTCTACTCGTGTACAGAACCTTAATCAAACAATTGAATTAATGTCAAAAGAAGGAATTAATTTTAAATTAGATGTGAACATCCAATATCATGTTGATCCCCAGAAAAGTGGTGAACTCTATCAGAAAATTGGTAACGATAACCAGGACATTATTTCCTCTCGCATTTCTGCTTTAATCCGTCAGGAGATTGTTAATTATGATCTGCAATCTATCTATGGCACAGAAAGAAAAGTAATTGCCAACAAACTCAATCAATCCATTAATGCTGATTTAAAACTGTCAGGATTGGTCGTGGATAAAGTCAATTTACAAAATGTACTTTTACCTGACGTTATCGCTAAAAGCTTTCAGGATAAATTCCTCGCAACCCAACTGGCTGATAAACGCAGAATTGAGACCAAAGGATTTGTGGATTCCCAGAACGCGCTGCGTGAAATTTTTCCACCACAAACTGTTATTAATGTCGCCGCAGATGATAGTACGCTCCATGTCAAAGAACCAAAATAGACTCCGCAAAACTTGAATGTAAAACTGAATCTAGAAAATTAATTGATTTTAGGCTAAAATTGACAGAATTAAGGTTTGTGCGCAGACCGATAAAAGGGTTTTTTACAACTTTGGCTCTGTGCCGTTTGTCGAGAGTTTTTACGTCTAAGGTTTGTCTTAACGTGCTATATTTTGTGGGAATATAGACAAGGGCGATCGCTTTTTTAATTCTTTCACTAAATTGCGATCGCTTTTGTTTTCATTGTATCACTTTTCTATGTCTTTTTGATTGCAAAGATGCTTAACCAAATAATCCAAAATAATTTACAATCTTTAAAACTATCCGTGAGAAGTGATCGCATTTTTTAATTTAGTTTCTAACGAACAAACTGGGGCATAATTTCTGCTGCCGTAAATAGGCCATGAATCCCCCGTTGATGGAGACCGATTCCTGCTTTTAAATAACCAAAAGCTGGGCCGCAAACATTGGCCGCCATACTGGTTTCATCGCCCAGAGTAAAAGTATGAGTAGAAATTTTTCCTTCAAAGGTACGTCCTGTGATTTGTACATTGGTACTCAAGGGTTTTTTCGGATTGCGAGTATCAACAATTCCGCCTACGGTGACTTGCTCCCGTGAACAAATTCCAGCCAATTCCAGCATAATATCGTCGGCGTGTTCCATATTCTCTAGAGCTAAAATCCCATTAGTTTTATCCAATAGATCGGCAACATCCTGATCACTCATGGCACTCGCTTTTTCTACTCCAAACCCTGGGATATGAGCTATATCTTCGCGAATGGTGGCACGATAGGCTTCCCAGTTAGCAATGCCAACTCCAAAAGTAATTTTTACTTGGTGAATCTCTGCAAAACTTTGAGCCGCTAGAGCCGCCGCCGCCGTCAACAGTCCTGGGGTTGCACCACAACCTGTCATGTAAGTAATCCCTGCGGTTGCCAGTTCATCCTTGAGTTCTAATAATTGTTCCACTGCGCTGGTTCGTTTCAGGGCATCCACTAAAACGCCTTGCCATCCCGATTGGATAAATAGGCGAGCGATATCTGCCATAAAGGTGTTGGGTAAGTTGGGTAACGCTAAAAAATAACCCTCTACCTCCGATTTTTCGATCAATTCTGCAATACTGTGTTGGCTTAATTGTCCCCAGGGTTCTAAATACCCGACAGAACCCTGTTGATGATAGGTTGCGATCGCGGAATCGGCCTGGAGTCCTTCGGCGTGATAGGCAAAACCCTTTTGATCGGCAGCCGCAACCCAAAGCATCTCCTGTTTGGGGGATAAAATACGGGAGGCCGCTTGACCTAACCCGCCAAATCCAAGGATTCCGACACGCATTGCCTGGGTCTGGTGTTTGGTATTCATAAAAATTACTCTTCTCAATTGACTCAGTATTATTATCCGTCTTTTCTCCACCCTTACGGTTTTGATTTTGAGGAATTGA
Source organism: Snowella sp. (assembly GCA_003249095.1). GTDB lineage: Bacteria > Cyanobacteriota > Cyanobacteriia > Cyanobacteriales > Microcystaceae > Snowella. Next base: position 27,021 of record QBMS01000030.1, read on the forward strand.
TTGTGAGCAATTGATGAAATTTATCCCACTAGACCCGATCGCAACGCCCGAACTGCGGCTTGGGTGCGGTCATCGACACAAAGTTTATTCAGAATATTGCGCACATGGGTTTTAACCGTTCCAATGGTAATGTAGAGTTTTTCGGCAATATCGGCATTATTACAACCCGCGACGATTAAATCGAGAATTTCTAATTCCCTAGCGGTGAGGGGCGTATTCTCTAGAATTTTTTGATATTCAGGTTCACTGGCCTGAATGGTAACGTTAAATCTATTCCCATTTTTGCTGGTGATTTTTCTGGCTTCAGTGGCTTGCCTCACTTGGACTAAAACAATATTGGCGATCGCGGGATCAATCCAGGGATGCCCATCATAGGTAGAACGCAAGGCTTCGGTTAACCTTTCTAGATTCATACTTTTTAGGCAATAGGAATCTGCCCCTGCCATAAATGCCGACAATACTGAATCTTCCGTTTGATTAGTCGTCAGGATCAACATTTTCGCCGTACCAGGCTGATCAAAGGGATGGGATTGTCGATAACGTTCCACCAATTCAATGCCATCAATATCAGGCAGTCCAATATTGACGATCGCTAAATCAGGTTGAACACTGTCTAATAACTTTAATCCCTGTTTTCCCGTTGCCGCCTCGCCCACGATCTCAATATCCTCTACATGACGCAAAGACGAGACAAGGCCACCACGAGTTAAGTCATTATCTTCAATCACAACAACACGGATTTTATTCATTCTTTTTTTTTCATTCATGGGCTTCAATATTTTTCAATATAATTAAAATTAAAGGATTATTTCTAAATAATTATAAGTATAGCTTGAACAGTATTCTTAATGAAAATCGCAATAAAAAGTTAGAATAAAATAAATACAATGATTGCAAATATTCAATGCAAAGGTAATATCTTTCTCTCCAGTATTTGCTACAACTTGAATTCGTCTCCATATCAATGAAGTTAATTGACAAGGAAAATCTCAAAGCGTCGGTAATACCAGTAAATTGAGAAACCAACCCGAAATTAAACTTATTATTTTGACGTGCTGATGAGTCCTAAAAAAGATAAATTGATATCGATGAAAATAGTGGGTTATATAATTTGAGCTAGAACATTCATATATTATTTTTGTGAAGTTTTTGTGAATTATTTTAGTCCCCTCTAGGGTTAATTTATTGACTAGTAAAATATAGCAAGCCTCCATATCAAAATATTAATTTAAAAAATAGTTTTTATCATCCACTACTCGCTGTTCTCAACGAACTAAAATAGCCAATCTGCCAAAAAGCCTTTAAGGAGGGCAACTCATTCAGTAAAGCTGCTCAGATGTATAAAATAGACGATATCCGAATTATTTCCGTCCGTCGTTCCCGCTCCAACGAGGTTACCTGGTATGAAAGCCGAAGAATTTGATGAAAAATTTGAAGCAGGTGAAGATCTCACCGAATTGATGGATTTCTCGACAGCTAGACGACTCAACCGAAAAAAGCAAGTAATAGAACTCAAATTACCCATCTGGATGATCCATCAACTGGAAGCCGAAGCTCAAAAACAGGGTATTTCTCCCCAAGCCTTTTTAGAAACTATTTGCACGAAAACCTTACACCTGTTCGCTAAAGGCTGAACGAAGCTGAATTTTGATTCAGGCAAAAAGACAAAAAACGCCAGAAATCCCTACGCTTTAAGGCGGAGAAAATGCCAAAATAAGAGATGAACTACCACTCACTCTTTTTTAGACGATAGAAAAAACTCATGGGAGAAACCATTACCCTTTTATCCAAACGTGAAGTAGAAAAAATGCGACGCGCAGGACAGTTAGCCTCTCAATTATTAGACTACCTCGCGCCAATGGTGCAACCAGGTATTACCACCCAAGCCCTCAATGACGCAGCAGAACGTTGGACGCGATCGCATGGAGCCAAAAGCGCACCCTTGGGTTATAACGGTTTCCCAAAATCCATTTGTACCAGCGTTAATGAAGTCATTTGTCATGGAATCCCGAATCCTAAACAAATTCTCAAAGATGGCGACATTATTAATATTGATGTGACTCCCATTGTCGATGGTTATCACGGCGATACTTCCAGAACGTTTTTTGTGGGAACGCCTTCTCCCGTTGCTCAAAAATTAGTAGAAGTCACCGAAGAATGTTTGCGTAGGGGCATTGCCGCCGTGACAGTTAACGGAAAAATTGGAGATATTGGGGCTGCCATTCAGGAATACGCCGAATCTCACGGGTTTTCTGTCGTTAGAGATTTTGTCGGTCATGGTATTAGCAATATTTTCCATACTCCCCCCCAGGTTCCCCATTTTGGTGTTCGCGGAAAGGGAAAAAAAATCCGCCCTGGCATGGTTTTTACCATTGAACCCATGATTAACGAGGGAACCTACGAACACATTTTATTAAAAGACGGTTGGACAGCGATCACCAAAGACCGCAAACTCTCCGCCCAGTTTGAACATACGATCGCCATCACAGAAGATGGTGTTGAAATTCTAACGTTGAGCTAGGACGGAATGGAATCATTGGACAATATTCAAGAAGCTTTTCTGACGATTGGGACTGAAAAATTTACCGAAGTAGTTGATTTTTATCGACAATTTTTAGGTCAAGACCCTAATCCCTATAATCCAACGAAATATGCGGAGTTTCGGATTCAGGGTTTCCGTCTAGCTATTTTTTACCCTAAATCTGATCACAAAGCCGAATTTTCCCAGGTTGGGGGGAGTGCTTTTAGTCTCTGTCTCGCGGTCAAAGATCTCGATTCCGCGATCGCGCACTTACAAAATTTAGGGTATTCTCCAACAACAGAAATCCAGACCTCTTCTCATGGTCGAGAAATTTATGTGTATGATCCTGCCCATAATCGTTTAATTCTCTATCAACCCGATTAAAAGCTCAATTTAAGGGCATTAACAGGAACTTGATCCCATGATTCAACCGTTCTCAGTTGGGCTGACCATCCCTCTATTTTGTGTTCTTCTGTCAAATTTTTTAGCCAAGTTTCGTGGCAATCCTGGGCCGATTGTTCATCCAGACAGGCGATACAAGAATAAACAATTCCGCCTGGATCAAGTTGTTCATTTACCCAAATTTTCATGGTCATTCATCCTGAATAGCGTGTGAGTCGTGAATATTTCTCTAAAAATTTCTTAATCAAATTTTGTAAATTAAGTTTAAGTCAGAATCTCAAAATATTTTTGACAATTTTAGCAAGAAAATCCTAATCTAATTTATCATATTTGTTTGTGTGGGTAAAGTATTTTTATGAATAATTAACAATAGTTTCAGATTGCTTTATATTGCGTTGTAATAATAGGCAAAAACCTTGTAGGGAGATAATATATTATGTCCTTACCCTATGAAATATTTAAAAATCCTTATAACTTATAGATTTCGGAACTAAAACCTTAGCAGAAATAATTATTTCTTCATTAACAAATTTTACATCAATTTATGATGCGTCTTGTCCCCTAAAATCTGCTTTTTGATCATAAATAGTTTCTTGTCCTGACTGATCAATTTTGAAGAGTTTTAAATTCTCTTGGACAATTCCCTTCAAATAAATTTCTCCCAATGAAGCTCCCCCTAGATCAATTAAACCTGTAACTTGTTGTTTTTGGGGATTGAAATTAAACTTAAAATAAGGAAATTGAGAAACACCTTGTTTGATATTATCGTAACTTCCCAAGGATTGACCCGCAGGATTATAAAAAGAAACCGTGAGATTCTCGATAATTTTTGCTTTTCCCCTGCCTTCTTCGATAATTTGATCAGAATTTAACGGCTCATGGTAACTAAAAACGATCTTTGCCGAATAACCCTTTTCTCCTGTCCATTGAAAATTCATCGTAACCGCTTCCGCGATCGCAATTTCACTAACAACATTAATGAGGGCGATGATGAATAGACAAAATATTATTTTACTAAAAGAGAAAAAGATTGAATAACACTGATTTTTCATAGCAAAATTAGCATTAAATCCTATTGATTCCAATCCCGTCGCAAATCTCGTTGAAAATCCTCTAAAACGTTATCAAGAATTTTATTAATAGGATCTTTATCATTGTAATAATAGGTTCGACACTGGGAAGTTTCATAGGTTTCTTTGCGGTTAGGAACCGTATTTTTTTGCCCCGTGTAGGGACGACCATAATAGCCGTCATCAAATCCCCTCGAAAATTCTCCCGCCGCCGTTCTGGGTTGATAGGCTTCCTGTTTTCTCGCACTTTCTGCTCCTTCACGATAGCCATTATCATAGGCGTTGGGATGATAGCCCGCATCTTCAACGATTCGAGTTTTTTGAACGGGATAACAGTGTTGATATTGGCCCGCTTTGGCAGAAGTGACTAAACAAAACATTAAAAGAAAATTGGCTAATCCAACAAAAGAAATTAACCGAAATAAACGAGTCTTTTTATTCATGGGTCGGAACCACTAAAACACAACAATGGGCATGGTGAAACACATAATTACTCACACTTCCCAACAGCATTTCACTTAACCCCCAGCGTCCGCGATGGCCAACGACAATCAGATCGGCTTCTGTTTCTTTCGCAACTTTACAGATTGTTTTGCCTGGACTTCCTAAAATTTGTTGAGAGTCGGCTTTAATTCCCAGGGCGATCGCCTCTTGAACACGGGATTGGAGAGTATCTAGTCCTTTTTGTTCAAAAACGTCCCATTGTTCGCGCCATAACTCTAGGGTTAATTCATTGCCCGTCGCGGGATAAATTTCATCCAAATTCACAGGAACAGGCAAGGGACTATTTTCTTCTTCCGTTGACAGAACGTGCAATAACGTTAAATGGGCATCATATTTTTGGGCAAGGGATAGGGCTTTGGCAAAAACTTCCTTGGCCATTTCGGACATATCCATTGCGATAATGATTTTGCTAAACATTGCTTGCCCTGCTAATTTTGTAATTTTTCTTTTCTAAATTTTGCCATAATTTGGGAAGTTATCCGATAGGATGAATGAAAGAAGTTTAATCTAGGTTAAAAAATTATGGGTGAAGCAAAACGACGCAAAACAACCTTGGGAGATCAATACGGTCAAGAAAAACGGATTGTTTCCTGGCTACCCATCACCAAAACCCAGGCAGAAGATTTTTATAGCTGGACAACCAAAGGAGCCTGGATCGGGATTGGGGCAATGGCGGCAATTTGGATAACCGTTCGATTTATCGGGCCGATGTTCGGTTGGTGGGAAGTCCAATAATTTTTTTCAGTAGAAAAACGGGATCAATGCTTGCTTCTAGGATTTGGTTCCTGATAGAATGGTAGGCTGGACTTATACTGCTAAAAGGAGGGGTTTCATGTCCCGTAGATGTCAATTGACAGGAAAAAAGGCGAATAATGGCTGTGCGGTTTCCCATTCTCACCGTCGTACCAAGAAATTACAACAAGTTAATTTGCAATGGAAGCGAATTTGGTGGGCGGAAGGTAATCGTTGGGTGAAATTACGTTTGTCAACTAAAGCGATTAAAACCTTATCCAGTAAGGGTTTACAAGCAATGGCCAATGAAGCTGGTATCAATTTGAATAAGTTTTAAAAGAAGTTGAGAATCTTCATCCCTGGGGGTGAAAAGCTTTGATCGTCATCATTCGTCATCGATTTGCCCCCTGTCTTTAATTTTTATCATTATTCAGATAAGCCCCAATATTTGGCTCTTTCTTTTAACCAGCCTGATTTTCGCCATTCATTGATCGCTCCATTGACGGTTTCTCTGAGTCCCCAATATTGTTGTCCTTTGGGCATGACCACCGCGATCGCGTACTGGGATAAATGGACAGGTAGGGTATGATAGTCGGGATTTTCCTGCACCCATCCCGTTAATAGGCTATTATCTGCCGCGAATCCATCAATTTCTTCTGTTTCTAATAAATTCAAGGCTTCCTGGTAAGAGTTGACCGCTACTAATTTGGCCGTCGGTAACTCAGAACGAAGGAAGGCGATCGCGCTTGAGCCATTAAGAACGCCAATCCGACGAGTTTTTAGGTCAGATAAACTTTTTATGTCGGCTTGTTTGGTAATGATGCCCGTACTATCGAGATAATAATGGGGGCTAAATTCCACTAGACGGCTACGGGAAGGATTAACGGTTACTTTTGCAATGACGAGATCCACCTTATTATCTAGAATTACCTGCAATCGGTCTTGATTTTTAAGGGACTCGAAGGCGATCGCATCAGGATTACCCAAAATTAATTCGGCTAACCGTTTAGCAATATCAATTTCTAATCCCTGAAGATTGCCCTGGGCATCCTTAAAACCGAGGGGACGAACATCTGTTTTTACGCCGACAATTAATTTTCCGCGTTGGATAATTTCTGGGAGTTCAGCCGCGTTGATTACCCCAGAAGAAGTATTAATCCCCAATGTAATGCCGATACTCAGCAAAAAAGGCAAGAAAGAAGATCTAATTTTCAACGGTGAATTGATTAGAGTCAAAATCATGGGCGATCGGGATTAAAAATTTTTCGATAGGGCTGATATTATTCTCGTCCTTCTTTAACCGTAACAGATTGAGTAACTGTTCCCATTCCTTCACAAAATGAGCAGCAACAAAACGTGGCGATTACTAAAATATCAAGAAAATGTTACAAGACAAGATACCCAAGAGCCTTACACTGCAAGCAGATCACGAAAAATAGTATTTGTCAAGAGTAATTTTCTTGTGCTTACCCTGGGCCAGAAGAGTTTTAGGAAAGCACAACCTACTTCAAATCACCAACGCCTAAACCCCTTTATCCGTTGGGTTTTTAATGGCTTCTTTTAACTTGGGACTCATGGGTAAATTGAGATTGACATTTTTAGGAGGAATGGGTTTAGTGAACCATTTAGCGTAAATTTTGTTGATTTCTCCTGTTTTCATCAAATTTTTGAGGGAATTATCAACAACGGCTTTGAACTGGGGATCATTTTTACGGAACATCAGTCCATAGGGTTCAACGGATAGAGATGGCCCGACGATCGCGAAAGCTTTCGGATTTTTCGATTGGGCAATTAAACCAGCCAGCAAGACATCATCCATCACAAAAGCACTAGCCCGTCCCGATTCCAACATCAAAAAGGATTCAGCATGGTCTTTACCGTAGAGATTTTTCACATTAATTTTTTGTCCTTTTTCATTTTGCTTGATATAGCGATCAGAAGTGGTTCCTGTGGTGGTAACAACGGCTTTTCCATCCAGATCGGAAAGATTTTTAATTCCTGAATCTTTTTTGACTGCCATCCGTACCGAAGTCACAAAGGGAGCGACACTAAAAGCCACTTGTTTTTGGCGTTCTACACTGTTGGTGGTGGAGCCACATTCTAGATCAATGGTTCCATTGGTCATCAAGGGAATACGGGTTTGGGAGGTAACAGGATTAGTTTTAACCTCTAATTTTGGCATTTTTAGTTGTTTTTTGACCGAATCCACTACTTTCATACATAGGTCAATGGAATACCCAATGGGTTTTTGCTGATCGTTCAAATAAGAAAACGGAATAGACGATTCCCTTACACCCAGCACAATTACGCCTGAATCCTTGATTTTTTTCAGGGTTCCCGTTAATTCTTTGGTTTGGGAGTTGGCCATACTGGCCGTTGTGATGACTCCGATTCCCGCGATCGCGCTGATTTTCAAAAAAGTTTTACTCAACATGATTAAATCTCCTTAAAAAAATTGATGTATCCAAACTATAAAACAGAATCAGTAAAATGAGAAAGATTCTCCACGCGATCGCTGTTTTTAAACGACACTTTAATTTCAAACATTATAACGAGTCGTTAAATAAAAGTTTAATTCTTCACTTAATTGATTAAAAGAAAGACAGGATATGCCCTTTGAATCAATCCTAGTTCTATCCATGCGCCACTTTAAACGATCAATTTCTTGAGGAGCAAGATTCATATCTTTACCAATAATAATTAAGCCTTCAAATGTAGCACTCCTAGTGCCAAACGTATTTTGAAAATCCGCCGTACTTCGCATATCTTCCAATTTCCAGAGCCAATCGACTAATTGGGAAAAAGCGGCTTCTATTCTAGGTGACCAATCTGGGGTAGATTTATTTCCTTTTTTGACAAAAATACTTTCTGGTTTACCATCTTCAAATTCAACCAGTAGGTAATGATGGGTTGTTGAATCACCAATCACTAAATCAGCAATAAAATCCCCATAAATTTCATATTCGTGAGCAAAAGGATCTGGCTTCTTGATTTTTGGAAAAAACTCACTAATAAAGATTGAAAGATCACGATGCTGTTTAAAAAATGGCAAAATATGTTTCTTTTCACTTAGCGTCTGATTTTGGGCCAGTAATTGAACAAGCTCATTCCATTCCCTTCGGCAGTTATTTGCATCAAAGGAATGTTTGGTCAGAATCTTCATGCTGTTTCCACTTGATTAGCTTCCAGATCTAAGCGACGATATTTATTTTCCAGACCTAAGCGGTGATATTTGTCTTGATCCATAATGTCTTCGACAACCCATCCAGCGTCATTTTTAGACAAAATAATTCTTAAGTGATCAGCAGGATAGCTATACAAATCGGTGGATTGTAATTTACGAATTTCTCCCGAATGAGACAATTTGATATTGGGTAGCAAGTGTAGTTTATGAAGAACTCTTTTGCGTTCGGAGGGACTAAGGGAGCGTAAAGTAATTTCGGCTCTTCTTTGAATTGATAAATTCATAGCTACTAAGTCTAAATGAGGGGCAATGGTTCAGCCTGATTAAAGGCAGAAAGGATTACTGGGCAAAGGATTAGAGAAACAAAGAAGCAAATATAAGCTTGGAAGTAATGGTTATAACTTTACAGGGGTGTTAAGGGTAATAATACTATAAATAAATCGGTAAAAAAAGGAGAGAGAGTATGTCAATCCAAAAGATAAAGCCAATCCAAGAGTTTAATGATTCTATATTTTGCAATGGGAAAGAAAAAGAATTATTTAAACGAGACTGTCCTCATTGTCACAGCGAGGAAGTGAAAATTCATTCTCATTACAAAACGAAAAATAATGGAGAGAGAAAAATATTTATCTGTCAAAAATGTGAGTCACTATATTCAGAAACGTATAATAC
>QBMS01000031.1 GCA_003249095.1 Snowella sp.
GTTAAGTCCTTGTCTTGTAAGGATTTCATTCTAATAATTAGACTGAACCAGTGCCCAACTTTACCGTAACAAAATAAAAAATGCGATCGCCCCATAAATCCATTAATAATTGACAAAAATAACGGTAATCATCAATAATACGGTCATAGAAAGATGTAAAAATTAGCAAATGTCCTATTCTCCTGAATCGGTTCGTAATGTCGGTGTTAGTGACCAAGCGACTGGTGTTGATTCCCTTGGATTCAAACCCTATGTCACCGCGATCGCGCATTTTTTGTTAAATAAAGAGACTCAGCCGCCGTTAACCCTTTCTATTGAAGGAAAGTGGGGCAGTGGCAAGTCTTCGTTTATGAAGCAGTTGGAGAAATATCTACGAGAAAACAAGCAACAACGCACGGTTTGGTTTAATGCCTGGCGACATGATAAAGCGGAAGCAGTTTGGACGGCCTTTGCCTTGTCGTTTATTAAACAAATTTCTACTCCTCCAGTTCAGACTAGACAGGCTTATTATCAAATATTTTTAGAATGTTTAAAGTTAGCAAAATCTCATTTTGATCTCAAAAAAGGTTGGTTAGATTTACTCAAAACAGTCGCGATCGCACTCTTTATAATTTGGATTGCGTTTTTCGTCATTTGTGCCACCTTAGCAATCCCTTTCATTCTTTTAATTGATGGAATAGAGAGATTTAAGTTATTTTTGCAGGCATTTAAACATCCCGATCAATTATTGCAAGCGTTTTTATATTTATTGGGTATTGCAGGTAGTGGTACTTTATCGTTGACAGGCTTATTGATTTTATTTAAAAAGTTACCCACTATTATTGGCAATCCTAAAATCAATTTAATTAAACATTTCAATTTTATTAAATATCTCAAATCTCTTGATTACCAGAAACAATCTGCTTTTATTGAAGAATTTCATGAAGATTTTGCTAAGATTGTCAAAGCTTATATTGGCGATGATCGGGTCTTTGTTTTTATTGACGATTTAGATCGTTGTGAGAATTCTAAATCTGCTGATCTGATGCAGGCAATCAATTTGATGATCGCCGATGATCCACCAGTAGTTTTTATTTTAGGAATGGATCGGCAAAAAATTGCGGCCAGTTTAGCGGTGAAATATGAAAATATTGTAGCCTATTTACCCTCAGAAACTCTAGAAATTGATCCTGATATTTTAGCTCGTAGTTCTGCGAGTAAAGGGTTAGCCTATGGTTATACTTTTATCGAAAAATTTGTCCAGTTACCATTTCAAGTTCCCCAACCTTCCCAAGCAGATTTTGAACGCTTTTTTGATAAACTTGGGACTTCCTCCTCCTCAAATGCCTCACTCTCAAAATCGTTACCACCTCCACCCAAATTTCGTTCTTTTCATCTGAGCTTATCTGATCCGAAGACCTCAAGAAAAACTTCACCTACGAATCAAAAAAAGATGCTTATTGTCAAAAATAAAAAAATGATGAGTCAAGCTAAAAAAGAAGAAGTAGATAAAATTGAAAAGCCCAAAAATCAATTATCAGAAAGAATTAAATTAACTTTTGAAGGTGATTCTTCAACGGTACGAGATATTGTGATGATGGTGGCTCCTGCTTTGGATTACAATCCCCGACGCATCAAACAATTTATCAATGTCTTTCGGCTCAAAGTTTGCATTGCCGATATGACGGGTTTATTTTTTGAAGAAAAGAACAACGAACAAGAGATTATTAATCATCATTTAACCCTCCAACAATTGGGCAAATTTACCGCTATTAGTCTGCGTTGGCCGTTGTTGTTATTGGATTTGGAAATCGATAGCCAACTTTTACGCAAATTACAGGATTTTGTCCTATATCCCCATTCAACGGTTTCATCTCCAGAAGAATTAGAAGAACTAGAAAGAGATAAAAATGTTCGCTATTGGAACAGTTATCATAAGCTAAAAGAATTAATAACGTATGGTTGTCTAGAGACATCTGAAGAGGATCAGACACTACAAATTAATCCAAATTTTAGTTTGGCGACCCTGAAGATAGGGCGATTATTGCAAGTTTCACCTCCTATTGTTCAAGCGACCGTTGAACCAATCATTGAAACCCAAACTGCCCCAGTTAAAATTACCTCATTAATTACTTCATTACCTACGAATTTTAAGTTAGAAATGGTCGAGATTCCTGGGGGTAAATTTATAATGGGGTCGGATGAATATAACAGCGAAAAACCGATTCATAAAGTAACGGTAAATGCTTTTAAGATAGGGAAATATCCCGTGACTCAAGCCCAGTATGAAGCGGTCATGGGAACCAATCCTTCTCATTTTGCGGGCAATCCTCAACGTCCTGTAGAAAATGTTTCTTGGTTTGATTCCCAAACTTTTTGTGAAAAACTGAGTGAGTTAACAGGTCAAAAATATCGTTTACCGACGGAAGCGGAATGGGAATATGCTTGTCGTGCAGGAACCCAAACTCGATTTAGTTTTGGCGATGATGATAGTCAACTGGGAGATTATGCTTGGTTTAAGGATAATTCAGGTAATAGAACCCATCCTGTCGGAGAAAAAAAGGCGAATCCTTGGGGATTGTATGATATGCACGGCAATGTGTGGGAATGGTGTGAAGATAGTTGGCATGAAAACTATAAAAATGCACCAAATAATGGAAGTAGTTGGAATGAGAACCATTCTCAAACAAGTGCTAAAATTCTACGCGGCGGTTCTTGGTTCGATGTTCCGTGGAGTTGTCGCTCGGCCTATCGAGACAGGTACTATGCTGTTTACTGGTTTAATCTTATTGGTTTTCGGGTTGCTCTGTTTCTTTTCTAGGATTTGTTGCCTTTTGCTTTTTACTTTTTACTTTTTACTTACCCAATACTGCCGTAAGACGGATCGATTTTTCTGTAGGTTTTTGGCCTGCAAATCCGTCTTATTCCTTACGATCTTCCCATCCTTTTTTTAATCATCATAATTTCCATACATTTTTTATATTAAAATTCATGATTATTGATTTTAATTCCCTAGAAACGATTACTTTTTTTTTGTTATTATCTTTTATATCTCATATATCCCAGCAAGTCCATTATCATCTATGTTTAAAAAATTATTAATTGGTGTCATTCTCTTGGGAACAGGGGGAGCAGGTATCGCCTATTACTTTTGGACACAGGCAACCGCTTTGCCCAGTTGGTTTCAGGGGCAATCCTCCGATCCCCAAAGCTTTGCACAACCGCCCCAACTAACTCTGCCTTCAACCGATGTAACCCCTGCGATCGCGTCCACGAAGCAAAAAATTCAGCAAAAAGTACAAACTGCGATCCAAGATCAGGGAATAAGTCAAATCCCAGGGGACATTGCGGTGAGTTTAAATGCCCAGGACTTTAATCAGTTACTCCAAGCAGAAATTTCTAATCAATTACAGTCTCGCAAAATTGACCCTGTGCTACCCCGTATCCAAACGAATCTGGAAAACAATAATCTAGAACTGGGAACGGTGATTAATCCTGCTAAATTAAAAACTCTAGATTTACCCCGTCGGCAACAGGCAATGGTCGCAAGAGTGGTCAGCAAATTTCCCCAATTAAAGGATCAGGATATTTATATTGGCATTGAAGGAAAACCCAAATTAGAAAATGGTCAGTTGACTCTGCCGAATAATAGTCAAGTGAGAATTGGCAACCTGACCTTCAGCCTATCAGAAGTTGCCCAAAAATTAGGCGTTCCCCGCGATCGCCTCCAGCAGAGTTTGAACCTCAATATTGACGAATTAAACCTACAGGATCTTCAATTTAAAGATAATGAAGTTATTCTCAAAGTAAATCCCTCCGATTATGTCCCTCAATAAAATTCTTCTCGAACCTGGTACTCTCTGGCAACGACTGATTGATCAAACTGAGTTTGCCCTCGACTGCGGCGCATTAGAATCTATTGCCACCAATTACGAATTGCTGGAGGTAGGAGATATCCAATTTTTAGTGCGTATTTTAGTGAATTTACAACGTAAGAACGAGGCTAAAAAAGAACAAAAAAAACGAGAAAAATCCTCTGGAAAAAACTTTAATCCTTTTCTGCCCTACGAAGAAGATTTATTTGTGAGTGATCTAACGGATACCCATCTTTGTTTATTGAATAAATTTAATGCGGTGGATCACCATTTATTAATGATTACCCGTGACTTTGAAGAACAAGAAAATCAGTTAAATTTAGCAGATTTTCTAGCGGTTACCCTGACCTTAAGGGAAATTGAGGGTCTCGTTTTTTATAATAGTGGCAAATTAGCAGGAGCGAGCCAACGCCATAAGCATCTACAGTTAGTTCCCCTGCCTTTAGTTCCCCAGGGTTTATCTCTGCCTATTTCACCTTGGATGACCGATGTTTTTTTAAAACAAGAAATCCATACTATTCCCCAGTTTCCCTTTGTCCAGGCGATCGCGGCTTGTCCCGATATTAGCTCCATCAATCCCTTGGAGATTGCCCCCATTTTATTAGAGAAATATCAACAATTACTGGACAAAACTGACCTAGATCCCCAAAAATCGGGTAAACCAGCCCCCTATAACCTGCTGATGACCCGTGAATGGATGATGGTCATTCCCCGCTCAAAAGAAAGTTATAAAAATATTTCAATCAATTCCCTCGGTTTTGCAGGAGCCTTATTAGTCCGTAATGCAGAGCAGATGGAACAATTAAAACAAATTGGCCCTCTCACCTTTTTACAAAAAGTGGGTATCAAAAAGACTCGCTCAGAAGCCCGCAATACCTGATAAAGTAGGTAATGTTTTGAAATTTTCTCGACCCATTCTTTTCCCTACTATGGCTAATGCAATTGACGATAAAACGATTGTTAAAGATTATTTTAATGCGACGGGATTCGACCGTTGGCGAAGGATTTACGGGGATGGAGAAGTTAATAAAGTCCAAAAAGATATTCGGATTGGCCATCAGCAGACCATTGATACCGTCGTGGATTGGCTAAAAGCGGATGATAATTTGTCAGGACTTTCGATTTGTGATGCGGGCTGTGGAGTAGGTAGCCTCAGTATTCCCCTAGCTCTGGAAGGTGCATTGATGTATGGCAGTGACATTTCCGAAAAAATGGTAGGAGAAGCCCAAAAAAGATCCGAAGAATCCCTCAAATTTAATAATTTACCCCGATTTATGGTGCAGGATCTGGAAGGATTGGGGGGAAAATATCACACGGTCATTTGTTTAGATGTTTTGATCCACTATCCCAGTGAGGAAGCGGTGACAATGATCAGTCATCTGGCTTCTTTGGCGGAATCTCGTTTAATTCTGAGCTTTGCGCCGAAGACTCTTTATTTAACGATATTAAAGAAAATTGGTAGTTTATTTCCTGGCCCCAGTAAAACCACCCGTGCCTACCAACACAAGGAAGAAGATATCATCCAAATTCTGCAAAATAATGGTTTTACCGTGCAACGCCAAGCCATGACCAGTACGAGTTTTTATTATTCTCGTATTTTGGAAGCAATCCGTAATTAAGGAAATCCCTCCTACGCCCATCCCCCTAACCCTTTCAATTTCCCCATTTTAGGGGACTTGCTTTGAATGCCGATTACTCCCCAACAATTAATCGATTGGAAACATCAACACCGTCCCATTGTTGTTCTGACTGCCTGGGACTACGCGATCGCCAATCTAGTTGATGAAGCGGGGGTTGATGTGATCTTGGTGGGGGATTCTTTGGCAATGGTCGCTTTGGGCCATAGCACGACCTTACCGATTACTCTCGACGAAATGATTCATCATACGAAAGCCGTTTGTCGAGGGGCCGATAAAGCGTTAGTGGTGGCTGATTTACCGTTTCTCAGTTATCAGGAAAGTATTCCCCAGGCCATTCATTCCGCAGGGAGAATGCTGAAAGAAACAGGAGTTCAGGCGGTCAAACTAGAGGGTGGCCATCCCCGCATGGTGGAAACCGTCGCCCGTTTAGTGGAAATCGGTATTCCCGTTCTGGGTCATGTGGGTCTAACGCCGCAGTCGGTGCATCAATTGGGCTACCGTCAACAGGGAAAAACCGCCGATACGGCCGAAAGAATCCTCCAAGAGGCGATCGCCTTAACGGAAGCAGGGATTTTTGCCCTGGTATTGGAACATATTCCCGCAGACTTAGCGGCAACGATTACTCAACGTTTATCTATTCCCACGATTGGGATCGGAGCAGGGGCGGGTTGTGATGGTCAAGTATTAGTAACGGCGGATCTCCTGGGATTATCCAAAAAAACGCCGCCCTTTGCAAAAACTTACTTAAACTTGCGCTCAGAGATTAATGGGGCAATTGAGCAATTTTCAGCAGATGTTCGAGAAAAACGCTTTCCCGAAGACAAACTTTGAATGAATTAGCAATGATTAGCCCAAAAATAGCTAAAAAAATTTAATAAACCCAAAATATCTGAGACTATTCCAAAAATCAGATGGAGAATAGAAAAATCCTATCGAAGCGAAAGACTATAAACACGCTCAATGACGAAGGGAATGGCGACTAGGGTTAACTTAAGAGACCAGGGCGCACAGATAAGAGTTAGGAAAATGGCGAAAACCGCAGTACAAGCTAGGGCGACTTTTACGACTTCTTCTTGCACACTTAGGCTAAAGAAAGCAGAAACAGACGCGATCGCAAGGGAGACGACGGAGAGTAGGAACATTTAGGCAACCAGTCCTGATATTCAAGGTGAGATGAGGAGTAGGGGGATTTAGTCTTACGGTTCTAGGCTAAATTCTGTTAAGAAAAAGATCATCATTTCTTTAACATCTGTTAATCTATCATAATTTTTATCTCTTATGAATCTTTTTGGGATTTTTTTAGTCAGGGTTTGCTCATAGATGGCGTTGATTTTTTATTGAAATGGATGGAAGCGATCGCCGATAAATTATTAGTCGGGAATAATTATCTATTGTCAATTGTTCTTTAAAAATGCGATCGCTCTTGAAAACAGGATTGGAAATTGCGATCGCGGGGATAAAGTGCGGTTGACTAGTATCAATAATGACACTACAATTGAGATAAATTTTCTATGACTTCTATCTCGAAACTCGTCGCCCAGTTCCGACAGAACTCCCAAAATGTCCGTTTTGCAGACCTGGTTAAAGTCTGTAATCATTACTTTGGTGAACCCAGACAATCAGGAAGTAGTCACTGTGTTTATAAAACGCCCTGGGCTGGCGATCCTCGCGTTAATATCCAAAATAAAAACGGCAAAGCGAAACCCTATCAAGTCAAGCAAATTTTATCTGCGATAGAAAAATTAGAGGCACAGAGCAATGATTAATCCCGATCACTACGTCTATAAGGTTATTTGGTCAGTCGAAGACCAAGAATATGTGGGACTTTGTGCTGAATATCCCAGTTTGTCCTATCTCCATGAGGATCGGTTACAAGCTCTTGAAGGTATTACTGAGTTAGTGCGTTCTGTTGTAGAAGATATGAAAGCGAATGGGGAATCTTTGCCTGAACCGATTTCAGAAAGACAGTACAGTGGCAAGTTTCAAGTTAGATTGACACCAGAATTACACCGTCGTTTAGTGATTGAAGCGGCTGAAGAAAATGTGAGTCTTAATCGTTATATTAGTTATAAGTTAGCTTCTTAAAAGAATCTTCAATTCAATTAACAAAGTTGACTGAATCTTTAGGGCAGTTTGATGTCGAGAATTATACTGAAATTCACGGTGAAAATAAAATGTGATCGTCTTTGTTTTTTTGTACTGAAAGTGTTTATGATAGAGAAAAATAGATCGAGAATTAACTAACAATGGAACCTGTAACTTTAACCGCCAGTGCGATCGCTGTTTTAATTGCCACCAAAGCCTTTGAGAAAACGGGAGAAAAGCTCACGGAAAGCGTTTGGAACTCCGTCGAGAAATTTTTAGCCCATTTGCAACGAAAAGACCCGAAAACGGCTGAAGCGATCGCTGTTGTTGCCAAACAACCCGAATTAGCCCAACAGCAACCGACTGCTTACGGTCAGCAAGCTTTGATTGAAAAAGTTGAAAATTTGATACAGAATGATAGGGAATTGCGAAAATTAACCGAAGCAATCCAGACGGCTGTACAAGCTCAACCTGGGGCAGTGGTTAACATGACGAAATTGGCTGAAAAAATTGGTGTGGTTAATCAAGGAACGATTATCGGTCAAACCAACAATTTCAGTCTCTAATTCTCCCCCTTTCCCCCTCTCCCATGACTGAACCATTAGCCGAAAAAATCGGGGTCTTGAACCAGGCTCCTGTTTATGGACAGACCAATAACATCACGATTAATGGTCAACAAACTTCTCTGATTTACAGTGATCCTTTACCCGATCGCCGTTTTTTTCAGGGTAGGACGGAGCAACAGGCGGAATTACGAGTTTGGATGGCTGATCGCCATGTTTCTTTGATTGGATTGCGGGGGGAAGGCGGGATCGGGAAGTCAACGTTGATGGCGCAGGTTTTTGCCGATTCTCCCGATTTTAAAGGCAAATTTTGGGCAGATGTGCGATCGCAGACTTCGATGACGGTGTTGGCGGCGAGGGCCTTACAGGAATTTGGGGTTTTGCCCGAACAGGTAGAAAATATCGAGGAAAAAGACCTCATTCCCCGTTTATTGCGATTGCTTCAGCAGGGGCGTTATTTGTTGGCCATTGATAATTTGGAGTCGGTGTTAACGCCAGAGGGAGCCTGGCTGAGTGGTTATGAGCAGTTTTGGCAGGGTTTTCAGGATATTGGCAGTGAAAGTGTGCTGTTGTTGGCCAGTCGGGAATATCCGCCCCGTTATTTTGGTTTTGGGCGATCGCATTGGCCACTGCTCGATCAAGGTTTAACGACGGTGGAAGGTGCGGCGTTATTGGCGGCGTTGGAAGTGGAGGATAGCCAGCAAAATCGGGAACGGGCATCGGAGCAGGTACAGGGCAATCCCTTGGCGTTGTCGTTGATAGCGGGTTGGTTGCGGGTGTCTTTTCGGTCAGGTGAGCGTTTTTTACGGTCTTTGGACAGTTGGCCGCAGTTGGTGGGTTCCCATCGCGGCGAAAAGTTAACGGTTGAGCAGGTTTTGCAGTGGAGTTTAGACCGTCTAACGGAGACGCAACGGTTGTTATTGGCGCAATTGTCGGTTTTGCGCGGGGCGTTTGGGCTGGAGCTTGCCCAGGCGTTGTTTCCTGATGCGCTGGTGACGATGGAAATTTTGGAGGATTTAGAGCGGCGGTCTATTCTGCAATATTTGAGTCCAGGGGAGTTTCGGTTTCAGCCCCGTTTGCGGGAATTTGTGAAAGAAAGATCGGCGGATTTAACGACAGCCCATGAACGAGCGATTGTTTATTTTTGGGAGCATCGTCAAGAAGAATTTGCTAAAGATGATCCTTTATCGGTGGTTGCGGAGTATGAGGAAACTTTTTATCACCAGTGCCAATTAGGGCGTTATCGAGACGCTTATCGTACTGTATTCGTCTGTGATAATTTTTTAAGATTAAGAGGTCATTACACAATCTTAGTTGATCTTTATAGTCAACTTCATCGAGATTGGCAGCCAACGACCGAAGAACGACAAGGATATGGAGATGTTTGTAACAATCTGGGGAATGTGTATCGGTCGTTAGGACAATACCAAGAGGCTCTCAATTTTCATCAGCAATCCTTAGAGATTAAACGTGAGATCGGTAATCGCAAGGGAGAAGCAGCTTCTTTAGGTAATCTAGGGAATGTGTATCGGTTGTTAGGACAGTACCAAGAGGCTCTCAATTTTTATCAACAATCTTTAGAGATTTTTTGTGAGATCGGTGATCGCAATGGAGGTGATCGCAATGGAGAAGCAGCTTCTTTAGGTAATCTGGGGAGTCTGTATGAATCGTTAGGACAGTACCAAGAAGCTCTTGATTTTCATCAGCAATCCTTAAAGATTTTTTGTGAGATCGGCGATCGCAATGGAGAAGCAAGTTCTTTACTCTGTCTGGGAAATGTGCATAATTCACTAGGACAGTACCAAGAAGCTCTCAACTTTTATCAGCAATCCTTAGAAATTGAACGTGAGATTGGTGATCGCAATGGAGAAGCACGTTCTTTAATCGGTCTAGGAAATGTGCATAATTCACTAGGACAGCACCAAGAAGCTCTCAATTTTTATCAGCAATCCTTAGAAATTGAACGTGAGATTGGTGATAGCAATGGAGAAGCAAATTCTTTAAACAATCTGGGGCTTGTGTATGGGTTGTTAGGAAAGTATCAAGAGGCTCTCGATTTTTTTCAGCAATCCTTAGAGATTTTTCGTGAGATTGGTACTACGAATGAAGAAGGGGCTTCATTATTCAATCTAGGTCTTGCTTTACTGCATCTTAATCAAAATGACAATGCCTTAAAACACTTTCAGCAAGCTCTTACTATTTATGAAAACCTTAAGCTTGATGATGAAATTGAAGAATGCAAGCAAGCGATCAGTGAACTAAATCAGAGAAAAGAAAAATCTTTAGCTCGAAAACGTTTACAAAAATATGGACTCTGGTTCGTCACTGGCCTAGCCTTAACTATCCTTATCTGGTATCTCAAAAAATAACCCCTAAACCCAATTGACAATTATCAATTCTTCACTATCAATTAATCAGCGATCTGTAGGGACTTAATACCATTAAGTCCTTTTACTTAACTTACAGAAACAAAGGATTTAACAGTGTTAAATCCCTACAAAATTGGATTGCGATCATTTCAAATTAACAACCATCAATTAATCGGCGATCAAGTTTTTATTTAGATTAGGGTTTAGGGGTAATCGTTTTAAAATTTTTTCTGTAAACTTCTCAACAAAAATTAGAATTATAACGTTTCAATTTTGACAAGACCCCCTTCAATCGTATCAATTTGTAATCTATATCCATAAAGCAAAGCCATACCGATTAGAGGTTCTGTTTCCGATTCAGCAACATCAACCTCACGATATTGTCCATCCCAAATAACATTGCACGCATACAAATCAAAAATTGTCTCACTACCATCTCCTAAAGTGACAATATCAGAAGCTGTCCAAGATAAATTTAAAGTCGTAATGATAATAGAAGGTAAAGTCAAAAAGCCATTAAATCCCGTATCAATAACAGCCTCAACAACTTGCTTTTTCCTATTTGCATTGCTAACAACTAAGGGGAGAATTGCTTCACGACGTACATTAACAAATCCGTGAATCATTTTTGTTTTGCCAAACTCCCTGCTCCAAAATGATAGACAGCACGATGTCCAATGCGAATAACCCAGGGTTGAGCATTCGGATATTTTTCAAATAATCTGTTAGTTGCAGGTAAGACATTATCGGCAATTTCAAAAGCACCTGTTTCTATATCAATCGCCACAATTCGACCCTCATTTTCCGTTTCAACTTGTTGTCTAATGTGATCGTTATACAGGGCTTGACCTCGTTCAGCTAATTCTTCTTTGCTGTAGCGTCGCTGGCGAATTACCATTGATTTGACCTCTTGCAACTTTATTTTTGTATTTTAGCCTATAGACGCGATCGCCTCTTTACCGATGAGATAAAAAAGCGATCGCATTTGATCTTTACCGTAATCTTTTACTGGTTTCACATTAATTTTTAAGCTGTAAACGTTGTACTAACTCTTCAAGCGATCGCCACCTATTCACCATCAACACGGATTGAATAGATTACGCCAATTTCACAGATTTTTAGAGTTACATTTTTACAATAAAACTAAAATCCGTGCAATCCCTAAATCCTTCATAATCCGTGTTCCAACAAGAAGAATTAAAATAAAGTTAAAGCATTCTCCTCTGATAGAGAAAAAAACTGTTTTTTCAGCAGAAATTAGTATTTTTTATAATCCCATGAAATCTTCATCTAATACTTCTTCCAATGTAAAAGGACAGGTTATGGGATAAACTACTTCAGACGGAATAGGAACCCCAAGCTTTGCCAGTTTTCCCTCCTTGATCGCTACCTTTCTGGCATCAGGATAAGCCGATTGAATAGCAGTTTCCAAATAATTTTTTAAAGAGGGGGTATCTCGTAAATTTTTATAAACCCGTTGACGATGCTCAACTACTGAATCATACCAACTGCCTTTCATTTGTTCGGGAACATTGTTCTGAATTTTTAACTTTAACAAATGGGCCATCAGAATCATTAAATTACTTTCTAATTCCTTTCTATCTGAACGTCCCAAATCCGTTAACTCCTCAATTAAATGTTGAATATCTAAACGATTGAATTGTTGTTTCTCTAAACAGTCAATCGTCTTTTCAATCCAAACTTGAAAATCACTATCATAAAGGGTTTGTAATGTCTGGTTATTCATAAAAACTCCTAAATTACTTAACTAATTTGCAAATAATTACTTAATTCACTAGGGACATACATTAAACAGATTATGCTAATTTTATCGATTTTGTATAACGCAAAATAATAACTTAATTGGGTATAAAATTAATCTGTTACTTAAGTTCCGCGAATTAAAAATCTAACCTCTTCTAATAAAACATTAAACCGTTGATCCGTTTCCGCTTGCCGTTGCCGTAACTCGGCTTGTTGTTGCTCAAATTCCACATGACGCTGTTCCAATTCTGTTTGCCGTTCCTTCATTACTTCCATATCTCGTTGACTTTGTGCCGCCACCTGTAACAGAGCCTGGGAGGTAATCCGCAGACCATCAATACTATCTTTGACATCCGTAATACCTTCTCGCAATTCTGTTACACTGGACGCGAGTTCATCAAGCATTTCATCTGTCCAACGTTTTATTACCATTATGAAATTCTCCTGAATAAGACTAGAAAAAAGAAGGTATCAAGCTCTTTGACCATTTTAGCAAATGAATCAATTCATTGTACCGATGTTGATGTTTTAAGCGATCGCCGTGAAGTATTTACTTTATTTGCAATCATGGTTTGGGGCTGGGTAAAAGCTTATCACCCGATTTTAGGATCGCAGCCTATCTACCTGGAACACGGATTAAATCGATTACGCTGATTTTTCGGTTTTTTTTGATTGTGTTGACTGAAACAATGCAACTGCAATTTATGTAATCTTAAAATCGGTCTTAATCTGCATTCTAGCTTCTAATTAATCGTTTAAAGGTTAGACTTTTACTACCAAAGTTGATCAATAATCCGACTTCTAATTTATATACTTTTAGGTAGTTTAAGGCTTGGGCGAGATGGACATCTTCTAACTGGATGACGGCTTTTAGTTCGACTAACACTTTATCTTCTACGACGAAATCTGCTCGACGAGTGCCAATGGGTTGGGGTAAGTCTTTATAATAAATAGGTTGTTCTATTTCACGCTGAAAAGTTAAGCCTGCTTGGTGCATTTCATACTGTAGGGCGCGTTGATAGATGACTTCTTGGAAGCCGTTACCGAGAAATTTATGAACTTCAAAGGAGGCTCCAATGATTTTTTGGGTGATGTCGGCGTGTTTTAGATCGCTCATTGGTACGGATGATGTTTCGATATTATGGAAAGGGGAAATGATAGCTGTCTTAGTCAATCTAACAAAATTTAAGGATGTTTTTATAATTTTAAGGTGTGTGAAAGGATAGGATGACAGAGGAAGTATACGAATTTTGTGTGATTTTCAGCATATAAATTTTTGTGTAACAATGTCGTCTGACGAAGACGAAGTAGTGCATCAAAACATTAAAAATATTTAACCTCTTACTTATGTCAAAATCAAAAGTTTTTCTCAGTCATACACATAGTGAACAAGAACTTGCAACCAAAATCAAGGATGAACTATTAGATCCACATCTTCTTGGTGCTCTCGATATTTTTGTCTCTTCAGACAGTACGACAAACTTACCTGGCACGTCTTGGTTACATAACATTGAAGACTCATTAACTACGGCAAATGTTATCCTCATTCTTGCAAGTCCATTTTCAATACAAAAACCTTGGATTAATATTGAGGCTGGAGCAGGTTGGATTCGCTATTTACAAGCAAGAGATCATGGCGGAACCCCAGTTTATGTAATGCCTCTATGTCATAGCGGACTTTATCCAGGTAAGCTTCCACTTCCGTGGTCAACCTTTAATTCTGTTGAGCTTCGTACTCAAGGCGGACTACATAATATTCTTGACACCTGTGCCAGAGCGGCAGATTTGCGTAGAAGTCCAAAGCCCGATCTTTCTGATCTTTTGGAAAATATTATTAATCTTGAGGCTTTTTACTCAAAATACAGAGAAATAGCCCAGAAAATTAACAATGTGGTTAAAATACTGAGTATTTTACCAAGTGATTTCTTGCAACCTCTTCCCGCAAACCATGTGAGGTCTTTAAAAAGAGTTCGACAAGCTGTTCTAAATCAAGCAGAGGCTGATCTCTTATGGCTACAAGAAAAAGGGTATATTGACTACAGTCAAGAAAGTGTCATGGTAGACGCAGGAGCAGGTACATTTATTGATGTAATTTTTCGCCCAAAGGAAGATTTTCTACAAAATGTTGCACCTAATATTCAACATTACATCGAATAAATGAATAAAACCCTGAAAAACAAATTAGAATTAAATAATTTATACTAATTTCACGTTTTTTAGATTGATGTTTTTAAATTTAGCTTGGTTAATTTTATGGAAACCACACAAGATTTACACAATGCGATTTTTCTTATTACGAAAGCTAACAATTTGTTAGCACAAGCCAGAGATTTATTAGAACAGTCTCAAAATTCTAATTTGAAATGCATTATTCTTGATTTACAAGCTGCATTTCTTGAAATTAAGGACTTACTAATTAATTCAAAAGAGTCTTTAATTGACTTGCAAGCTGAGGTAATGAATTTTAAACAGGAAAATGATTTTTTGAAAAAAGAGTTAACTACTCTAAAATCTGAGATTATTTCCCTTCAGCTAGAGAATGTGAATATCCAAGAAGAAAACTACTCTTTAACAGAAGAAAGTAATGCTTTAAAGAAAAGAATTAAACAGTTGCAACAACCTAAACCAAATAAATCTGATAAACACTCACCAAAATCTGTTTTGCAGCCCAAAAAACAACTTCATATGTATGCGGGACTGTATTTTGATAAGAATGGCGATGGTCCTATGTGTAATATCTGTTACCAAAATCGAGGAAAAATTGTTGAGTGTTTGGTAGATCGTACAAAACCTCGTTTTTGGGGCTCCGATAGTTTCTTTAAGTGTCCTGAATGTAACACCCTCTATGAAAAAGATCTTAGACTTTAAGTGGTCAGTAGTTACGCATTTTTGTAATAGTGCGATCGCCGTTCATTCACTTGGAACACGGATTAAATAAATTACACTTAACCAGACTTCATCACCCGTGTTGAACGTAAACTAAACAGCGATAAAAACTCAGCTAACTCGACCAATCCTTCCGCTTCCTGACGCTCTGACAAAGATAATGTATCACCTTGATCTTGGCGATCCAACAGCAAATTTAAACGGTTTTGAACCGCTTGAGGTAACTGAAATTGGGTAAGTTCAATCGGAATTTCAATAACTTCAGGCATTGCTTAATTCTCTTTTTGAAGTAATTGTCTATTATTTTATGATAATGCGATCGTCACCTATTAGCCATCAACACGGATTAAATAGATTACGCCAATTTCACAAATTTTTAGAGTTACATTTTGAAAATAAAACTAACATCCGTGTAATCCCTAAATCCATCCTAATCCGTGTTCCAACTAGGAGAATTATCAATTTAGCTAAGAATTATTCCGAAAACGACTTACAAACTCAGGATGATTGTCCATATCCTCTACAGAGCTTAAAGGAGGCATCTCAATCCAATTAGCCTCTGCATTTAACTTATCAACATAAGCATAAAAAGCGGTTTGATCCTCTCGATGGGAAAGAACATAACGCTGTAATTCCTTTTGGCTCATTGCTTGAAAATCAGGTTGGTTCATCCGATGTATCTCCACTTTCCATTAGGATAGATTTCAACGATATTTTCCTCACCTGCAAGGAGAAAAATGTTGCCTGTCCGTTCATCAAGGCGAACAATATTAATAGACAGGTAAAGTTTGGTAAACCAGCAGCATAAGAGATAACACTGGGTTTTCTGCTCTGATGTGGGGATAACGCAAGACTCCTAAAAACTCTTTTTTTATTTTAACCCAAGTTAGCATTGGGTAAATTGAGGACAAGAATAAAACTGCGATCGCTGTTTATTCATCAAACTTTTTTTCGTTTCTCCATCCATTGTTGAAAAGAAGCCTGACTCTCCATTGATTTTTTCCCTAACAAAATCCCCTCAACACCAATATCTTCATCCAAGTCTGGCCAATGAATGCCGGAACCTGCTCCGCTAATCTGAAAACGTTGTCGCTCCTGATGACTGCTGTAACATAAACGCGGATACCAACTTAAAGGCACTGACACAACGCGCCCATCCTCCAGCGATAAGGTGAGTTGTTCATCATCAAGGCTAACGTTCATAATCCTTGGAACTGATATTCCCGCAGAAGTTGTCCCAACCATTAATCAATACCTCACGATTATCATTAATAATTTGCTCAATTTTTCTTAGCTCTTTGGCGTTAAAACCATGATTATCGCTTAAACGAACTACTGGCTCTAGCCAAAACTTAGCCATCTTGTCATCCCGATCCACATGAGTATGTTTAGGTTCATAACAATCATAGGAATAGAAATAAAAGCGGTAAGCTCCTGTTCTTAGCGTTGTCGGCATAGTGTTGGAAATATTCTATTATCATCCTTGTAACAACGACGATCCGCCATTGATTCAGTAAGAAGGAAGAAACTGATGCGTCCCTTCCAATAGTAACCAAAATAAAGCTCCGTTAAACCGAAGTTAACGCTTTCTCTGTTAAACTAATATCCCCATTCGCTTCAGGAGAATCAGCTTCTGAAGGGGGAACCGCTTGCCAGAACTTCCCTAAATAGTCAGTCCAATTCGCTAAAATATGTTTCCCTTTAGGACTGCCAGTATGTTCAACATGAGACACAATTAACGACTTCAATTGTTCCTCACCCGCGATCGCAGTAACCCGTTGGAGCTTGATGATTTCAGGGTTAATTTTTTCGGGCAAACTGTTATCTTCATCCAGAAAATAAGCCAATCCCCCCGTCATTCCTGCTCCCACATTTCGCCCAACTTTACCCAGAACAACGACGACACCACCTGTCATATATTCACAACAGTGATCGCCTGCACCCTCAATGACCGCTTGACCGAGGGAATTTCGCACCGCAAACCGTTCTCCCGCTTGACCATTGGCAAACAGTTTACCGCCCGTTGCTCCATAGAGACAGGTATTACCAATAATCACGTTATCTTCAGGGTCATATCCCGCCTCTTTGGGGGGAAGAATCACAATTTCGCCGCCGTTCATGCCTTTACCCACATAATCATTGGCTTCTCCTTGCAAATGGAGGGTGACACCGTTGATATTGAAGGCTCCAAAACTTTGACCCGCCGCACCTTGGAAATTGAGGGTAATTTCTCCTTCAAAACCATTATTGCCGTAGCGTTTGGCAATTTCTCCTGCTAGACGAGTTCCCACCGAGCGATCGGTATTCACCAACTTATAGGTTTTGAAAACCTGGGTTTGATGGGTCAAGGCTTCTTGAATGTCCATATCGGCTAGAATTTCATCATCTAAAACGGGGCCATTGCTGTGGACTTTTTCATGGGTTAGCCATGCTCGATGTTCTTTGACGTTTGGCAGATTCAGCAGACAATCTAGGTTCAAAGCGTGGGTTTTGGTCAAATTGATACCCGATCGCACTTTTAATAAATCAGCACGACCGATCACTTCATTTAAACTGCGATAACCGAGATGGGCGAGGAGCGATCGCAATTCCTGGGCGATGAAATAGAAGAAATTGACCACATTTTCGGGAACACCACTAAACCGAGCGCGTAACCGTTCTTGCTGGGTCGCCACCCCGACGGGACAATTATTGGTATGACAAACCCGCGCCATAATGCAACCTTCGGCGATCATGGCAACGGAACCAAAGCCAAATTCCTCGGCTCCCATTAAGGCCGCCATCAACACATCCCAACCCGTTTTCAGACCGCCATCAGCCCGTAATAAAACGCGATCGCGGAGTTGATTTTCCACCAGAACTCGATGGACTTCGGTAACGCCCAATTCCCAGGGAGATCCCGCGTGTTTGATGGAACTCAAGGGTGAAGCTCCTGTTCCGCCGTCATGACCTGAAATTTGGATGATGTCTGCGTTGGCCTTGGCCACACCTGCTGCGATCGTGCCGATGCCGATTTCAGCCACGAGTTTGACGGAAACTTGAGCAACGGGATTTATTTGGTGTAAATCAAAGATTAATTGCGCTAAATCTTCAATAGAGTAGATATCATGGTGAGGAGGAGGAGAAATGAGCGTTACTCCTGCTTTAGAACGGCGTAACATGGCAATATAGGAACTCACTTTCGGGCCTGGCAATTGTCCCCCTTCCCCAGGTTTTGCGCCTTGGGCCATCTTAATTTCTAACTGCTGTCCACTCATCAAATATTCAGGCGTGACTCCGAACCGTCCTGATGCGATTTGTTTAATGGCAGAGTTGGCGGTGTCTCCATTGCGTAATCCTTTTAAATGGGGCAATGTGGCAGAATTTCCTTCGCTATCCACATCGTCCAGCGTTAAATAACGAACAGGATCTTCTCCCCCTTCCCCTGAGTTGGATTTAGCTCCCAACCGATTCATGGCGATCGCGAGGGTTTCATGGGCCTCACGGGACAAGGCACCGAGGGACATTCCACCTGTACAAAAGCGTTTGACAATACTTTCGACGGATTCGACTTCTTCCAGGGGAATGGATTCACGGTCAGAATTCAGATCCAATAAATCTCGCAATGCCGTGACAGGCCGCTCTTCTAGATGCTTGCGATAGACTTCATAAAGATCATAGGACTCAATTGGGTTTTCCCCATGATCAAGGGGCGATCGAAAAGCTTGAACTGCCTTATGCAACGCTTTAGACATTGCGGGAGAATTCATGTGATATTCCCCACTGGGACGGTAATTTACAAAACCGTAGTTTTCCAACTTTTTACTCGTCAAACTGGGGAACGCTTTGGCATGGAAGGTCATCACTTCCTGGGCAACTTCTGCTAGATTTAATCCACCGACTCGACTGGTGGTTCCGGCAAAGGCCAATTCCACTAATTCAGCCCCCAAACCGATCGCCTCAAAAATTTGCGCCCCGTGATAGGAAGCTAAGAGAGAAATGCCC
Organism: Snowella sp.; assembly: GCA_003249095.1. Classification (GTDB taxonomy): domain Bacteria; phylum Cyanobacteriota; class Cyanobacteriia; order Cyanobacteriales; family Microcystaceae; genus Snowella. Next base: position 19,146 of record QBMS01000031.1, read on the forward strand.
ATTTTGGACAAGATTTTCAGCAAACCCGCTTCCACTGATTTACGGTAATTCACCAGGGCTTTCGGTAGGGCAATTTTATCAATTTTGCCATTTTCCATCAAGTTCTGCGTTCTGGGATCATGCCACCACTGACGCACCGATTCCAACGCCAAATAGGGACAAATCGCTGATGCACCGTAGCCAATCAGACAAGCAAAATGATGGGTACTCCAACACTGGGCGGTATCGACAACTAAAGAAGCTTGTAACCGTAATCCTTCCCGAATCAGGTGATGATGGACGGCTCCTACTGCTAAAAGAGGCGGAATAAAACTAGAATTTTCGCTTAGGGTTTGATTATGGGGGCGATCGCTTAAAATCAAAATCTTTGCACCAGAATTAACCGCATCTGTGGCCATTTGAACTAAATTTGCTAGGGCTTTCTCTAATCCATCGGGGCCAGCCGTAATATCAAATAACGTTGAAAGCTCGGTGCAGTCTAACCCAGAAGCTTTAACTTCCGCTAACTCTAATTCATTGAGAAAAGGACTCTCTAAGCGTAATAACTTGGCTGATTCAGGCTTGGGTTCTAATAATTTTCCCCGTTCTCCCAAGGACATATTGAGAGACATCACCAGACTTTCCCGTAAAGGATCAATGGGAGGATTCGTTACCTGGGCAAAGCGTTGTTTAAAGTAGTCGTAGAGCAATCGCGGTTTAGTGGAAAGGATCGCCAGAGGTGTGTCATCCCCCATACAGAAAGTCGGCTCTTTTCCCTGGGTCGCCATCGAAATAATTACCATTTCCAGATCTTCTGCGGTGCAACCAAAGGCCGTTTGTTGTTGTAAAACTGTCTCTGGATTCTCAAACAACGTTTCTTCAGAAAAAAGTTCCGAACGAATCCCCTGACGATAATTCGCAATCCATTCGCCATAGGGATATTTTTTAGCAATCCGCTCTTTGATTTCCCAATTTTTGAGAATTTCTTGATTTTGTAAATCTACGGCGATCATTTGACCTGGAGCCAAACGTCCTTTTTCAATGATTTCTGCTTCGGGTAAATCTACTACTCCTGCTTCCGAGGAAACGACGACATAACCCTCTTTGGTAATGCTATAACGAGCGGGACGGAGACCATTACGATCTAATCCTGCGCCAACAGTTTTTCCATCACTAAAGACTAATAAGGCGGGGCCGTCCCAGGGTTCTTGGAAACCACTGTAATATTCATAAAAGTCAACAATTTCGGGATGATCTTTGAGGTCGGGTTGATTTTGGTAGGCTTCTGGCACCAGGATCATCGCCGCTTCTAGGGGACTGCGACCCGTTCTGACCAATAATTCCATTACACTGTCGAGGTTGTAGGAATCGCTATTGGCCGCATTGACAATCGGGGTTAATGACTGCAATTCTTCGGTTGTCCAGCCTTGGGCTTGTAAATTTCTTTCCCTGGCCGTCATCCAATTGATGTTGCCTAGAAGAGTATTAATTTCCCCGTTATGACCCAATAAACGCATGGGTTGGGCAAGGGGCCATTTGGGCATGGTGTTGGTGCTAAAACGGCGGTGATATACGGCAAAATTACTCTGATAAGCAGGATTTTGGAGATCTAAATAAAATTCTCCCAAAACTACACTGCGAACCATGCCTTTATAGACAATGGTGCGACAGGAAAAGGAACAAATATAAAAATCATCGGCTAATTTTTTTCCCACCGTTGAACGGGCGATATATAAACGGCGATCCAATTCATCCCCAGAGCAACCCGTTGGACAAGTTACCAAAATTTGTTCCATGTGGGGTTGATTATTGCGGGCTTGGATGCCCAATACTTCGGGTTTAACGGGGACTTCTCGCCAGCCCAATACCGTTAACTGCTCGGCTCTGATCACTTCTTCGACATAACCTTTGGCCACTTCCCTGGCACTGGGTTCCTGGGGTAAAAAGACCATGCCTACCCCCAATTGTTCTACTGCTGGCATGGTTAGATCCCGTTGAGTAAACCAGCGTTCCAAAAGCTCCCTGGGAATCCCTGTCATGATCCCCGCTCCATCGCCCGAATCGCTGTCTGCACTACAACCGCCCCGATGTTCTAAGCATCCCAAGGCTTTGAGGGCTTGTTGAACGAGCTTGTGACTGGTTTGACCTTTGACATCAGCAATAAAACCAACCCCGCAGGCATCGCGTTCTTCGACGAGCCAGGGTTGACCAGGGAAGGGACTAAGAGAAAGCTGAGAATGGTTGGCTGTCATGGTTACGGATGTATAGAGTGTAAAAATTTTAGTAGTTTTTGGCGATCGCGAGTTGTAATCTAGGTAACTTTTGCTATGAGGCGATCGCGCCTACTAATATTGTGGAGTATTTGGCTAAATTTTGCTGGAGTGGTTGTTCCAATAAAGATAAAGATGATGATTGTCCGTCATATCCTAAAATAAAGCGAGAATGATTATCAATCTCGTTTTGTAGCGTCCTCTATGTCAACCCTTTTACGAGTAACCCTCATCGCTTTGATGCTGGGGACTTCTTCCCTTACGGCTTGCCGTTCCGTTCCTGTCAGCGAACAAACCCAGGCAACGGAGAAAATTCCTGTTACAGTCAGCATCGAACCCCAAAAATATTTTGTCGAACGTATCGGTGGCGATCGCGTTAAAGTTAATGTGATGGTCGAAAATGGCGTTGATCCCCATACCTACGAACCCAAACCCGACCAAATGCGCTTTTTAGCCAATGCAAAAGCCTATTTCAGCATCGGAGGAGATTTAGAAAAAGCCTGGCTACCCCGATTATTAGGAGCAAATAATCAGTTAAAGGTAGTAGATACGAGTCAGGGAATTGAAAAATTACCGAATTTAGGCCACGATCATAATCATCATCATGAAAATCCTTCAGGAGAAAGCGAAAATCTCGATCCCCATATCTGGCTGTCACCGTCACGGGTCAAACAACAAGCCAAAACCATTTATCAGTCTTTAGTGAAACTTGATCCTAAGCATCAAGCCGAATATCAAGCAAACTTAAACCAATTTATTCAAGAAATTGACAGTCTAGATCAAGCAATTCGTCAACAATTAACCCCTGTAAAAAATCGCCCTTTCATGGTTTTTCATCCCGAATGGGGCTATTTTGCGAAGGATTACCATTTAAAAATGATTCCCATAGAAGTAGAAGGGAATGAACCCAGTGCGGCGGAGTTAGCAGAAATTATTCAACAGGCAAAAGCAAACAATATCAAAGTGATTTTTACTCAACCCGAATTTAGCCCTAAAATTGCCCAGGCGATCGCCCAACAAATCAATGCCAAAGTCATCACTATCAGTGCTTTTAGTCCCGACTGGTTAAATAATTTACGCCAAGTGAGTCAAACTTTAGCGGCGGAACTTAAATAGGTTAACATGAAAAGTATGAATATTCTTCCCCAGCCAGACCCAGTACCTTTATCTCTTCAGGAAATTGACCCATTAGAAATCATTTCTATTCGTCATCTATGGGCTGGCTATGGAAATGAGATGGTGTTAGAGGATATTAATTTATCGGTCAAAGAATTAGATTTTATTGGTATTATTGGCCCCAATGGGGGCGGCAAAACAACCCTTTTAAAAGTTCTATTGGGACTTCATAAACCTGCAAAAGGAGAGATCAAAGTTTTAGGGAAATCCATTGAACAAGGCCGAAAATATATTGGTTATGTTCCCCAATTTGTCAATAGCGATCAGTCTTTTCCCATTAATGTTTGGGACGTGGTGAAAATGGGACGTTTAGGGAAACGGGGTTTATTTCAGCCCTATCAACGTCAAGATGAAGAAAAGGTAGCAGAAGTCTTAAATCTGGTGGATCTTTATCCCCTACGTCATCGGGCGATCGGGGAATTGTCGGGGGGACAACGGCAACGGGTCTATATTGCTAGAGCCTTAGCGACGGAACCCAGGATTTTGATTTTGGATGAACCAACTGCGAGCGTCGATCCCCAAATTAGAACGAGTATTTACACGTTGTTGGAAGAACTGAATCAGTGGATCACGATTTTGATGATTTCCCATGACGTGGGGGCGATTGCCCGTTATGTTAAAACTGTGGGTTGTTTGAATCGCCGTTTGCATTATCACGGAGAAAAATTACTCACTCAAACGATGTTAGAAGAAGCCTATCAATGCCCTGTGGATTTAATTAGTCATGGTTTACCCCATCGAGTTTTCTCTGATCATTGTGATGGGCATTAAATTTCTGCGTAAGGGCAATTCATGAATTGCCCCTACCAAGGTTCCAATCTTATTTATTTCTTCTTAAGTTCGGATAATTTGTAGATGAATTTAAGACATTGTTGGGCAGTCATTAAATCAGGTTGAAAAGTAGTGGTATCCGAATATTGCAAAATTAATTGCCTAACCTCTTCTGCATTTAAGTCCACTAATCTGACGGCTTGCATTGACCAACTTTGAAATAAACGACTTTGAGTCGCAACACATTCGATTAGGGCGGGAGTGTGGTGCCGCTTGTCGGTAGCAATACGGTGGTAGGTTTTGCTAACAATTTTGCGATTTCCTTCTAAAACTTGTAAAAACATTGAATCTCCGTAACAAAGTACTCCCGTAACTCCATCCCGTCGATTATTTCGTTCAGATTTTTCCATAATGTCTTTTAAGTCTTCATAGCCAGTATCAGGACTAGCATAGCTACTATAAATCAGACGACATAAATTCATAGGGTTTGCGATCGCGTGGTTTAAGTTTGGAGTTGATTAAAAAAAATGAAGGAAAAATACAGATTAATCTGATTTAATCTTATCAAGTATATCGTAAAACTTTATGGAAAATCAAGGATTTTTGGGTAATTAGAGGTTATTTTCATTCTTTTAGATACGCAATTTTAGATTACAAAAGGTTAAGTAAGTCGCAACAGTAAGCCGCGATCGCCCTAGAATGGGGATTTTAGTCAACAAACATTAATAACACCAAAAGACCATGTTTCCGATTACTCGCCCCCGTCGCCTCCGCCAATCTGTTCCGCTACGTCGTATGGTGCGGGAAACAGTCTTGACTGCTAGTGATCTGATTTATCCCCTGTTTGCTGTCCCTGGGGAAAGTGTCGCCAAGGAAGTTAAATCCATGCCAGGGGTTTATCAGTTGTCGGTGGACAAAATCGTGGAAGAAGCCAAACAAGTTTATGATCTCGGCATTCCCGCGATTATTTTATTTGGCATTCCCGAAGACAAGGATACGGAGGCAACGGGGGCTTGGCATGATTGTGGGATTGTCCAAAAAGCGGCCACGGCGGTCAAAAATGCGGTTCCTGATTTAGTGGTGATTGCGGATACTTGTTTGTGTGAATATACGAGTCATGGCCATTGTGGTTATTTGCAAACGGGAGATCTGACGGGACGGGTATTGAATGATCCTACCTTAGAATTATTGAAAAAAACGGCGGTTTCTCAGGCTAAAGCAGGGGTTGATATTATCGCGCCGTCGGGAATGATGGACGGTTTTGTGACGACGATCCGAGAAGGTTTGGATGAAGCAGGTTTTGAAGATATTCCCATTCTTTCCTATGCTGCGAAATATGCCTCGGCGTACTATGGCCCGTTCCGAGATGCGGCGGATTCTTCTCCCCAATTTGGCGATCGCCGTACTTACCAAATGGATCCAGGCAATGGTCGAGAAGCCCTCAAAGAAGTGGAACTCGATATGCTCGAAGGGGCGGATATGTTGATGGTTAAACCTGCTTTGGCCTATATGGATATTATTTGGCGCGTCAAAGAAATGACGAATTTACCCGTTGCGGCCTACAATGTTTCGGGGGAATATTCGATGGTTAAAGCCGCCGCCCTGAATGGTTGGATTGATGAAAAACGGGTAACCCTAGAAACCTTAACGGGCTTTAAGCGATCGGGAGCCGATTTAATTTTGACCTACCATGCCAAGGATGCGGTGCGTTGGTTAAATGAGGGTGGATTATAGTCTAATTTCTCTAATTGACTAACTCAATAGGAAAATCCGTTTTAACTGAAAAATAGAGATTGATGATAAAAGGGAGCTTAATTGATTTAATGTCCCTCAAAAACGATGATTTTCCAGCGATCGCCGAACTCTGTCAAAAAAGTGATTTTGGCAAACGCTTGCCCAATGCGCTTTATATCCATATTTCAGCCTTGGAACGTTTAGATCCGTTACTCCAATCCTATGAGGGTATTGCGAGAAAACTTCTTAGCAAAATTGATGCTGTTACCCTCATTAAATTCAGTACGGATACGCCGAAACTTTCCTATCTTTTTTATCCTGATTTTGATATCGATCCCCATCCTGCTTTGGTTTCCAGTATGGTGGTGAATTTGGAAACGAATCAAGTCAGCGATCGCGACTATAGCAACTCCTTGAATCCTCCCATTCTCCACCGCAAGGAAACTTTTGTTAGCTCTGATTATCCCTATTATTCAGATTTTGTTCATTTAACCAACCTAGAAGTGGCTTTGGGTTTGTTGGAGAACTCCCGTTCCATCGGCACTCGTCAGCAATGGGAAAAACGTCTTGCCCAAAAGCAAATTTCCTTTGAGGGGCATTATTTAGTTTGTTCTCTCCGTCAGCAAAATGTCCAATCGATTCAGGTTGATCGGCATCGGGCGGCGATTCCTCGAAAAACGCTGTCTCGTCCTGTTCGTTTGGCCCTAGAAGCAGGTATTTTTCAATCAGGGATGACCTTTTTTGACTATGGCTGTGGTTACGGGCGGGATATCACAGAAATTGCTCAATTGGGTCATGAGAGCAGGGGTTGGGATCCCTTTTATGCTCCCCGCACTGATTTGATAGAGGCGGATATTGTCAATCTGGGTTATGTGATTAATGTGATTGAGGATGTGAAGGAGCGTAGGGAAGCTTTAGTGAATGCTTGGGGTTTGACTCAGCAGATTTTAATTGTGTCGGCTCAGGTCTTGATTGATGATCCGAATCGGGGGGTGATGGCCTATGGGGATGGCATTATTACCCGTCGCAATACGTTTCAGAAATATTTTGAGCAAGAGGAACTGAAGGCCTATATTGACCAAGTTTTGGAAGCCGATGCGGTTCCCATTGGTTTAGGGATTTATTTGGTTTTTCGAGATAGGGAGCAAGCACAAACTTTTCAAGCTTCTCGTTTTCGTTCCCGTGCTAAAACCCCAACGATTCGCATTCCTCTCAAACGTTTTGAGGATTATGAACGGATTTTAAAGCCGTTGATGGATTTTTATGCCCAGCGAGGACGTTTACCGATTAAGGGGGAATTGGAGTCAGAAAATGAAGCGGAGATTAGACGGGTTTTTGGGAATCTTTCACGGGCGTTTCAGGTGGTTTTGCAAGTCACTCAGCAGGAAGAGTGGGATGAAATACGGGAACAGCGTCGTCAGGAGTTGTTGTTATATTTGGCGTTGAGTCGTTTTGGTAATCGTCCGACGGCAAGGCAATTATCGGCAGAAATGCGTCAGGATATTAAGGATATTTTTGCGGGGTATGAGCAAGCCTGTATTTTGGCGGATATGATGCTCTACAGTTTGAGAGATTTGGATAAAGTGGGGGAAGCTTGTCGGATTAGTGAGATTGGTAAGAAATTTAAGGGATCTTTTCTAGTTCATTTGGATTATGTGGAAAAATTACCTGCTTTGTTGCGGTTATACGAGGGCTGTGCCAGTCGGACGGTGGGGCGTTTGGAGGGGGTAAATGTAGTAAAGTTTTCGTTGCAGGAGGCGAAGATTTCCTATCTGGTTTATGCCAATTTTGATGCGATCGCCCATCCGTTATTACAGGAAAGGTTGGATGTCTATTTAGGTCGATTGCGGGTTAGTCATCGGGATTATCGGGAAGAAAGCAATCCTCCTATTTTGCATGAGAAGGATGTATTAGTCGGGAAAGATTATCCTCTTTATGAAAAGTTTGCCCAGTTGTCCGAGAAGGAACGCGATCGCGGTTTATTGGATGACTATGGCCCGATTCGGACGTTACGGGGTTGGGAAAAGTGTTTAGGGGAGAATTGCAGTCTAATTAAGGGGCATCAGTTATTTTGGGAAAAGAATGGAGATGTTTATCGGTTGAAGTTTTTACAGTCCCAGGCGAAGGCACGACGGAAACGGGTTTAGTCTATTGTTTTAAGATTGAGTTCTGGCGATCGCGATCCATTTTTCGAGACCTTTGCGGCTGGGTTGGCCTGTGGGCGTGAATGTCCAGATGTCGCGTTTCTGTTCGGGGCCGTAGCTGATGTGGATCGGGCGATCGCTACCGTAGAAATAAAGGGAATCAAAGGGAAGCTGGGTTTGGAGTATCCAATCTATGATGCGATCGCTTTCTTGCCCGTTAATGCGAAAGTCACAGGCGGCTCCTAGTCTTGGGCAGTGATATTTTCCATTACGGTTGAGTTCGTGGCCCATGTGTTGGTCTCGACTGGGATCGATACGTCCGTTTTTAATGCCCGTGATGTCATCTTTTTGGTTGAGATAACGTTTGAGATCCGATGAGCAAAATCCGTAGGTTAATTGGAAGGAGTCTAGCCCAAAGCGATCGATGAGGGGGTCTAGGATAAACTGGTTGAGGGCTTTTAGGGCAGAAATGGTTGCTGGATTTTTAGGATGGGGATTGATGGAAGCAGAATATTTTTGATAGGTTTGGGTGCAGGTACAAAAATCTTCTAAGGTGAGATATTTACCCAGTTTGATGGTATTCATCGCTAAATATTGCCAAAATTTCCGAAATATAAATATTATGATTTATGATACAATGTAAACATAAAAATAATCAATTAATAACATGAAATAATTGTTAATCAAAGATAAAATATAGATTGTGATAACGCATTCAGAAAAAAATCTTAAAGTAATCTAATAATTTTGAAGAATGAAACAAACGTCTCTTTTAATAGAATATAAACCAAGTCCTTGTAATCCAGTTTTTGCTCGTCATGAAACTTTTCACCCACGTTTTGGGTGGCTAAAAAAAGGGTTTGATTTGGCTCAAAAAAATCCTAGCATTTTTCTTCAGGATGATGCGCTAATTCAGTTAGGTGTCGGAAAAAATATGGTGAATTCTATTCGCTATTGGTGTCATGCTTTTAAAATTTTAGAAGAAGATACAGATATTTCTGGGAAAGGACGTTCAAGTTTTCCGACAGAGTTTGGAAGTAAATTATTATCTGAAAACGGATGGGATTCATTTTTAGAAGATCCTGCTTCCTTATGGTTATTACATTGGAACCTCCTTAAACCAACCTGTGAAGCGGCCTCTTGGTATTATATTTTTAATCTTTTCCGAGAGAATGATTTTACAAATGATGATTTAATAGAAGCTTTAACAGATTATGCAAAAGGATTGAAAAATTCCATCGCTGATAATTCTTTAAAAAAAGATATTACCTGTCTTTTAAGAATGTATGTAAATAATCGTAATAAAAAAGGCTTTGTTGAAGATTCTATTGATTGTCCTTTTAATGAATTAGGCTTGATTCATTTAACAGAAGATTCAAGATATTTTGCCTTTCGATTTGGCCCAAAATTCAATTTGCCTCCTGAGATTTTAGTGGCAACTTGTTTAGAATATGCTAGTCTTGAAAATGACGGAGCAAAAACTATTGCTATTTCCCGTTTACTTTATAATTTAGGCAGTCCAGGAATGGTATTTAAGTTAACTGAAAGTGCTATTTGTGATGCGATTGAGAAGGTAGCCAAGTATGATCGTTCAATCTCTCTTTCAGATTCATCGGGTTTGATTCAGCTTTCTTTTAATGAAGATCCAGCAAAACTCAGTGTTAACATTTTAGAACGGTATTACCAAGGAGATAGACGGTGGAGATAAACAAAATGGATAAAACTTTAGCTCAATATTTTACACTTCATCGTCGTTATTCACGATCAATAAATCTGGAAAGAGACTTAGAAAGGGTTGATTCATTAGCAGGCTACATCCTAACGCAACGCGCTCAAGAGGCACTGTATCGTATTGGCGATAAGCTTGGAAGTTCCCCAAATGCTGCATGGACACTAACGAGTGTTTACGGAACGGGAAAATCATCATTTGCCCATTTTTTAGCCGCCTTGTGCGCTCCTGTTGGGCATCCTATGCGAGAAAAGGCATTAGCGATTCTTTTAGAGAGTTCTGTGTCTAAGGATGTTCAATTGTTGCCATTTCAAGAAAACTTCCCTGCTCGTGGCTATGTTAGGGCGATCGCAACGGGAACGAGAGAACCGATCAGTCATACCATTATTCGTGCTTTAAATCGCGGTGTCGAAGCTTTTTGGAATGTCAAAGAACGAAACAAAATAAATATCACTGCTCGACTAGTTGATTTGGAAAATGAAATTATTTCTGGTAATAGAATTGAGAGTAGAAAAATTGCTCGATTAGTGTTGGAAGTAGCGAAAGAGTCAAAAACAGGTGTTTTTTTAATACTAGATGAACTCGGAAAAAATCTAGAGTTTACTATTTATAATTCCAGTGAAGAAGATTTATATTTATTGCAAGAGCTTTCTGAATTATCAAATGATCATAAAACTCCTGTTTATATTTTAGGAGTTCTTCATCAAGCTTTCGCAGACTATGGACAGAGATTAGGAAATTTACAAAGAAACGAATGGTCAAAAATTCAGGGTCGTTTTGAGGATATCCCTTTTACGGAATCTTCTGGTGAAATGATGCGTTTGATTGGACAAGCTATTGATTCGTCACAAGCGGAAGCTATCGAAATGGCTACTCATCAACACTCTCAAGAATGGTTTGATAATTTAGCTCATCTGTTTAAAAACGAAGAGTTATCTTTTGAAATTTTTAAAAAAGTTTATCCGCTTCATCCTTTAACTGCTTTAATTTTACCAATTTTGTGCAATCGCTATGCTCAAAATGATCGGTCTTTATTTACTTTTTTAACAAGTAGTGAACCATTCTCCTTTAAAAATTTTTTGGACGAGACAACAATTGAAGAAGGACATCTTTTCACCTTAAAGCTAGATCGAGTCTATGATTATTTTATTGAAACCGCAGGAATGGGTTTGGCTTCACGTCCCAATCTTCAGCGTTGGGTAGAAATTCAAGATTTAATTGCTGATGCTAAACATTTAGAAGTCGAAAGTTTAAGAGTTTTAAAAATTATTGGAGTTCTGAATCTTGTAACTACAACAGGGAATACGAAAGCAACGCGAGAATTAGTTAAATTAGCGATGTCTGATATTCCTGCTGATTCTGAAAAATGGGCTATTGTTGTTGATGACTTACTCAAAAAGGGTTTGGTTACTCATTTCCGTCAATTAGACGAATTGCGTCTATGGCAAGGATCAGATTTTAATGTAGATCTAGCTCTAAACACTGAATTAGAACGACAACGAGATTCTTTAGTTTTTCTTTTGTCCAATATTCATTCTTTAGTTCCCTTAGTCGCGCAACGCCATAGTTATCAAACAGGAACATTACGTTATTTTGAAAGAATCTATTTAGATAGTTCAATTTCTCTGAAAGAATTAAAGTGTGTTTCCCCTAATGTGGATGGACTTATTGGTTATTGGTTAGATGACCAGGCTCTTGTCGATGTTCCTGAAACAACAATTGATGGTAAACCGTTAATTATAATATCTATTACTAATCTGAGTATTCTTCATTCCCAAGTACGAGAATTTTCTGCACTTAAGAAAATTAAGCAAAATGCGCCTGAATTACAGACAGATAGTGTTGCTAAAAAAGAAATAAATTATCGCTTAAATAAAGGAAGAGAGTTATTAGATGAGACGCTCAATCAGTCTTTTAATTTGTCAAGTGGAAAGAATATTTGTTGGATTTTAGGAAAGAAAGTTACACTCAATCACATTAGGGATTTTAATCTAAAATTATCTGAGGTTTGTGATCGGATTTATCATAAAACCCCACGTCTTTGGAATGAATTGATTAATCGACGTGAATTGACTTCTCAAGGAACTAAAGCTCGACGAGAGTTAATTCAAGCAATGGTTGAACACCCAAACGAAGAACGTCTAGCATTAGAAGGCTATGGGCCAGAAGTGAGTATGTATTTCTCTTTGCTAAAAGAAACAAAAATTCATAGACAAGAAGATGGCTATTGGGATATTTATCCTCCTTCTAAAGAATCTCCTGTTTGGACGTTATGGGAGGCAATTGAAACATTTTGCTTAGATGCTAAAGAAAAGCCAGAAACTCTAGATAAACTTTATCAATTATTAAATGCTCCTCCTTACGGAATGAAGGAAGGGGCTATTCCTGTAATATTAGCAGCCATTCTTTTGCATTATATGGATGATATCGGTATTTATAAGGATGGAACTTTTATTCCCGTACTAGGAGTTGAACATTTTGAATTATTAGTAAAAGATCCTTCTCGATTTGCAGTCAAAAATTTTGAAGTAATTGGTTTACGTTCCCAAGTATTTAAGGAGCTTGAGGCAATTTTACGACATCCTAATTGGAAAAAGCCTGGGCAACTTCGTAATGCGACTTTGCTAACTGTTGTGTCTCCTCTTTATCAGTTCGTGAAAAAATTACCTGCTTATACTAAGCAAACTCAACGAATCGGAATAGATGCTCAGGCTGTCTTAAAGTCTTTACAAGAAACAGTTGAACCAGATGAATTGTTATTTATTAAATTGCCAATTGCTTGTAATTTACCATTAATTAAAGTTGATGAAGAACAAAATGAGGAAGTTGCCAAGAATTTAAAGCTTAAATTAATACAGGTTCTTCGCGAAATTAATACTGCCTATGGAAGTCTATTACATGATTGTCAAGGGCTTTTGTATGATGCTTTTGGGGTACGCAGTGACGAACAGAAGCTAAGGGAAGATCTACGAGTTAGGGCAAAGTATTTAGTCGATAAATGCGTGGAGCGTAGTCTGAGAAGTTTTACCCAAGCGGCGATCGCGGAAAATAAAACGGATGAGGAGTGGTTAGAAGCTTTAGTAATGATTATTGCAGATAAGCCTGCTTTATCATGGAAAGATGAAGATTTTCTTGTATTTGAAGTTAAATTGTCAGAATTAGCCCGAAAATTCAAAAATTTAGAGGCTCTGCAAAAAGATACTGCTATCCAAGGAGATGGATTTGATGCTCGGCGGATCACGGTCACTCGTCCTGATGGTCAGGAGACTCATCGTTTGGTCTGGGTCGATCACGAGCAAGAAGATCATGTAGATCAGCTAGTGGAACAGATTTTGGAAAAATTACCTGATAATCTTCAGCTTCGACAAATGGTTTTGGCTAAACTGACAGAAAAGCTATTAGGTACTTCTTTGCAGAAAGAAGCCACTCCTTTTCAAAGAAAACGACAATCAAAAAAAAGAATAAGTAATAACAACTAAGTGTTTTTTTGAATAAAATGCTCTATCTTCTTTGATTTAACTTTACTTTCAGAAGTATTTGTGATACGGTAAAAACTGATAAGCTCAAATCAGCTAAGCATCAAATTTATTAGATTAACAATGGGACATCAAAACGTCAGACATATTTTAGGCTTGTCTGGGGGGAAAGATAGTACGGCTCTGGCTATTTTGCTACATCAAGAGATTCCAGAGATGGAATATTTTTTCTGTGATACTCATAAGGAATTACCTGAAACTTATGAATATCTTGATCGTATAAAGGCTCGGCTCGGCATTAAAATTTCCTACTTAAGTGAAAAGAGAGGCTTTGATCATTGGTTAGCCATGCACGATGGGCTATTGCCTTCCCCACAAATGCGCTGGTGTACGGTGAAGATGAAAATTAAACCGTTAGAAGAGTTTGTTGGAGAGGATGAAACGATTAGCTACGTTGGTATCCGCGCAGATGAAAATCGAGATGGTTATATTTCCACGAAACCTAACATAAAGCCTGTTTTTCCATTTAAAGAACGTGGATTGGTTAAGGAGGATATTATCCGTATTCTTGAAGATAGTGGAATTGGTCTTCCTGATTATTATCGTTGGCGAAGTCGTTCTGGCTGTTTTTTCTGTTTTTTCCAGCGTAAATATGAGTGGGTAATGTTGGCACAGGAACATCCTGCTTTGTTTGCTAAGGCAGTAGATTATGAATCTAACCACAAAGATGGTCGTACTTATACATGGACAGATGGGGAAACATTGCTAGAGCTTTTGACCAGAAAGCAAGATATTATTTCCAAGCATGAAAAGGCAATTCAACGAGAGCAAAAAGCAGCTCCAAATAGACCTTTAGCAGAATCTTTAGAGGCTGTATTAGAGGAAGAAGATATGGGATTACCTTGTTTAGCTTGTCATCTTTAAATATGAATATTCAAGATTATTATAGGCAAATAGCTCAGAAAACTAAAGAAGCAATTGAGAAATCTATTCCTTTTGAAAGTGATTTAGCAAAAATTTATACTTTCACAGAAGAGCTTTTGCTGTGGCATGAGATTTTAAAAGATAGAGAAGAATCGTCAATTATAAAAAATATTGCTAGTGAATTACAATTTTCTTCCGTGTCCTTAACTTCTGGTTTGTATAGAAATGCGTTTGTCTCTCTAAGAATTGTTCTAGAATTATCTATAGCTACTGTTTTTTTCTCTGCAAATGAGTTAGAATTCAGGGAATGGAAAAGCTGCAAATATGATATTAAGTGGGGAAAATTAGTACGACGCAAAGACGAACAAAGCGATAGTGAAGGAAGAGATATTTTGTCAAAAAGATGGGCAGAAGCTTTTTTTCCAGAATTAGAAATATATATAGATTTATATAGAGGTAAAGCCATAGAAACGTATAGAGATCTTTCTCAGTTTGTTCATGGCAATTCTCAGACTTGGAGTTCAGAAATTGAGATTTCTTTTAGCGAAGAACAATTCAAAAAATGGATGAAAAACTTCGACCAAATTGTAGAAATAGTTTCTTTTTGTTTCTGCTTAAGATTTTTGAAATGTATTGAGAGTTCTCAACGTGAAAAACTACGAAGCTCTCTTACTGAGTTTTCAAGAAAAATACCAGAAATCCAGAATCTTTTCTAATTAATTTTGAGATGATAGACAATGAATGATTTTCGTTTTAGAACTGAAGATATTGCATCTGATGAACTTCAATCTCTTTTTGTAGAAACGCAATTAGATAGAAAAATTATAGATTCATTAAAATTGCGTAATCCAATTATCCTTGAAGGTAGCCGAGGGACAGGAAAGTCTTTTCTATTAAGGATGGCAGAAAAAGAACTCAATGATGAATTTTCAACAAATAGAGTACTACCTGTTTACATAACGTTTACAGGAGGTGCATTGATCTCTATCGAAGATGACCCATATAAATTCTCTAAGTGGATGATTGCTAATATTTGTCATTACTTTTTAAGAGCTTTAAAAAAGAAGGGTCTACACATTGGGCATAGTGAAGTGACCAATTTGCTATCTGGAAATCAAGAAAATTCGGAAATACTAGAAAAAAAGTTTGAGTCAATTCATAAGGCATATGATAACTTTTATGCAAGCGACTCTGTTATTGATTCATCAGAAGTTCCAACTATAAACAACTTTAAAGATGCAGTTGAAGAGATTTGTCAAGAACTACAAATCAAGAGAGTTTGTTTCTTTTTTGATGAAGCAGCTCATATTCTTATACAAGAATTACAAAGACAATTTTTTAGTTTATTTCGAGATTTAAGATCACCTTATATAAATTGTAAGGCTGCTGTTTATCCAGGCGTAACATTTTACGGCGATTCATTTGAAATGACTCATGATGCTACATTGCTAAGAATAGAGAGAGAAATAACTAATTCTGAAGATTATTTGTCGAGTATGAAAGAGTTAGTTTTCAAGCAGATAGATGAACCACTTAAAAACAAAATTAATGCTCGGATGAAAGAATTTAATATACTTGCTTACTCAGCCTCTGGCAATCCTCGTATTCTATTAAATACAATAGAAAAATGTGGTAATTTTAAAAGCAAGGCTCTCCTGAATAAAAAGTGATAATCAAAACTTATCATGAAAAGCAAGCTAAAA
>QBMS01000032.1:0-28093 GCA_003249095.1 Snowella sp.
GTATTATACGTTTCTGAATATAGTGACTCACATTTTTGACAGATAAATATTTTTCTCTCTCCATTATTTTTCGTTTTGTAATGAGAATGAATTTTCACTTCCTCGCTGTGACAATGAGGACAGTCTCGTTTAAATAATTCTTTTTCTTTCCCATTGCAAAATATAGAATCATTAAACTCTTGGATTGGCTTTATCTTTTGGATTGACATACTCTCTCTCCTTTTTTTACCGATTTATTTATAGTATTATTACCCTTAACACCCCTGTAAAGTTATAACCATTACTTCCAAGCTTATATTTGCTTCTTTGTTTCTCTAATCCTTTGCCCAGTAATCCTTTCTGCCTTTAATCAGGCTGAACCATTGCCCTCAAACAAACTACCTAAAATTTCTTACCGAATATTTCTTCTCCTATGGTGCAACTTTCCTCACCAACCGTCGCAACCGAACCCAAAAACGCGATCGCCGATCCCGATCATCCCCTAGCCATTGCAACTTTAGATGTTCAGGGAATGAAATGTGCGGGCTGTGTCAGTGCCGTAGAGCGTCAATTAACCCAAAATTCGGGAGTTGTTTCCGCTTGTGTGAATCTTGTCACGGAGGTTGCGGTTGTTCAATACCAGGAAGGAGAAATTGCCCCTGAAACCCTCGCCGAAAAGTTAAGCGATCGCGGATTTCCTGCCCAACTACGAACTAGTTCCGACTCTCAAAAAAAGAGAATTAACACCAATCAACGTCGGCAACAGGCACAAAAAGAACAAATCTGGGGCTTGAGCGTGGCGGCTCTACTGTTGATTTTTTCGGGCATCGGCCATTGGGGACACATTAGCGGTAAACCTCTGCCCATTCTCAGTGATCTTTGGTTTCATTGGGGTTTGGCAACTTTGGCTTTATTGATCCCTGGAAGAAGCCTAATTGTGGAGGGATGGCGCAGTTTATGGCACGGAATGCCCAGCATGAATACCCTAGTAGGTTTGGGAACCTGTAGTGCCTATTTAGCTAGTTTTGCGGCTTTACTATTTCCCCGTTTGGGTTGGGAATGCTTTTTTGATGAACCCGTGATGTTGTTGGGATTTATCCTTCTCGGTCGTACCCTAGAAGCCAAGGCCCGTCATAGAGCTTCTGCCGCCCTAGAAGCCCTGGTCGCGCTTCAACCGTCTAGTGCTTGTTTATTAGGAAATCCCAACCAATTAGACCAATCAGGAATTGAAATTCCTGTAGAACAGGTTCGAGTTGGGGACTGGTTAAGAATTTTGCCAGGAGAAAAAATTCCCGTTGATGCCAAAATTACGGCGGGAAATAGCACCATTGATGAATCCCTCTTAACAGGAGAATCTATTCCAGTCTTGAAACAAAAGGGGGATAACGTGATCGCGGGAACGGTCAATCAATCGGGAGTATTGGTCATAGAAGCGACAAGAATTGGGGAAGACACAACCCTGGCTCAGATTATTAGCTCCGTTGAAGAAGCCCAAACCCGCAAAGTCCCGATTCAACAATTAGCTGATACAGTGGCGGGTTATTTTGCCTACGGGGTGATGGCGATCGCCTTGGCAACTTTTGTTTTTTGGGAATTCTGGGGAACGAACTTATTTCCGTCGGTTTTATCCGCTTCGATGGGTCACGCGATGACAGACATGACCGAACCCATGACGACAACTCCCATTTTATTAAGTCTGAAGCTCGCGATCGCGGTTTTAGTGATTGCCTGTCCTTGTGCCTTGGGTTTAGCCACACCCACTGCCATTTTAGTCGGAACGGGAATTGGAGCAGAACGGGGTTTATTGATTAAAGGCGGCGATATTTTAGAAAAAACGAAAAAACTCAACACGATTGTTTTTGATAAAACGGGAACCCTCACCCTTGGTCGTCCTAGTGTGACAGATTATTTAGTAATCGGTGATATATCCGAAGAAAGACTGTTACAACTAGCGGCAACGGTCGAAAATGGAACCAATCATCCCCTAGCGGTCGCAATTCTCAAAACAGCCCAGGATCGAGGCTTAGAACTCTTAGAAGCCCAGAATTTTTATACCAAACCAGGTTTGGGCGTAATTGCCGAGATTGCAGACCAAAAAGTTTTACTCGGAAACGAAAACTGGTTAACCCAGTATCAGATTCCTGTTCCTGAACAATATCGCAGTCAAATTGAGGAATTATCCCAGGCAGGTAAAACCCTGATTTATGTGGCCATTAATGAAACGTTAGTCGGAATCATTGCCCTACAGGATCAACTCCGTCCCGATGCCCAAGTTACCGTCAAAAAACTTCAGGATTTAGGATTAGAAGTCATTTTACTGACAGGAGATCAACCCTTAGTCGCCAACGCGATCGCGTCTCAAGTGGGGATTACCCAAGTGTTTTCCCAAGTCCAACCCGATCAAAAAGTGGCAATCATTCAATCCCTACAAAACCCCTCTGAAAATCTTACAAAATCCGTCGCAATGGTCGGAGATGGGATTAATGACGCGCCAGCCCTGGCCCAGGCTGATGTGGGAATTTCTCTACGGGGAGCCACCGATGTCGCCCGATCTACTGCCGATATGGTTTTAATGCGATCGCAACTATCGGATATTATTGCCGCGATCGAATTAAGCAATGCTACCGTTAAAAAAATTCAAGAAAATCTCTTCTGGGCCTTGGGATATAATCTAATCGCGATCCCCGTAGCGGCAGGAATTTTGTTACCCCAATGGGGCTTAATCTTAAGTCCGGCGATCGCGGGGGCTTTTATGGCAGTGAGTTCCGTTATTGTGGTCACGAATTCCTTGGGATTACGCCGTCAATTTCCTAATAAATCTTCAATTTAAGCCCAATAATCCCTTTCCGAACCTCCAGGATTCTTGATCTGGAGCAACTGAAATCATTCTTTCTTCTCCATCCATACACAGTACAAATACGGATGTCCCTGCTTTGAGCTATACTTTTTCTCAGTAGTATTACGCATTTCCAAGTATCTCCTTGCTTGAATCTTTTCCCGAAGTTTCCGCAGATTCCGATAAAATTATTGCCCCAGGGGTTTACCTAAGTTTCATGATCCAACCAGTAGCCCATGCGAAAGCAGAACATTACCTCATTGTTAAGGATAATCGAGGCCGAAAAGAATTTTTATTAAGCGAAAAAAGCTATACCCTGGGGCGATCAACAAATTGTGACATTATAATCAAATCCCAATTTGTTTCTCGTCATCATGCAACCCTGATTCGTCATCGGAGAGAAGATAATTCCTTTTATTATGAAATTATTGATGGCAATGGAACCGATAAAGTTAGTGCGAACGGACTCCTCTTTAATCACAAAAAATTCTCCCATTATAATTTGCGCTCTGGGGACGAGATTATTTTAGGGCCTCAAGTTTCTGTTGTCTATCAGTACCGCCAGCGCAGTGAATTTATGAGTGCCTCTGGGAATGATCCCTTTGATATTACCCTGATCGATCCCAGCATGATGGATGATGATATTCCAACCATGATGCCCACAACCCAACCTCAGAGGAATACTCCAAATTAGGGAATCCAGACCCTGGGATGGATTGCAGGGCGATCGCGATAGGACTGGCACAATAATCCCCAAATCGCCTCAAAATAGTGTTTAACCTCGGTGGTAGAATTGCCCCGATAACGACAGAGTAATCCTTCACCCTGGGTTTGAGTAATCCCAATTTCTCCTTCTTTTACCCACGATTTTCCCAATTCCCTCGCTTCAGTCACGACTTCTTGCCCAACGTTGTGTCCCAACCAAATAAACGTTGCCACGATCGCTTTTTGGTTTAATCCATTGGGGCTATTAATGATTTCCAGATTTCCTTGTAACCCTTGACGGTCAATCCAGAGGGGATAGCCTGCTTGCCAAATCTCGATGCGCGATCGCCAATCGCCTGTTAAAAATTGTTCACCCCTGGCTGTTCTTCCTAAACGGGTGATTTCCCACCCACAAAAAACCGCATTTTTCGCCAATTCTACCCGTAAATCTTGCTGATAGATGGCTTGATTAAAAATCACCGTTTCCTGGGGAAACCATTCTAGATAGGCGTTTTCTCCTAACTTTATCGTAATAATTTGTTCAGATCTCTCGCCTTCACTGCGATAGACCTTAGTCGCCGCCGCCGTCGTTAATAACACCTGACTATGGGCTTCTAATTCAATATTCTGCACCAAGCGATCGCCCCCTACAATTCCCCCCGCCGTATGGAGAATAACACTATGGCAAAGTTCTGGGCCTTCGGGATAAAAAGCACGCTGTATTTTTAACGGAGCCTGGGCGAGGGCCTGACTTAATTTAGTTGTTCCATCTTGATGGGAATAGTTGAGATCTAATTTTCCTGTCCAATGTTTTGACTGGGAAGAAATTGATAAAGAGGTCGATGAAGTCATTATTGAACCAATTTTACTAAAATATCCTTCACCGCAGGGGGCAATTGACGCATAATTTTACCTTTTTCGGGATCGATCGCTACTAGGGAAACCTTACTCGTTAAACACAATTCCTGAGTTTCTAAACACTCTAGACGATAATCCCAATCCAGTCTCACCCCCGTAATCTCATTCATTCGAGTTTTAATGACCGCCGTTTGCCCCAGTCGAACTGCTCGATGATAACGAATAGACAAATCGACTACGGGTAAATCACACCCTAATTTGACTAATTCAGCAAAATCTACCCCAATAGAACGCAAACACTCGACCCGCGCGGTTTCCATCCAAGTCAAATAGGTTCCATGCCAAACGACTCCGCCATAGTCCGTATGGTGGGGTTGCACTCGGACAACGTATTCAAACCATTTTTCGGTGGTGGCATTTAATCCAGAATCTAGGGAAATGGCCGTTGTGGGGGGAAGTTGGTGAGAATTTGACAAGTTCAATAACGGAAGTACTAGTGGTCGTTTTCTATTTTAGCTTTGGATGTTAAAAGCTGTCTTTTATAGTACAAAAATACTAATCCCGACAAAAATTATCGGGTATGTTTGACAGTTATTTTGTGGGGGTGTTAGTCTTATTAGAGATTGATGGAATTCAGAGGACAAATTCTCTATGACCGTAGCAACACAAACTCCCCAAACTTTAAGCACCAAAGTCCCCACCAGTTTTTGCACCAAATTGGTATCCAAGGAAGGCAGTACCGAATATCCGCTCAAAGCGATGCATATTTGTGAAGAAACCTTCGCTCCTCTAGAAGTGGCCTATGATTACGATTTAATGCGTCGCCACGTCACACGGGAAACCATTGAAGCTGGCCCGAATTCCATTTGGCGTTATCGCGCTTTTCTCCCCGTTGAAGGAGATGACCTCATTGATGTCGGTACTGGGATGACTCCCCTCGTCAAGTCCCGCCGCCTAGCCCGTCGTTTGGGTCTAAAAAATCTTTATATCAAAAATGATGCGGTCAATATGCCCACCCTCAGTTTTAAAGACCGAGTGGTTTCTGTGGCTCTGACTCGCGCCCGTGAATTGGGTTTTACAACCGTCTCCTGTGCTAGTACGGGAAATTTAGCCAACTCTACCGCCGCGATCGCGGCCCATGCAGGCTTAGATTGTTGTGTGTTTATTCCTTCTGATCTAGAAGCTGGCAAAATTTTAGGAACTTTGATCTATAACCCCACTTTAATGGCCGTTAAAGGTAACTACGACCAAGTAAATCGCCTCTGTTGTGAAGTGGGAAATACCTACGGTTGGGGATTTGTCAACATCAATCTACGTCCCTACTATTCCGAAGGCTCGAAAACCCTGGGCTTTGAAGTGGCAGAACAATTAGGCTGGAAACTGCCCGATCATATTGTGGCTCCCCTGGCTTCAGGTTCCTTGTTCACCAAGATTTATAAAGGTTTCCGCGAATTTGTCGAAGTGGGTTTAGTGGAAGATAAAGCAGTTCGCTTTAGTGGTGCTCAGGCAGAAGGTTGTTCTCCCATTGCCACTGCCTTTAAGGAAGGACGGGATTTTATTACCCCCGTTAAACCCGACACCATTGCTAAATCGATCGCGATCGGTAATCCAGCAGATGGCGTGTATGCCTTGGAATTAGCCCATAAAACTAACGGTAATATCGAAAGTGTAACGGATGCGGAAATTATTGAAGGCATCAAACTCTTAGCTGAAACCGAAGGCATTTTCACGGAAACGGCTGGCGGAACCACTGTTGCGGTTCTGAAAAAATTGGTAGAAGCGGGCAAAATTGATCCCGATGAAACTACGGTTGTCTATATCACAGGCAATGGTCTGAAAACCCAAGAAGCGGTTCAAGGCTCTATCAGCGAACCCTTTGTCATTGAACCCAAACTCGATAGTTTTGAGCGTGCCTTAGAGCGATCGCGTACTTTAGAACGCCTCGAATGGCAACAAGCTTTAGTCTAAATTGATAATGATCAACTATCAATTCACTAAGATATTTATCTCGTACTTTTGATTTAATTTAGTCGATAACCTATGGCCGTTAAAGTATTAGTTCCCACTCCTTTGCAAAAGTTTACCAACAATAAAGCGGAAATCAAATGTTCTGCTAGTAGTGTTGGTGAATTAATTAATTCCCTCGAAACCGATTATCCTGGGATCAAGGCTCGTCTTTGTGATGAAGATGGCAAACCTCGTCGTTTTTTAAATTTCTATGTCAACAGTGAAGATATTCGTTTTCTTGACGGAACGGATACACCTTTAACTGATAAAGACGAGGTCAGTATTGTCCCTGCGGTGGCAGGGGGTTAATCCCCTCGAAAAATGTTTTGTGTTGCTTTTGGGGTACGTTATTGCGTACCTCTTTTTTGTTTAAGTAGCTGGTTGCAATTAAAGGTAAAAGGTGGGATGAGGTAACTCGCCAAAATATTTTTGATAATTTTGACCGTATGTTGCCAGATTGTTGTCGTCAAGCTTCGTAAGTGAGGCTGAAAAATTGATTGAGAATCACTTTTATGTCAAATAATGCTAACCATGCAAAAAAAATATGCAGAATCCTTGATTTCATAGTATATTCTGAAAAGATAATTCCAGAAACACATTACTCCAAGGATTATGGTAGCGATGACAAGATCAGAACGTATTTCCGCAATTATTGAGCAGCGTCAACCCTTGGCAACTCGTATCAAGTCGGCGATCGGCAATCTGGAGATTTTGCGGGATGCCTTGGGACGGATTGAAGCCAAATGGGGAGAATTGTTACAAAAAATTAATGAAGATGGAATCGAAAAGTTAATAATTTTCGGATTAAGTTAACAATTTTAGTCATTTAAAAGCATGGATTCTCTACAAATTTACCTACAAACGATTCAAAAAATTTATCAAACCCAAAAGGCGACGGAGCATAGTTATCGTCCTGCTTTACAGGAGTTTATTCAATCCTTTGGTGATAAGCTAACGGTTACGAATGAACCCAAAAGAATTGCCTGTGGTGCGCCCGATTTTGTGATTAGTCAAAAGTTGCAAGAGCTTGGTTATATTGAGGCAAAAGATATTGGGGTTGAGCTAAAAAAGGAAGAAAAATCCAATCAAATGAAGCGATATTTGGGAGCTTTGGGTAATCTAATTTTTACGAATTATTTAGATTTTCGTTGGTATGTGGGCGGTGAGTTTCGTTCGAGTGCAAGTTTAGGAACTTTCGATAAAAAGGGAATTTTTAAAGCAGATACAGAAGGACAAGCACAAGTAGAAATTTTAATTAAGGGTTTTCTGGAAGCTGAAGCCCCTCAAGCGAAAAGTCCGAAAGAGTTGGCTAAAAAGATGGCAGATTTGGCTCAGTTAATTCGAGATGCGATCGCCATTAAACTAAAAGATGCAAAAGAGGGAATTTTATTTGATCAATATCAATCCTTTCAACAGGTTTTAATTCGGGATTTAACGCGGGCAGATTTTGCGGATATGTATGCCCAAACGATTTGTTATGGTTTATTTGCGGCGCGGTGTAATACGAAAGCACCCCAAAATTTTTCGAGGCAAACGGCGGCCTATGCGTTACCGAAAACCAATCCTTTTTTAAGAGATATTTTTGATAAGATTGCAGGAATTGATCTGGATGAAAGTATTGCTTGGGCGGTGGATATTTTAGCGAATATTCTGAAGTTGACGGATATGGAAGCAATTTTAAGAGACTTTGGGAAACGAACCCGTAGAGAAGATCCTGTTGTGCATTTTTATGAGACGTTTCTAGCAGAATATGATCCGAAAATGCGTCAATCGCGGGGGGTTTATTACACGCCTGAGCCAGTGGTTTCCTATATTGTGCGGAGTGTGGATTATATTCTTAAAGAAAAGTTTGGGATTAAGGATGGTTTAGCAAGTAAACAAAAGGTTTTAGTGTCAGATCCTCAAGACCCGAAAAAAACAATTGAATCTCATCAGGTTTTAATTCTTGATCCTGCGGTGGGAACGGGAACGTTTTTGCATGGGGTGATTGATCATATTTATGAGAGTTTTAAGAATAAAAAGGGAATGTGGTCTAGTTATGTAGGAAATCATCTTTTACCGCGTTTATTTGGCTTTGAGTTGTTGATGGCTCCCTATACGGTGGCGCACATGAAGTTGGGTTTACAGTTACAGGAATTAGGTTATGAGTTTGATTCGGATGAACGGTTAAAAATTTATTTAACTAATACTTTGCAAGATGCAATTCAACTTGAAGATCAATTAATTGGTTTTGCTTCTCGCATTAAGGCAGAATCGGAACAGGCAAAGGAAATCAAACAGGAAGACCCTGTTATGGTTATTTTGGGAAATCCTCCTTATTCTGGTCATTCTTCTAATAAGGGTGATTGGATTACTAATTTATTACATGGAAAAGATACGCTTTTTAATATTTCTAAAGAAAGTTATTTTGAAGTTGATGGAGCGAAGTTAAATGAAAAAAATTCTAAATGGTTGAATGATGATTATGTAAAGTTTATTCGTTTTGCTCAGTGGCGAATTGAAAAAACTGGTTATGGTGTGGTTGCTTTTATTACAAATCATGGTTATTTGGATAATCCGACTTTTCGGGGTATGCGTCAAAGTTTGATGAATACTTTTGATGAAATTTATGTTTTAGATTTGCATGGAAATAGTAAAAAGAAAGAAGTTTCTCCTGATGGAACGACTGATCAAAATGTTTTTGATATTCAACAAGGCGTTTCTATTATTTTCTTAATTAAAAATAAAGATAAAAAGACTTCAA
Organism: Snowella sp.; assembly: GCA_003249095.1. Lineage (GTDB taxonomy): Bacteria > Cyanobacteriota > Cyanobacteriia > Cyanobacteriales > Microcystaceae > Snowella. The sequence continues at coordinate 9,129 of QBMS01000032.1, forward strand.
GCGAAAAATTAATTTATCATCAAGATTTATATGGTCTTCGTGAAATTAAAGAAAATGGAAGTTTAACAGGTGGAAAATATTATTGGTTAAATGAAAATGATTTTACTTCTACAAATTGGCAAGCATTACAACCAGATTCGCCATTTTATTTATTTCAACATCAAAATATTAATCTAAGAATTGAGTATAATAAATTTTTTAATGTTAGTGAAATAATGCCTGTTAACAGTGTAGGAATTGTAACGGCTCGTGATAGTTTAACAATTCACTGGAGTCAACAAGAAATCTGGGATACTGTAAATAATTTTGTTAGTCTTGATTCTGAAGAAGCGAGAGAAAAATATGATTTAGGAAAAGATTCAAATGATTGGACAATAAATTCGGCTCAAAAAGATATTAAGCAATCGAAATTATCTAAAATCAATTTAGTTCCTATTTTGTATAGACCTTTTGATACTAGATATACTTATTACACAGGGGTTTCGGGCGGCTTTCATTGTAGAGCAAGAGGTGAAGTGATGAATCATCTTGTGGGCAAAGAAAATTTAGGATTAGTGACTACAAGGCAAATAACATCACGAAATTTTTGTCATATTAATGTTTCTAAATCTTTAATTGAGTTAAAGGTTTGTTCACACGATAGAAATAGTCAAGTTTTACCTCTCTACCTTTACCCCTCCGATAAACCCACACTCTTTGAACCGCCTCCAACCTCAGCCCCTGGTGGTCGCCGTCCTAACCTAGACAAAAAATTCATCCAAGAATTTGCCCAAAAACTCAACCTAGAATTTATTGCCGATGGCAAAGGCGATCAAACCCAAACCTTTGGCCCCGAAGACATTTTTAACTATATCTACGCCGTCTTTCATTCCCCCACTTACCGCACCCGTTACGCCGAATTTCTGAAAATAGACTTTCCCCGCGTTCCCCTCACCAGCCAAACCCAACTCTTTTGGCAACTCGCAAAACTTGGTGATGAACTCGTACAAATTCACCTAATGAAAACCCAACTAAATGAAATAGTAGGATTTCCCATCGAAGGCGATAACATCATTGAAAAAATTACCTATACCGAACCCACAGAAAAACAAAATGGCCGAGTTTATATCAACAAAACCCAATATATTGATAACGTTCCCCCCGAAATTTATAACTTTTATATCGGCGGTTATCAAGTTTGTCATAAATGGCTAAAAGATCGTAAAGATCGAGAACTTACCGACGATGACTTTGAACATTATTCCCAAATTGTCGCCATTCTACAACGCACAATAGAATTAATGAAAAATATTGATCAAACTATTGAAAACTATGGAGGTTTCCCCCTTCAATAAATTTTATTATAGCATTTTTCTCTTTAGCGAGGTATCTACAAGTCTTGCTAACAAGGAGCTTAAGTCCCTGACCCGTACCTCATTTTATGAAAATTACCATGCTAAAAGACATTATTTCTGTTAAACCGCTTAAAAACTATCAACTTCATCTCCGCTTTGAAGACAATCAAGAAGGAATCGTTGACATTCAACAACAAATTAAATTTACAGGTGTCTTTGAACCCCTTAAAAATCCCGAATATTTTGCTCAAGTGAAAGTCAACCCTGAACTCGGAACCATTCAATGGCCCAACGGTGCAGACTTAGACCCTGACGTTTTATATGCCGCTCTTGAAAACTGAAATTAGTTGGACTGGTCTTTTAAAAAGCGATCGCCCTTTCTATTCTTCTATCAAATACTCATCTAAAATTGATTAAAGAAATTTCTAAACTCTTTTTTTATACTCCCAGAATAGATATTCGCGAATCTATACGACCTGTGACTGATTAGTTTAAAGATATTCTAGGAAAGCCGATTTTATTACTGTTGCATTTTTTCCAAGATAGCCACCGCAGTAGGCGATTTGCGGGTGAAGTAATTAAAAATCAATAATTTAAAAAATGAATCGAGGATGACGGGAAAAGTCGCAATAAAAAGATAGATAAATTGACGGTTTTCTGGCAAGCCAAAATGCTCAAATAAATTACCTAAAACGACTTCCCAACCTTCAGCAGAATGAAACCCAACAAATATATCGGTTAACAGAATAAAAATAAATACCTTGGTAACGTCATTCAAGCCTAAGAAAATTCGATTGAGGTATTGCCTAACAATTTTAAATTCCTTTCTGAAAACAGCAACTAAAACAGCAAAGGCACCAAGAGAAGTGAGATCAGCGATCAAATTTCCTAAGCCATTTTTACTTTTGTGGGCAGCTTCTTGAGCTAATTCTTGAGCTTTTTCTTTCAATTTTTCCCGTTTTTCTAAATTCGTTAAGGGCTGACCTATATCTAAAATTTCTCTGACTTCTAACAATTCTTTAAATCGAGTAAATTCTTGAAGTTGTTCTTCTACAATTTCTTCATTTATTTTTATTTGATTAAATGTTTTATTGTCTATCATAAAATGATTGATCAAAGGACTATAAATTAGGTTTTTCGTGATAACTTGAATGCTTAATGGAATAACAATTAATAAAATTAAAAACCGAATTGCAATTTTCCGTTCTTGTCTTAAGTGGCGTAATTCCTGAATAACTTTTTGCTCATACTCTTCTGTTAGATCACGAGTCAGATTAAAAAATTGAGAACTTTCTCCAGCTTTAGCCGCCGCACTTAAGGATTTAGATAAACGAGCTTGATTAGTTTCTTGGTTTGTGAGGGGTGAATTTGAATCGATCAGATTTTTTTGTGACGAAGAAGTGATTAAATCATCAATATTTTGGCGATATTTACCAATAACTGATTCAATAAAATCTAGTTTAGTTAAAATGTCCTGTTCTTCACTGGTGAGTAAAGCTGAGTCAGGAGAAGGACTAAAAAAGTTACCCAGACGAAATTGGGCTAGATTCAAGCGAATTTGGGTCAATTCCCGATCTAAACTACTTTTGAAATAGTCAAAAACACTCTGACCGCGATCGCTGTCGGGGGCGATTTTCTGACCATTAAAGTGTTTATCCTCCAAATTTTTAATAATACCCGCCTGTTGATAGGCCCGATCTAGTGCCTTAAGCGATCGCTGATTGATCCATTGATTTGCTCGATTTAGCCAGACGGGTAACGCCATAATCTCTGCCCTATTGTTCAACCACGTTCTTTTTCATCGTACTTTCGTCAGCAATAATTGCCCCATCTCGGAGTTCTAAAATACGAGAAACAGCAACTCTTTCCCCCGCACCAAGCCCCGAAAGCACTTGATAGGACTGACCCTGAATATTACCCACATTAATCGGTTTCTGTTTGACCACCAAACTGGTTTCGCCTTGTTGGGGCTTGCTTTCTTCGGCCACAAAAACAAATTTTTGAGAACCCACACTGGTAATCGCACTGGTAGGAATTAATAGACCTGGCTGACGATTCCAAATAATTCTGACCCTGACGTATTGATTATTACGGAGGGTTCCGTTATTGGCAAAGAAAACTTTAGCGAGAATCGATTGGGCGTTGGGATCGACAGTGGGCGACACAAAACGAATATCTCCCGTTACCTTGGGTTTGCCATCATCTCCAATAATTTGAGCGACTAATCCTTTTCGCAATTGGTTCGCCCGCTCCGTTGGCACATTGATATCCATTGCCATCAAGGAATTATTCGTTAAAGTTGTGAAACTTTCTCCTTGTCGTACATAATCCCCAATTTTGAGGTTGATGTTACCGACAATGCCATCAATCGGGGCAACTACTCGGTTAAAAATCAAATCCTGGGTCGTAGAACCCAATTGTCCTTGGGCTTGTTCAATGGAAGCTTTTTGTCGGCTAATGGTAGCTCTAGCGGCGGCGACCCTTTCTTCAGAGGCTCGAAGATTGTCTTGGGATTGTTTGAGGGCGGCTTTTGCGGCATTGACACTGGCGAGAGAAGCCTGGGTAGTTGCTCTGGCCGCTTGAACCGTTTTTTGGGCGGCATCTACTTGATCTTTGGCGTTGTTGAGTTCGGTGGTTTTATTATCCAAGTCCTGTTGGGGTTGAACTCCCGTTTCTACTAAAAATTTAGACCGTTTGTAATTGATTTCTGCCAATTTTAGGGTAGATTGGGTGCGTCTGAGGTCAGCTTCTCGCGTTTTTGTCGTCTCTTCGGAATTCGCTAAATTGGCGATCGCGTTGGCAATGTTAGCCTGTTGGGTCACAATTTCTGATTTAGCGGCATCCCGTTGAGCCTCTACCGTTCTCAGATCGGCATTACTCCCTTCGAGATTCGCTTTTTGAATATTGACATTACCGACGGCCGCATTCACGTTTTCCTGCTGTTGGGTCGGCTCCAATAGAATAATGGGATCATTGCGTTTCACCGCTTGCCCATAGGACGCAAAAACCTTCAAAATTCGACCATTAATTTGGGGGGCTAACTGAACAAACTGATCCGCCACCAGATTTCCCACGAAATCACTACTATCTATGACACTCTGGGGTTCAACTTCCTGGAGCCTGACGGGAATTGCTCTAGGGGCAGCCGCTTGCTTTTTTTCACCGCCGCCACAGGCAGTCGTCAGAAAGGAAAGCACTAATACCAAACCAAGGACTTGACGGGAAAAAGGAGTGTTAACCATGATGCTAGATATATTGAACTAAAACAATTTTAAGGGATTAATGACGAAAATCAGTTAAATGAGGAGAATAGAGGGATAAATTAACAGTAAAGAAACATTCTATATAAAATTAATCTACGATAAATTTACTTGATTTACCCTGACACTGCAAGTCCCATGATAAGTTCCTGGGGACTAGAGGACGACTCATTGCCCTGAGACGAAGCTAAAAAAAGAAAAAAAGTTAGGAACAGTTTTCTCTAAGGGTGAATCTGGTAGTTGAGTTTGATGAACAATTGATTATGTGATTGTAAGCTGTTCATTATCTAAAACGTATACAGGCAAGGAGATTAAGACCCTTGTTATAAGACTGTCAGCAAAATCATTATGGAATCTAAATTCGTGACAGCTTATCTAGAAAGAATCTAAAATTAACGCTAAATAATTGGATTTAAACCTCCCTCTTATTTTGATATTATTCTGATTCTCTAAAACAATGTCTCAAAAATATTGGACAATCACTTGTTTTGCTTACGTGGTTGGATTATTCTCTACATTTTTGTTGACCGCAAATTCTGTCTGGTGGCAATGGCTCAATCTCATCGGGGTTTTGAGCTTTTTAAGTATTGTGTTCGCTCTTTTGATTCCCCAATGGTGGCGTAGGGGGCCAAATCGAGCATTTTGGTTGTTCATGGGTTTAGTGGCTTTGATGGCGGCGGTGTATTTTCAATGGAGATTACCCCAACCTAGCCCAACCGATGTTAGCCGTATTTTATCCTCCTCTCAAATTGCTTCCCAAGCAGTTACCGTCAAAGGAGAATTAACCAGTGGGGGAAAAACGAATGCTAAAGGTCGAGTTCAGTTTTGGTTAGCCGTAGAATCAGCCCAAATTACTCAAAAATCAGCGTTTCAACCCATGACGGGAACTGTTTATTTGACCCTGCCCGCCTCGGTGGGAACGAAGTTAAATGCTTGTCAACGGGTGGTCGTTTCAGGGATACTCTATGCACCGAAAACTGCTTCCAATCCAGGGGCAATGGATTTTAAAAGTTATTTGGCCAGTCAGGGCGTTTTTGCAGGATTAAGGGGAAAGAAAGCCAAAGTAGTCGGTTCTGGTTTCTGTTTGCTTTCCCAACTGCGATCGCGGCTGGTGACAGTCCAGAGTGCCTGGTTACCGAAAGATGACCAGGGTAAAAGTATAGAAGGTTTATTGCTCAGTTCTATTGTTTTGGGATCAAAAGCGGTGAATTTACCCTACGAAACCCGTACTTTATTCAATCAGGTGGGTCTAGCCCATATTCTCGCCGCTTCGGGTTATCAGGTTTCTTTATTGGTCGGCACGGTGTTGCTCTTAGGAAAATCCCTCTCTCCGCGATCACGTTTTGGCTTAGGATTACTGACTCTGTTGCTTTATTTGGGCTTAACGGGTTTTCAGCCTTCGGTTACTAGGGCGGGTGTGATGTGGTTAGCGATTTTAGCGAGTGTCTTTGGCGATCGCAGGGTTAAACCGTTGGGATCGTTATTGGTAGCGGTCACTGCTTTATTACTGATTATGCCGATCTGGATTTGGGATTTGGGTTTTCAGTTAAGTGTTTTAGCGACCTTGGGAATTATCGTCACTGCGCCCTATGTAGAAAAAAAATTCGATTTCTTACCGCCAAAAATTGCCAATATCATCGCCATTCCCCTCGCGGCTTCTCTCTGGACACTACCGCTACTGTTGAGTCAGTTTAGTTTGTTGGTTCTCCAAGCCATACCTCTGAATATTTTAGTTACACCTTTAGTCGAAATTATCAGTTTGGGGGGAATGATTAGTGCGATCGCGGGCTTGATTATTCCGCCTGTTGGCAGTGGGATCAGCCTGTTACTTTATTACCCGATCCATTGGTTGATGGAAACCGCTCAATTTTTTAGTCAATTTTCGTCTTTTGCGCCAGGCAAAATGTCCATCGGTGTTTTGTTGTTGATTTATCTTGGTATGGTCTTGATTTGGTTATTTCCTTGGTGGCAAAGGCGTTCCTTAATGGTTGGAACAGCAATGATCAGCTTGATTTTTTTACCCCTAATTTATCAGCATTTCACCTTAAATAAAGTCACAATTTTTGATACGAATAAACAACCTGCCCTAGTCATCCAAAACCAAACCCAAGTTACTCTAATTCATCACGGTGATCGCGAAACAAATCAATTTACCCTATCGCCTTTTTTTGCCCAGGAAGCCATTAATCAGATTGAATGTGCATTAAATTTATCGGCTACTCAAAAAAATATTAAGGAAGCGCAAAATCTGACATTTATGCCAAAAATTCAAAAACAACTTTATCTCGACTCCCCCGAAATTTGCCCGAAAATTCAAAAAATAAGGGAAAATTTTCCTATTCTTCAACTTAACGTATCCGATCAAAATTGGTGGTTAGTAACCGACACAAAACGCCCTATTTTTCAGGATAACTTGCCCAAAAAACAGTCACCCGATGTTTTAATTTGGTCGGGAAAATCCTTAGATCCAACTTGGTTAGAGAGCTTCAGACCTCAAACAGCGATCGCGGTTTCCCGTTTCGTCGATCAAAACACTCGTGATTTATTAGAAAAAGAAGGAATTCGACTTTATGTGACAGGGATTGAGGGGGCAATTCAATGGACACCGCAAAAAGGCTTTTATACTAACTTCCCTGCTGAAAATTTACTGTGATCACAACGCAATTTTCTGTAAATTACAAATATCGCGTTAACTGCACTCGATAACGTTCTTTTTTAGTCACTGCAATCTCACCGACTTCTAATCGTCCTTTTCCGCGAAAGGTAATCAGATCCCCCGATTTAATGTTATAGCTTGCCTGGGTAATATCTTTCCAGTTTACTCGCACGTCCCCCCCCGTAATTGCATCACTCATCTTGCTACGAGATAACCCAAATCCCGCAGAGGCGATCGCATCTAAACGTAAAGAAGCCTCTACTGTATTGATTTCTTTTTTCTGGGGCGGACGAATTTTTAATTCATCCAATGTGATCGGCTGAACCTTAACGGGAACAGAACGAACTTGTTGCAAAGAAACCTGAAAAAACTCGACCATTTCTGGAACCACAATAATTTGTGCGCCCCGTTCGCCTAGCGTTAGAATATCCCCGACTTTTTCCCGTACAACGCCCGTATTTAAAATCGCGCCTAAAAAATCCCGATGATTCGCAGGATCAAATAAAAAATTGCCCTCCACCGCGATCGCCGCTAGGGGAATTTGATCAATTTCTAAGGGTAAATCGGAACGAGCAATACCGACCCGTTGGCGCTCAGCTTGGGGATAACCGCCCCAGGGTAAAATCTTCAATTCCGTCAATCGACTAAAACTGCGCTGAATTTCTATCAAAACGGGAGGCGATACAAAATCAGTACAAACTACTTCCCAGGTTCTGAGAGCTTGTTCGGCTAGATCAATCACCCTAACGATTTCTTCTCGGTTTTCGATGCCTTTTAATAGGTCTTCTTTCGGTAACATGATGTTTTTAAAAACATATTTAAGTAATAGGAAAAAAAAGTCAAACTTTCTTTGAGAAACGACAAAAAAATTGACAATTTAATAAAATTTATCTTCAATTATTTCTAAATTATTCGTAATAACTATCAGGCGTAACGTAGGATTGTAAATTTTCGGGTCTCAACGGTTTTAGGATCTGGGTGGCTTGGGCTTTTAAATTTTCCGATCCTTCGACTACTACTAAATATTTACCCTGATTGAGTAATTGACGGTAGGGAACATCATCTTTATTACTAAAACTCAGCCCAACACCGCCACCGACAAAGAAACTGCCCATTGCTCCGCCCATTGCTCCCAATAGACCGCCCACAATATGATTGCCAGGTTCTCCCGCCCAGGCAAAAGTATTTAATCCCGTAATCAGATCAAAGCCATAACCTGCGATAAAGCCAAAGGGAACCAGCCAATAGGCCATAAATTTTGCCCGCTTCATCCCTTGCAATTTAGTATCTACTAAACCCAGGTCATCGGGGGATTTGTAACCCGTTCCGACGATCATGATTTGTTTTGGGGTAAAATTCGCCTTTTCCAGGACAGTATAGGCATTTTCTGCTTGGATTCGGTCTGAAACAACGGCAATAAGATAGGTCATGGGCAATCAAAACAGGGATAAAAACGAATCAAAAAAATGAATCAGCTTACTTTCCATCCTACAGAATTTTGGGGCGGATCTGAGTAAGCGTTAAAAAAGAGGAGACAAAATGCCCCCCCTTCTTTTTTTAGGTAAATCGTATCTGATAGGGTTTGGATGATAACGTTTTGTAATCCAAGGATATTTTAGTAAGCTAGGCCCATGCTGCGGGTTGTTTCCGCACCCAGGTACACTCGAATACTTAAGAAATCCGTAGGACAAGCCGTTTCGCAACGTTTGCAACCAACGCAATCTTCAGTACGAGGAGAAGAAGCAATCTGAGCGGCTCTGCAACCATCCCAGGGAACCATCTCCAGTACGTCTAGGGGACAGGCCCGAACGCATTGAGTACAACCGATGCAGGTATCGTAGATTTTTACGCTATGAGACATTGAGTATCGGCTCCTTAACCGTGAGTTCTCCGTACAATAAATAAAATATTAAAGTCGGGATTAAGGGCTAGTTTAACCCAGCCTAGAGTCATCTTTGTTAAAAATACTTATAACTTCAAATTCTGTAACATATTCTCTCTGGCTCCTTTCTCCTTGGGTTTCCCTTCGCGGTAAATCAGGCTAGAGAAGGGTGACAGGGATGCGATCGCGTTTTTTCTGAGGTGTCTGTGGGGAAGGCGATTAAACTCTTTAAGTTTTCTTGAAATTTAAGATTTCATAGAGAATGCTAGTTGGTTCTTCGTATTGTTGATCAATATTGAATCGGGATAATCTTAATTTAAACTCTATTTCTTTTGCTTTGGATTGACTCTGACGATAACGGAGTATGGGTTGTATTTCTCTAAGTAAATTTACTGTTTCTTCAAGTGTGTATTGCTCGGAACGCAATTTTCTTCTAATTTTTCTAATATGACCACTAAAACTAATTCCCCATAAAGTACACAGTAAGAAAAAATACATCAACCCTATCATTATTCTGGGAACCATCCTAGAAAATGTTTCTGAAACAGTTAAATTAATCTCTCTGTTGATAAGGAGAGGTGATAACCACAGTGCGAAAAGTAATAATAAAATAACGCCAAGAATATCTCTAAACAAGTAAATTTGATCGAGTCTTTCGCTATAATTGTCTCGACTTTTTTGAATTTCTTCGGCTAAATTAAGAAGATTCGCAATATCTAAATCATCTATGTCAACCAATGCCGAATCATTACTAAGTCCACTCACACCTGAAACAAGAGACTTAGACAAATTTTGAGTTTCATCAAGGTTACTGTTCATTTAACTTAATACTTAAAATTAATCTATTCAGACCTATTATTATAAATGCTTAGAAGTATCGTGAGTATTGAGAAGAATCTAAAGACCAATTTGACCATTGTTCTAAAATTGAAGAAATTCTCTTTATTTGGTGATTTACTTTTCCATCTATTTCTTCAAAGGTATGTCCATTAAAAAAATATTCTATCAAGGTTTTAAAATTAAAATCACCAGAAAAATAAAGGTCAGAATTCTTTCCGATTTTGTAGTGTACTAATATATTTCTCAATTCGGTTTTTGATTGAATCATTTTCAAGTCTTTGTCCTTAAGAATCTTTTTAAGAAATTCTTTAGAGTCATTAGATAGAGAGTTTTTCGGATAGCAATAACTTTCTAGTTTTTTTAAACTAGAGGCTAAATGATAGAGCATGATAAATTTTATTTTAAAGAAACTATATACCACGTCTTCTGAAATTATCCTTGTAAAAATATGATCAATAAAGTTTACTGTAGAAAGAAATAATAATAGAGAAAAATTGATTGAATTCTGATCACTTTTATTGAAACTCGAAGAAAAGAACTCATCTGATTTAACATCTTGATAATAAAATTTAGAATCTTCAATTTCATATTTAAAAGCATTAGTTTTTATAGATTTAAATTCGGGAAGCTTTTTTAGCCAACCTAAATATTCTCCAAGTTCCTTCCCTACCATATATAAAATTTTGGTAGTATTATCTTCCGTATCCTCGAATTCTTCTGATAGTTGAACTTTTTCTAAACCACTTAATAATAATCCTGTATGAGTAGAGCTAACAATATGATTTACATAAAAAGAAATTCCCATGTCTGGCTGTAAAGCTTTTTTAATTGAAGCGAATGATCCTTTATGGCTATTGATAAATAAATCCTTTAGGAATTCAGAAATTTCATCTAGTAAATAAAATGTGCCATCAACTCTATTATTAGAATCATCAAAAAGTTTTAAACGCATTCGAGCATTTCGTATTATTTTTTCATTATCTTTAGATAGATTGCGTAGATGATGGGGCAATACTTTTTGAATATATGTGTAAGATTCAATCGTAAATAACGAGATATATGGTATCATCCCAAAAATAAGGATGCCATTCGATTGCTTTTTTGAAGTTAATTCTATTAATCGATCATAAAAACCTATATCTTTTCTAATCAAGTTAATTTCGAGAGTTTTTAATTGTTTTTGAATATTGTTTATCGTCATGAATTTTAAGTTAATAAAATAAGTGGAAGTCAGATTTTCCACTTTAAAGTATAACAAAAAATCAAAATACAAAAGTGCTTGATCCATCCATCAAAGAGAAATATTATATTTTGTTTACATAAGCCTGAGCAGTTACTCAGTTTAATTGTTACAGAAGGTAACAAAACATTAACGATTGTTTAAAAAAATATGACAGATCAGCCCCAAAGTCGCCACTGAGTAGCATTTTCTGTAAAGATATGGGAAAGCCAATCATCTATAAAAACCTTCACAGGAGAACAGAATTACTATGTTCACTCACGTCAAGTCCACCATCCGCCGTATCGTTCCAGAAGATATTAACGGTCGTGACCTACTTAAGGTGGTTTATGTCGTGTTGGAGTCTCAGTATCAGAGCGCGTTGTCGGCGGCTGTGAGAAAAATCAATAAAAATAATCCCAATTTAGCGATTCAAGTCAGTGGTTATTTGATTGAAGAACTCCGCGATCCTGAGAATTATGCGGATTTTAAGCGAGAAATTGCGGAGGCGAATTTATTTATTGCGTCTCTGATTTTTATTGAAGACCTCGCCGATAAGGTGGTGGAAGCAGTGGAACCCCATCGCGATCGCCTGGATGCGGCCATTGTGTTTCCTTCCATGCCTCAAGTGATGCGTCTTAATAAGTTGGGGACATTTTCGATGGCTCAGTTGGGTCAATCCAAAAGCGCGATCGCCCAATTTATGCGGAAACGGAAGGAGAATTCAGGAGCGGGTTTTCAGGATGCGATGTTAAAACTCCTGAGAACCTTGCCCCAGGTGTTGAAATATTTGCCGATGGATAAGGCTCAAGATGCGCGGAACTTCATGTTGAGCTTCCAATATTGGTTGGGCGGTTCTTCGGAAAATCTGGAAAATTTCCTGTTGATGTTGGCGGATAAATACGTTTTTGAAGATTTGAATAAGGGACAGAAGAAAAATTACCAGGAACCTGTGGTCTATCCTGATACGGGCATTTGGCATCCGTTGTCGATGAAGATGTTTGAAGATGTGAAATCCTATCTCACTTGGCATAATAGCCGTCCTGATATTTCCGATGATCTAAAAGACCCCCTCGCGCCTTGTGTGGGTTTGATTTTGCAAAGAACGCACCTGGTTACGGGAGATGATGCCCATTATGTGGCGATGGTGCAGGAATTAGAGGCGATGGGAGCCAGGGTCATTCCTGTTTTTGCGGGGGGATTGGATTTCTCGAAACCCGTTGAGGAGTTTTTCTGGGACAGAAGTATTAAAGGCGTTGAACCCATTGTGATTGTCGATGCGGCAGTCTCTCTAACGGGATTTGCCCTAGTCGGTGGCCCTGCTCGTCAAGATCATCCCAAGGCGATCGATTCGTTGAAACGGTTGAACAGACCTTATATGTGTGCATTGCCCTTGGTTTTCCAAACGACGGAAGAGTGGGAAGAAAGTGATTTAGGGTTACATCCCATCCAGGTCGCACTCCAGATTGCCATTCCTGAACTAGACGGGGCGATTGAACCCATTATTCTTTCGGGTCGGGATGCTTCTACGGGTAAGGCGATCGCGTTACAGGATCGGATTGAGGCGATCGCGGGACGAGCGTTGAAATGGGTTAATTTACGGAAAAAACCCAAATTAGACAAAAAAGTGGCCATTACCGTCTTTAGTTTTCCCCCTGACAAAGGCAATGTGGGAACAGCGGCCTATTTAGATGTGTTTGGCTCCATTTTTGAAGTGATGAAAGCTCTGCAGGGTAACGGCTATGACCTCGAAGATGTCCCTGCTACTGCAAAAGAATTAATGGAAGCCGTGATCCACGATGCCCAAGCCCAATACAACAGCCCTGAGCTAAATATTGCCTATCGGATGTCAGTGGAAGAATATGAACGGTTAACTCCCTATTCCGAGCGTTTAGAAACAAATTGGGGTAAACCGCCTGGACACCTTAATAGTGACGGTCAAAATCTGCTGATTTACGGAAAATCCTTCGGGAATGTTTTTATCGGCGTACAACCGACCTTTGGCTACGAAGGCGACCCGATGCGCTTATTATTCTCCCGTTCTGCTAGTCCCCATCATGGTTTTGCGGCCTATTACACCTATTTAAACCAAATTTGGAAAGCTGATGCCGTCCTCCATTTTGGCACTCACGGATCGCTGGAATTCATGCCTGGTAAGCAAATGGGAATGTCGGGAGACTGTTACCCCGATAATCTGATTGGCAATATTCCTAACCTCTATTACTACGCGGCCAATAATCCTTCCGAAGCGACGATCGCCAAACGCCGCAGTTATGCCGCCACCATTTCCTATCTAACGCCCCCTGCTGAAAACGCGGGACTCTATAAAGGTTTACAGGAATTAAGCGAGTTAATTGGTTCTTACCAAACTCTGAAGGAAACGGGGCGGGGTGTGCCGATTGTCAATACCATTGTGGATAAGGCGCGACTCTGTAATTTGGATCAGGATATTGCCCTGCCTGATACCGATGCCAAGGAACTCAGCAGCGAAGAACGGGATAACGTGGTGGGTTCGGTCTATCGCAAATTGATGGAAATCGAGTCTCGTCTGTTGCCCTGTGGTCTGCACGTTATAGGGAAACCCCCTACTCAAGAAGAAGCCGTTGCCACCCTGGTTAATATTGCTAATCTAGACCGTGAAGAAGACGGACTCCAATCCCTGACTCGCATTATCGCCAGTAGTATCGGACGCAATATTGATGATATTTACAAAAACAGCGATCGCGGCATTCTCGAAGATGTGGAGCTATTGCAACAGATAACCCTCGCTTGTCGGGCGGCGGTCAATGCCCTCGTTCAAGCCCAGGTAGATGCAGACGGTCGAGTTGACCTGATTACCAAGCTGAATTTCTTTAATATTGGTAAAAAAGCTCCCTGGGTCGAGGCTCTCCATGATTTGGGTTATACCAAAATCGATACGGATCTCCTCAAACCCCTGTTTGAATATCTGGAATTCTGTCTAGAACAGGTTTGTGCCGATAACGAATTGGGGGCATTGCTCAAGGCCCTAGAAGGGGAATATGTCCTACCAGGCCCAGGCGGCGATCCCATCCGCAATCCCGATGTTTTACCCACAGGAAAAAATATCCACGCCCTCGATCCCCAGTCTATTCCTACTAGTGCGGCGGTACAATCAGCCAAAATTGTCGTGGATCGTCTCTTGGAGCGTCAAAAAATCGATAATGGCGGCAATTATCCCGAAACCATCGCCTGCGTGCTGTGGGGAACGGATAACATCAAGACCTACGGTGAATCCTTGGCCCAAATTATGTGGATGGTAGGGGTTAAACCCGTACCTGATGCCCTGGGTCGGGTCAACAAATTAGAGTTACTTTCCTTGGAAGAGTTGGGTCGTCCCCGCGTTGATGTGGTCGTCAACTGCTCAGGCGTTTTCCGTGATCTGTTTATTAACCAAATGAATCTATTGGATCAAGCCGTCAAAATGGCCGCCGAAGCCGATGAACCCTTGGAAATGAACTTTGTCCGTAAACACGCCCTAGAACAAGCGGCTGAAATGGGCATTAATCTCCGTCAAGCAGCCACTCGGATTTTCTCGAATGCGTCGGGTTCCTATTCTTCTAATGTCAATTTAGCCGTAGAAAATAGCACCTGGGAAGATGAATCGGAGTTACAAGAAATGTACCTCAAACGCAAGTCTTTTTCCTTTGATTCGGATAATCCTGGCATGATGGCAGAAAGTCGGGGGATGTTTGAACGGGCTTTAAAAACCGCCGATGCGACTTTCCAAAATCTGGATTCTTCTGAGATTAGCTTGACCGATGTTTCCCATTATTTCGATTCTGACCCAACAAAGATTGTCGCAACTCTGCGAGAAGATGGCAAAAAACCTGCGGCCTATATTGCGGATACGACGACGGCTAATGCTCAAGTGCGGACGCTTTCGGAAACGGTGCGGTTGGATGCTCGGACTAAGATGCTGAATCCCAAGTGGTATGAGGGAATGTTGTCTCATGGTTATGAGGGAGTACGGGAACTGTCGAAGCGTCTGGTCAATACGATGGGCTGGAGTGCGACGGCGGGGGCTGTGGATAATTGGGTTTATGAGGATGTGAACACAACCTTTATTGATGATCCTGAAATGTGTAAGCGTTTGATGGATCTCAATCCCAATTCTTTCCGTAAGATGGTGGGGACTTTATTGGAGGTAAATGGTCGCGGTTATTGGGAAACTTCTCAAGAAAATTTAGACCGTTTACAACAGTTGTATCAGGAGGTTGAGGATCGGATTGAAGGAGTTGAGTAAGTCCTGATTAGATGCTCAAAGAGTAAATCAAACTACAATAATAGGGAGAGTTTATTTTATGTATCTCTCCTTTTTTTAGTCAATTTCAATTGAAAATTGATCATGAACGACCAAGAACTAGAACAATTATTGAGAAACTTAGAGTCTGATCGAGTTGAACGAAAAGCTTCTGACTCTGATCGAAAAAAAATTAAAGAGGCAATCTGTGCTTTTGCCAATGCTCTTCCCAATCACAAAAAGCCTGGGGTTCTTTTTATTGGAGTAAATGATGATGGAAGTTGCTCAAATTTATTAATTGATGATAGTTTACTGCTAAAACTAGCTGATATTCGTTCGGAAGGAAATATTTTACCTTTCCCCGTAATGGAAGTAAGTCGGAAAGTCATTAATGAGTGTGAGCTTGCTGTAATTGTTGTTTATCCTGCTGATGCTCCCCCAGTGCGATTTGGAGGACGCACATTTATAAGAGTTGGGCCAAGACGAGCGATCGCGACAGCAGAGGAAGAACGTCGTCTTAATGAAAAAAGACGAGCTTGGGATTTACCCTTTGATTTACGACCATTTGTTTCTGCTTCTATTGAGGATTTAGATGTCGAATCTTTTCGCCGTGAATATTTATCTTTTGCGATCGCACCTGAAATATTAGAAGAAAATCAAAGATCAATTAATCAACAACTAACCTCCCTGCGATTTACAACACCTGAACCAGAGATATCTCCAACAGCATTAGGAATATTTGTTTGTGGGAAAGAACCTCGACAATTTATTCCAGGTTTTTATATTCAATTTGTTCGATTCGATGGTGTTGATCTCACGGATTCAATTCGGGATCAAAAAGAAATAAGCGGTTCCTTGTTAAATATATTAAGAAATATTGATGAAGTTTTACAAGTTAATATTTCAACTGCTTCTAATATTACGGATTACTTAGTTGAAATCAAACAACCTGATTATCCCATTGTTGCACTACAACAATTTGTGAGAAATGCAATTTTGCATCGATCTTATGAATCAACCAATGCTCCGACAAGAATTTATTGGTTTAATGATCGGATTGAAATTCAAAGTCCAGGTGGATTATTCGGACAAGTAAATCGTCAAAATTTTGGTACAGGGACTACAGATTATCGAAATCCACATCTCGCCGAGGCAATGAAGAATTTAGGATATATCCAGCGTTTTGGAATAGGGATTGCTACTGCACAAAATCAACTTAAAAAAAATGGGAATCTCCCCGCAGATTTTCTCCTAGAAGATTGTAACATTTCTGTCATTATCAGGAGGGTAAAATGAAACCACCAATTATTGCTTTTTTTAATAATAAAGGAGGGGTAGGAAAAACATCTCTTGTTTATCATCTTGCTTGGATGTATTTTGATCTGGGTTTTCGCGTTTTAGCCGCAGATTTAGATCCTCAAGCTAATTTAACTTCAGCTTTTCTGAATGAAGATCGGCTTGAAGAAATATGGGAAGGCGAAGAAAGACCAAATACCATCTTTCGTTGTGTTAAGCCTTTACTTCGAGGTATTGGAGATATTGTTAAACCTGAATTAGAAGAACTTGACGATGGTTTAAACCTTTTGATTGGAGATTTACAACTTTCTGGTTTTGAAGATGAATTATCTTCTCAATGGCCTGATTGTCTTGATGGAAAGGAAAGAGCCTTTCGAGTTATTTCCGCTTTTTGGAGATTGCTAGATGAAGCCGCAAGTGACTGCTCTGCCGATATTGTTTTAGTGGATTTAGGGCCAAATCTAGGAGCAATTAATCGAGCAGCTTTAATATCAGCAGATTATATTGTAGTCCCGCTTTCTCCTGATTTATTTTCTTTGCAAGGTTTAAAAAATCTTGGCCCTACTGTTCTCCGTTGGAGAAAAGAGTGGGAAGAGCGCATTCTTAAAAATCCAGCGAAAGAGGAACTTTTGTTACCAAAAGGGATAATGAGGCCCATTGGTTATGTCATCCTACAACATGGGGTACGTTTTGATCGTCCTGTAATGGCATTTCAACGATGGATTGAAAAAATCCCCTCTACCTATAGAATAGAAGTTTTACAAGAGAATACTCAAGATCTTTTAGATTTGGATAATAAACCAGAAAATGATCCCAATCGTCTAGCTTTGCTAAAGCATTATCAAAGTTTGATGCCGATGGCACAAGAATCCAACAAGCCGATTTTTCAATTGAAGCCTGCTGATGGCGCAATTGGTGCTCATGTTAAAGCCGTTCAAAAAGTTTACGGTGATTTTAAAGAATTAGCTTTAAAAATCAAACAACGAATTGAAGAAAGTGTTTAAAGTTGGTGTAATTATTTCCCCCGAACTTGACGTATCCAGCTTATATTTCATCTTCTAATTACAAAAAAGTAGCCTTTGCTATGAACACAAAAAAATTAATCCTTGAAGAACTTAATAAACTTGAAGAAGACAGCCTTCAAGAACTGTATGGACTCATCAAAAATTTTGCTAATAACAAAACCAGCGAAAAAAAGCAAGGAGCCTTAGCCAAACTCAAAAAAATAAAAATTCAAGCTCCCGTTGACTTTGCGGCCAATATTGACCTCTATCTCAAGGTCGAAAAATAAATTGACAATATCCCAAGTATTTCTTGATATAAGCTTTAGATTTAGCTGATAGAGAATCACAATTTTAGAGAAACCTTTAACCCTATCAGAAGAAAACCTATTACCTGAATTTGTCTTGGATTTAGAAACCATGAGGAAAACCGCGATCGTGACAAACCTTTACTTTTTTTCAAATACAAACTCCCAAAAATACTTAACCATTCACTAAGCCAAATTTTGACACCCACTATTCTATGTTAAAGTAAGTCAAATGCTCGTCTTTTTTGAAAATGATTACCAATAGTATTATTTGCAATTCTTCTAACTCAGTTAACGTTATAAAACCTATTTTAAAATGGGCTGGTGGCAAAGGTCAACTATTGGAGCAAATTGCTAAACATTTACCTCAAGAATTAATTGAAGGAAAAATAGATTGTTATATTGAACCATTTGTAGGAGGAGGCGCAGTCTTTTTTTGGGTTGCTCAAAATTTTAATATCAGGAAATTTTATTTATCCGATATTAACCAAGAGCTAATTCTTCTCTACAGAACAATTCAAAAAGACGTAAACTCTCTAATTGAAGAACTCAAAAAAATTGAAAATGAATATCTAATTTTAAATGAAGAAAAGCGTAAAATTTATTTTTTTAATAAAAGGAACAATTATAATGACTTTAAAAATCAAATAGACCTAAAAAATTTCGAGAGATCTTGGTTTACCAGATCCGCAGAAATTATCTTTCTTAATAGAACCTGCTTTAATGGTCTTTTTCGTGTAAATAAAAAAGGATATTTTAACGTTCCATTTGGAAATTATAAAAATCCTAGAATTTGTAATACCAATAATTTGCTTTTGGCTGCAAAATTACTTCAAAAAGCAACTATTCAATATTCAGATTTTACTCAAATTCAAAACCTAGCAACACCTAAAACTTTTGTCTATTTC
>QBMS01000032.1:28103-34329 GCA_003249095.1 Snowella sp.
TCGATCCTCCCTATCGTCCATTAACTAAGACGGCTAGTTTTAAATCCTATTCTCAATTTGATTTTAATGATGACGAGCAAAAAAGATTGGCAAGTTTTTATCAAAAATTAGATCATCAGGGAACTAAATTAATGCTGAGTAACTCAGACCCAAAAAATATTGATAAAAACGATAATTTCTTTGATGAACTCTATTCAGATTTTACCATTAATCGCATTCAAGCAAATCGCATGATTAATTCTAAAACTTCTAGGAGAGGGGCTATTTCTGAACTTCTTATCACTAATTACTAGAAGGTATGGAGTAAATTAAAAAATCAATAATTTTAATCTTTGTTCTCATTCTTTTAGTGCGATCGCTGAATAAAAAAAGAGAGGGCTAAAGATTATTTTTCTCAAAAAAATTGACTAACCAATCCTTTAAAATCCAAGTTGCCCGACAATCATCCTCGTTATAGCGCAGAACTAAGTCCAAAAAATTGCGATCGCGAGTTTCTAGCCATTGGTCATACCACCAGACGGATTGATCACCACTGGCATTACTATCGCGCCACTGAAATCCTAACCAATTTGCTAAAGTTTTTAGGGAATAATTTTCTACGGGAAAAGTGACCGTATTAACCACATAATGATGGAGATCAAAACAACGGTTTAATAATTGATCCCTCTCTTTTTTGGGAGTGTTATAGAGTTGGGCTAATCGTTTAATCGTTTCGACTTCATACTCGGCAAAATGGAAAATAGGAGCCGTAGGATAGGTTTGCATTAATGTCAAAAATTCCTGCCAAATGTTTCCTTCCTCCTCTGGTTCTTCCGCAATAAAACCATAGAAAGTTTCTTCGCTCGTTTGTCGATTAATTAAAATAACGCCTAATAAATAATCTAAATTACGTTCGGGTTCTGCTTCGATATCAAAATAAATCTCAAAGTTGGCGTTGGGTAAAGGTTTTTTGGGAAGATTTGTTTTAGCAATGGCTCGATTTTCCATAATAGCGATCGCCTGGGTCTGCAACTGAGAAGCGATCGCGTTCCCAAACGTTTCAGCCATCGTGACGGGACAAGCTTCGGCCAAAGAAGTAACAGTGACAACGCCCATTTCCTGTAGGGATTCATAGCGGCTAGGAGTCACCCCAGGCACGAGGGATAAATGGCTTTGGGATTGGGCGATCGCGTAACAATGGTCATACCAATGACATAAATTGCAACGTTGGCGAGAAATAAAAACTTCGGGTTCTTGGCGCTGCACCAGGGTTTGTAAACACTCAGTAATGGTACTATGCAAACGCGGCAACCACTCGACTAAATCCACGCGATACCGATTCTGACGACGCAAAATAATCTCAGCGTAGGGCGGAAATCGTTCCTGCCACACCGCCAGCAGTTGGGCATAGAGGGCGGCTAAAATTTTATATTCTGGCTTCGGTCGCCGTCCCAGTTGAATACTCACGGGGGTATAAAACCAGTCTCCCCAAACCGAGTTTCCCGATTGTTTAACTAATAAATGGGGATGACCCAAAAGAATTAATCCTTCCCGTTCCTGACTGGGTTCCCGCAGGGCATGGGCTAAAAAACCGTCATAAATACAATCAACTCCCTGTTCCATCAAGGTTTTTGTTTCAGCGACCCGTTTTTCCCAGTCTTTACGGGGAGATTGGGGTTGGTGATGGTCGGGATAAAATTCTGTCAAAACAGAGGTGATATGTTTTTGGCTTTCTTGCCTTAATTTAAGCAAAAAATCCCGTTCCGAACTCCGCTCGTCCGAATTACCGTACAAATTTAAAAAGGCACGCCGTTGACAACGTTTGTAATCGAGTAGGAGGGAATCTGTCAGTATCATGACTTAACCCATTATCTGACCGAACAAGACAGATGGAAATCTGGAAATCATAATATTAGCAGGCGATCGCGGGGAGTCACTCTTTCATTAAAATCGAGATTAAAATCGAGCGTGAATCTTCTTTCCTATTATTGCAGGTATTTCCCTAGAAGTCGTTCAGCAATAGGGAAAAGTTGCCGTTATCAAAAAGGTAATTTCGCACCTTTTAAGAGAAATTGCATGGCCAGGGAAGCAACACCTCGGATAATGCCGTCTAATTGGGGATTAGCTCCACCGTTATTATTGCGGGCTGTCTGAACGGCTTCTAGATTTTTTAAAAAGTTTTGGGCTGTTTCGTAACCGTCTGGATTTTTTTGTTCTTCAAAGAGTTTAGAAGCGTATTCAACGTTTTGTTTGGCGGCATTTTCGTTTCCCAGTCTCAAAAATGCGAGTCCTCGCCCTAAATAACCCTGGGCAAAGTTGGGATTGATCGCCAAGGCTTTATCATAATTCGTTAAAGCGGCTTTATAGTTACCTTTTTGGGCTTCGAGCAGTCCCCAACCATAGAACATTTCTGGACTTCCTGCATTATTGGGCATTCCGATCGCGCCTTGGACATAGGCGGTATCCATACTGGTTCCAATGAGACTAGCGTTAGTGAGATAGGCTCCCCGCAAATCGGCTCCGTTAACTAGCGCACCGTTGAGATTGGCTCCTGTTAAATCTGCACCAGTGAAGGAAGTTCCACTGAGGTTGGCTCCACTGAGATTAGCTCCTGCGAGTTTAGCTTGACTCAGGTTGGCTCCTGCGAGATTAGCTCCTGCAAGATTAGCTCCTGCAAGATTGGCAAATACTAACCCTGCGCCACTGAGGTCACAAAATTGGCATTGTTTTGTTCTTAATAATTGACTTAAATGCTCAATATTTTCGGCTCTTACGGGAAGGATAAAGGCAAACGTTAAAACAGAAAACGCGATCGCACGGGTGGTGACTAACATGGGGATTCATGAGAAAGGGAATATTGAAATTTATTAAATTGTTCTGCAAAATAAACCTAATTTTTCTCTAAAAGAGTTTCTAAAATTTCTGGTGTTAAACCTCTCTCGGCAGCTTTTTCTGCAATGTCATCCATTGTTTGCCATAGGCGATTTAATGCAGATTCTTTATTATTAATTTTTTCTTGTTCATTCGGTGTCGAATTTTGATCAGCGATCACAACATCTGAGGGAACATCAATCGTAATGGTCTCCATCGTATTTATTGATCCATAGAAAGTAATTAAATTATAGTGAATTTGTCATCTTAAGGTTGAGCTTGAACAGGGAAACCTTGTTGTCTCAAAAAGTCTGCCGATGCCTTGCTTGGTGTGTAATTGAAACCAAATTGAGCCTCTGTACCATCATTCAGAATTTGCGGTGTAACCATGATGACTACTTCCGTGCGAGCAGTTGTATCACTTTGACTTCTGAATAACGCGCCTAAAATGGGAATATCGCCTAAAATTGGTACTTTACTGGTTGTTGTTTGATCGGTTTCTTGAATAACACCTGTTAAGATTAGCGTTTGACCATCTCGTAGGCGAATTTTTCCAGACTTAACCTCGCGTTTGTTGATTAGAGTCAGAGTATTATTCGCGCCAGGCCCACTTTCAAACTGTTGTGTTGCCCCAGGAGCCGCAATAGTTGGATTAACGGATAAAGTAATAAATCCATTATCGTCAATTCTATCCAGGTTTACATTCAGGGACAATCCCACATCCGAAAGAACAGGGGTTGTTGTCCTCACACCACTCAGGGGATCAACCTGACTATTAACGCTGGTCACTACTGATTGAGTTAATTTAACATCTGCTATTTCACCTTCTTGAACCACCAAGGTCGGATCTGTTAAAATTTTCGCGTTACCACTGCGGATTTGAGCCTCAACCTGTGCCTGAAATTTTTTGGGATATTGGAAATAGGAAGGTAGTCCATATTCCGCTGTAGCGGCAGTAATTGTGGTTACACCATTATCTGTTACTGATTGAGCAGGAGTAAATGTTGTTAAGCCTGTTTGAGTTGGGTTACCTGAAACACCAGCAACGGACGGAAAAAAGACACTAGTAATTCCACCATTTATGCCCTGAACAATAGTGGGGTTTGAGGTATCTAAAAATACGTTTGCATCGCTTAGTGGGTTAGTAATGATCGGAGGATTGCTAAGTCTTCCAGTGGCACTATTCATCGTATTACTAGAAACAGGAGCCGTACTCCCAAATCGCATCACAGCGGCTCCATTATCCTGGACAAAATAACCATCACCGATACCAAAGGAAAAACTACTATTGTAGTCTTGAATATTATTTAAATTAACATCAACAACTTTAACGTTAACAGCAACTTGACGACGACGAGCATCCAATTGGGCTAATAATGTAGTTGCTAATTCAACTAAACGAGTTTCGCCAACTAAGGTTACGGAATTAAGACGTTTATCTGATGCAACAAGCAAACCAACTAGAGGGGAAACTGGATCTATAACTGTTTTTTTATCTACTTGAACAGCGACCACTTGCGGTGGTGCACCAGGTTTACTAATAATAATGTTAAAGGAAGCACCTTGTAAAGCAAGATAAGAAGAGACCTCTTCCGCACTTGCTTGATTAAGACGAATTGTTCGGGTAATTGTATTACGTGCTGCATCAGGTAATTTCTTACCCACAAAAATAGTATTACCCTGACGTGAGGCTTTCAAACCAGAAGCCATTAAAACAGAGTTGAAAACATTTTGTACAGGTTCATTTTCAATATCAAGAGAAATATTAGCATTCCCACTTGATGATGAATCAGTTGGCACTGGAGCAGCTGCTTGTGCTGGATCTGCGCCTTCTGAACCCGTACTATCAATAGAAACTAAATTCACACCCGCATAACGAGCTAAAACTTTTAAAACCTCGTCCGCAGGGGCTTTTCTCAATACCAATCGAGGAATGATAGTATTACCCGCAGGCCCTAAATCAATCGGATCATAACGACCATTAACATTAGAAATCGACATATCTCCCACAGGAGGCGCAACAGCGCGTGGTAAAACAGGAACCATCGGCATTGTCGGTGTAATAATCGTCGGATTTGACGTACCGTTCGACTTAATAATAATTTCGGGATTCGGAACCATCACCCCATTCGGAGGAACAGGCATTCCCCCAGACGGATCATAGGACTGAGCAATTTTCGGCGCAACTTCCAAAGAAGGTGTCTCCAATCCTTTGATTTTTACTCCTAGACTATCCGACCTCAAGAGATCCCCATCCTTCGTAGTGAGATTTTCCCCTAGATCAACCCCTAAATCGCGCTCAATCGAAATTTTTGTTTCATCAACAACCTTATCCTCAGTCATCAAGGGAGAAGCGATCGTTAAATCCGTTTCTGATGGATTAACTGCCTGGGACGGCTGGGCAATTAACAGAAAACACACAGCCGTTTTTGCCAACAATAAAGAATGATAATTTTTCATAAAACGCACTCCTCTTACTCTTTCAAGTCAAATAATGGGATAAATATAAATTAGGGGCAAATCAAAAGTTTTTATTTCGGTGGTGGTGAAGCACCAGGAGCGGGCTGTCCCTCTGGAGTTGTACCAGCAGGGGGTGGGGGTGGAGCCAAAGCCGCTATTTCTTCGGGAGTTAGAGGAATCAGGACATCCAAAGTCATAGAAGTTTTTAAACCATCATTTTTGTCCGAAACTACCGTTGCTTTTCCGTTGTCCTTAACCACTGTCACATCAAAATTGGGTTCCGTCAGATCCGTCTTAAGATTTTTGATCAGAATCAAGGGTTGTAATCGCTCCAAATCCCTAATGAGATTATGCGTATCCCCAAAAGCTCCCTCAAATGCCACCTGAAAACTTTGACGCTTGAGTTTATTTTTGACCGCAGGCCCCAAAGAATCATCCCCAACCACAACAGGATCGCCCTGGGGTAAAAAACTTTCTAGTTTTACATTGCGAGCAACAAAAAACTTACTGATGTCTAACAAAAACGTTTTCAGATCACTAGGACTCGCATACAAAGATAAAACCTGAGCTTTACGACTTTCTGTTTGCTTGAGTTTGGATTCGGCTTCTACTAACTTGCGATCCAATTGGCCAGACTTTTGCTGATCAACCATTTGTTGCTTAGTTGTCTCGTCTGCCTTGATTTTTTGGAGTTCATCCCAAGCAGGCAGAAAAAAGGTAGAAAGTACGTAACCCGCACCGACCAAGCCCAATACACCCAGGGCGATGCCTGTGATTTGGGGAGTAAAGGTAATCCCAAAAGCCGTCGGATAGCCCCCACCTGTATCAAATTCTTCTGTCTGCGTATTAAATTCTTCAACAAAGGTCATGGCTTTTTCTCTCCTGATGGCGGTGCGGGCGCGGTTTGAGGATTCCC